>JAFYGX010000008.1 GCA_017543025.1 Solobacterium sp.
ATCAGTCTTGGAATCATCGGTGAATATGTCGGAAAAACTTATATGGAGGCCAAGCATCGTCCCCGCTATATCATCAGCGAACGGACACAGCAGATGAAAGAAGCTTCTTCAGAAAACAGAGAATGAACCGGAGAAAAAGCGGCTGCGGCCGCTTTTTACTGTGATTGTCTGAAGAAAGCAAAAGCTATTCTGCTTCCGGTTCGATTTCAAATTCAATCATGGTTTCAATCAGTTCAATATCGGTGTCAGCGTTGATCTGCCACTTTTCGCCATCCTGAATCGTAAAGATCGTACCCGGTTTGAGCATCTCGCCTGCGCCATGGAGAACGGTGAGGGTCTTGCGTACGCCAAGGCTGGTCTTGATTGTGACAGAAGCGCCTGCCTTTACCGTTAACAGAGAGGTTTCACTTGTCTCATTGCGGTAAAGCACTTCTTTTCCGCCGTACCGTTTGCCGATGACCCGCGGTTCAAACCAGACCTGGTCAACATAATCGGTCAGTGAGGAAGCTTTCTGCTTATCGCATACCAGAATGCCGTCACGTCCGGCAGCGATGATCAGATTCTTAGCGCCGATCGCAAGAACCGGCAGGTCAAGATGATTGACGATCAGGGTATTTTCACAGGTATCATCCCGTACCGTCTGTCCGACGTCCCCGTTGTTCAAAAGCGAGGCGAGATTGTTCCATTCGCCGGCGTCTGCCCAGGTGCCGTGATAGCGCAATACGGCAATGCTCGGTTCTTTTTCGACAACCGCATAATCAAAACTGATCGCTTTCAGCTCCGGGTAATGCATCAGCAGATAATTGTAGCTGGCGTTGCCGAAGACGCGTTCTGCCCGTTTCAGAAGATATTCCAGGCGACAGGCAAATACGCCGGCATTCCATAATGCATTCTGGGCAATATACTGTTTTGCGGTTTCGATATCCGGCTTCTCCCGGAATTCCTTTACATCGCTGATCATGTCAGGCGAAGAAGGAATGATATAACCGTATTTTTCACTTGGTCCGCTTGGTTCGATTCCCATCAGCACGAGGTTGGAACGGCCGCTTTCCACGATCTCAGCAAGCCTGAACAGGCTTTCGTAAAAGCTGCGGTCCGCGTAGCTGTCAACTGAAAAAATGACAACCGGTTCATGCGGGTCAACCTTGTCATGGTCACGGAGATAGGACGCCGCAAGCGAGATGGCAGGAAAGGTGTTTTTCCGTACGGGTTCTTCCGTCAGCCGTACGTCATAACCGAGCTGACTGCGTACTTCTTCTGTCTGAACACGCCCGGCTGCGATTGTGACGCTCATTTCAGGATCGATGGAATGGATCTCGGAAATGACGCGTTCCAGCATGGAGCGATAGCCGTCGATGCCGTTGTCAAAGAGCTGAACGAACTGCTTGGAATGTACTTTATTGGAAACCGGCCAGAGCCGTTTTCCGCCGCCGCCGCATAACAGAATCAGTTTCATTATGAGATCCTCAACCTTCTTGTTATTTTTTATTATAAGAAAAATTTCTGCATCCGTGTACCGCCCGAAATGATCCTTTTCGTTCTGTTTTCCTGCTCTCATAGATCGGATGACAAAACTGGCAGGAAAAGAAAGCTGGGGAAGGAGGGTCAAAAACGCGGAATAAAAAAGCAGGTGAATCCGGATGTGCAAAGGGGAATACCGACAGGCGCATGAACTTGGAATATACGGTTTTATTGCAATGTGTTCCGGTCATTATTTGCGCTGACAGGGCAAACCCGTTTTAATGAATTCGGAAATTTATTGTAGAATATCATCAAGGTAAGTGAAATCTCATGGAGCTGAATAAGTTTATCCTCTCGATTCTTCATTTTTTTCGACTGGACAGAAAGAGTGAATTTGTACAGGAATGGATTGACAGAACGAATATGCACACCGCTGTGCCGGTTTCGATTTATACGCTGTTTATGGAGCGTGTGCTGTACAACCGGACCGTACTGCTGTGGGGGCTGATCCCGAAAGTTGTCTATAATTACTGTTTTATCGCACTTGCAGTCTGTTCGATTCAGCTGCTTGCAGTTTCGCTGCTGTATCTTACGGGAAAACTGAAGTCGCATAAGATTGTCTGTGTCAGTCTTTATATTTTCTTTTTCGGGTGTGTCGTGCTTGGCCAGATAATTTCGATTTATGACTATGCGATCGGCAAGCAGATGATTGTACTGATTCCGATCGTCGCATGGATTTTTGCGCTGATGCTTGCGAATCCGGTCTCTACCAGCCTGATGGCGATTACTGCCTTTCTGATCATTCCGGTCTATGCCAACAAGCGCATCATCATGTCCGGATATGCCAAGGAGATTCTGAACTTCATGGCAATCATGATGGAAGTGATCGCAATCGTCCGCTGGATTACGCAGATCCGGGCGGCGGAGTCAGAAGAGAAGCTGAATCAGATGAATCAGCGGCTTTCGGATATCTCTATGAAGGATGAGCTGACCGGACTGAAGAACCGGTATGGGCTGCGGAAGGATTTCGATCAGCTGAAGGGAAAAGAAGCGGCGCTTCTGATGGCGGATATCGATGACTTCAAATATTACAACGATACCTATGGACATGATACGGGAGACGATGTGCTCTGCCATATGGCAAAGACGCTGACGCAGACGTTCGGTGCAGATGCGGTTTACCGGTTCGGCGGAGATGAGTTCCTTCTGATTCTGCCGGGCTGGGATGAAGCGAAGATTCTTTCTGCTATTCATGAGTGGCACAGCCGGTTCCGGGTATTCCATTATCAGGAAAAGATTCTCCATCTTGGCTCGACTGCCGGCTTTGCGATCGGAACGATCCGCAATGAGAACGATCTGAGCCAGATGATTTCGCTCGCTGATTCGAAGCTCTATGAAGGGAAGATGTCAAAGAAGGGCAGTATCACCGGTGCGTATTACAGTCCGGAAGAAAAATCCGATCAGTCGGATGTGAAGAAACTGGAAAACAATCTGCGCTCCGGGGAAATGGATACTCTGACAAATCTTCCGAATATGATGTATTTCCGCTCGCGGGCGGATCTTACGGCAGATATTCTGCGCTCCTCGGGAAAGCGTCCGGTGCTTGCCTATTTCAACTTTGCCGGGTTCAAGGACTACAACCGCAAACATGGGTTTGAAGCGGGAGACCGGCTGCTGAAGCGGATGGCCGTGATTCTTTCGAAAGAATTCAGAGATGATCTGGTATGCCGGCTTGCGGACGATCACTTTACGCTGATTGCACCGAAAAACGGGATTGTGGAAAAGATCGAATCCGTTGCCGTCAAGCTGAATGAAACCGCAGGGGATGCGCGGATCGCTGTCCGGGCAGGATTGTATGAGCTGCGGGATGGCTCGGTGGATGTGAGTCTTGCCTGCGACTGTGCAAGACAGGCGCTGATCGGAAGCAGGCGCACGGAGACCTGCTCATGGTATGACGATGAGATGCGGAAGAAGCTGGAACAGAAGCAGTACATTTCCGATCACCTGGATGAAGTGCTGGAAAAAGGATATATTGAAAATCTTTATCAGCCGGTATTTCGCTCAGTCAATCATTTTGTCTGCGGAGTGGAAGTGCTGCCGAGGTGGAATGATCCGAAATACGGGGTTCTGGAACCGGAGACTTATGTGCCGGTACTGGAAAGCACCCGTCAGATTCTCGAACATGACATGCATGTTCTGAAGAATGCGGTAGAGGCATTTCGGAACTACCAGGACCGCGGACTGCCGGTGATGCCGATCGTCATCAATCTTTCCAGCCGTGATTTCGAGGAGGAAGCGATTGTTACCCGGATTAATGAACTGACAAAGGAGATGGACCATTCGCTGATCCATTTCGATATCATGGCATCGGCGTTCCGGCATACGAACAGCCGGTTCACACAGGTGCTGGAAGAGCTGAAGCAGGAAGGGTATCAGATCTGGATGGACGGCTTCTGCCGGGATCATTCGACAGTCGACGTTCTGTATCAGGGGCTGATCCACGGCATCAAAATTGATATCCGTTCCATGCGGAATCAGAATGATGTATATTCCCGGCGTGTTTTTCTCGCGCATGTCATCGGCATGGTGAAAGAGCTGAATATCGCTTCGCTTGCCCTCGGGGTTGAAAGTGAACATGAAGCGCAGTTTCTGGCGGAATCCGGCTGCGAATATATGCAGGGATTCTGGCTGTCTGAAAATCTCAGTTTTGAAGAAATCAGTTCACAGGCATTTCTTACAGCACATCAGATCGAACTGCACGCGGATGAACCGTATTATGCCGCTATGAGCAAGGTGAATCTTGCCAAGCCTGCCCGGCTTCATTACGATCGTACGCTGGATACCGTTTCGGATGAACTGCCCGCGGCAATCTGCGAAATGCGTGACGGAACGCTTCATACGATGCTGAGCAATGCGCCTTTCCGCAACTTTCTGCATTCAAGGGATATTTCTTCCATCAGCCGGTTTGATACGGTGATGAATGATCAGTCCTATCCGGTTTCCATCAGGCTGAGGGAAGTCTGTGAACAGCTGCTACAGTCGAATCAGTGGGAGACCGCGGAGATCGGCCTCGGCAAGAAGTCGTGTACGTGCTCGTTCCATCTGATTTCCCGGAATGAAGCAGAACATGCATATTCCGTGATCGGTGTTGTCGTCAATATGAAGCTGTATCAGAGCTTTCGCTGACGGAATAAGGAATGGGGGATTGAAAGAATGGGATTGACAGAACACTATGACGCCGTCATCATCGGCGGCGGAATCGGCGGCCTGATGTGCGCCTGGCGTCTCAGCGAAAAGAAGAAAGACGCAAAGATCATCATACTTGAACGGGGTGCGGACCTTGAAAACAGAAGCTGTCCGATCCTTTCGAAGAAAACGGAGAAATGCCTGCACTGCAAACCGTGCGCGATCATGGAAGGCATGGCGGGTGCCGGTGCGTTTTCCGATGGGAAATACAATATCACCACCGAATACGGCGGCTGGCTGCCGGATGTGATGGATGAAAGCAGGGTGATGGAGTACATCCTTCAGGCAGACCGGATTCTGATGGAATTCGGGGCGCAGGAAGAGGTATTCGAACCGGATGACAGCCTCAAGGCGCTCTGCATCCGGCATGATCTGTTCATGCAGCAGGGGAAAGTCAAGCATCTTGGAACGGATGCCAATTATGAAACGATGCGCAGAATGATTGAGGAGCTGCGCAGGCGGGTGACGATCCGTACCATGGCGGATGTGAAGGATGTGGAGAGGGACAGCCATACGGTTATCTATGTGCAGAACGGAACAGAAACCCGGATCAGCGGCGAGAAAGTGATTTTTGCGGTCGGCCGGATCGGAAACCGGATGTTTCAGGACTGGTGTGATCGAAACGGGATTTCCCGCATCAATAATCAGGTGGATATCGGCGTGCGGGTGGAAGTGCCGTACGAAGTATGGGAACCGTTTTCTTCCCGGATCTATGAACCGAAAATTCTTTACCGGACAAAACAGTACACTGATCGTGTCCGGATGTTCTGCTTCAATGAGCGGGGCCATGTGGTAACGGAAAACAGCGACGGGATTCTGACCGTGAACGGGCATTCATACAAAGACCCGGCAAAGCGTTCCGCCAACTCGAATTTCGCATTGCTTTCGAGCACGCATTTTACGAGTCCGTTCAATGAACCGGTGCAGTATGCGCGCCATGTTGCGTCTCTTGCCAATGAGATCTCCGGCGGAAGCGTTCTGGTGCAGCGGCTTGGCGATCTTGAACGGGGCAGACGCTCGACGGCTTTCCGCATGAAAGAGTCCTATGTGAAGCCGACATTAAAAGCGGTGCCGGGAGACCTGTCGCTCTGCATGCCGAAGCGTCAGCTCGATAATATCGTAGAGACGCTTCATGCGCTGGATCAGGTGGCTCCGGGAACCGCCAATTATGACACCCTGCTTTACGGGATCGAATGCAAGTATTACAGTGCGCGTCCCGACTGCAGAGACTTTGAACTGACTGCCGCAAAGGGAATCTTTGCGCTGGGAGACGGCGCGGGGTTTACCCGCAGCCTGTCGCAGGCTGCCGCAAACGGACTGATCGTTGCGGACATCATTGCGGAGCGCTGAGCTTCTGCAGCAGATAACCTTCTCTTACACAGCCCTGCGAGACACGCAGGGTTTTTGCGTGATACGCATTCATAACCCCCCACAGCATGTTCAGACCTGGCAGCAGAACAGCCCAGCGGCCCGGGGCGATCACTTTCTTCATTGCGGCAACAGTCGTTTCCTCTTCTTCCTTCAGATGATCCCGCATAGTTCGGATGGTATCGATTGTGATCGGCTGACCCGGAAAGAGTTCTTCCGCAAGCAGGCCGGCCGCCCTTGCAGTACCGCCGATCCCGATCAGCAGTTCGCCTGGCGTATCCCTGAGGGAAGGACACGCCGCAAAGGCATCCTGTATCAGCCGGGCAGGAACAGCATCCTCAACCGGCAGTTCTTTCAGTCTTACCGCACCGGCGGGCAGGGAGTAAACCGCATGAATCGCATTGTCCTGAAACGAGATCAGCTCGGTGGAACCGCCGCCGATATCAACCGCATTGCCGGTTGGAATATCACCGCAGTCGATGCGGGAGCCATAGAAGTCATACGAGGCTTCAGATGTGCCGGAAAGCGGATCGATTTCAAAGCCGCTTTCGGCAAGCCGGCTCAGAAAATATCCGGTATTGCTCAGATGCCGCCAGGGCTCGGTGATAAACGCAAAGGTCTTTGCGACATGATGATCCTCCAGGATGGACCGGTAGCGCTTCAGTACCTGAAGGGTCTTTTCAATGCCTTCTTCTTGCATGACGCCGCCGCGGTTATAGCTGATCAGCCGGACGGGCTCTGCTTCATAGACAGCGATCCGGATCGGATCGATTGATTCATAGATGACAACAACGACTGTATTGGAGCCGATGTCAATGATGCCGTATGGTTCCATGGTTATTTCCTCCTGACTCTTATTTTACATTACTGCCTGCAGGCTGAACCGATGAGGATGGCGGATCGATGGGAAGTGAACAGCCGGGGCGGAATCTTCCATGCAGGAGCGATGCGGCAATGCTATAATGGGAAACAGAAAGAAGAGGACTTCGATCAGATGTATAAACGTATTCTTCTCAAGCTGAGCGGAGAAGCGCTTTCCGGGGGCGGAAATGCCTTTGATCCGGTCGTTCTTGACCGGCTGGCAGCCGAACTGAAAGAGGTGCATGCGCTTGGCGTTGAAGTCGCTATTGTAGTAGGCGGCGGTAATTTCATTCGCGGCAAGAATCTCACGGAGATCGGAATCGACCGGGTACAGGGCGATCATATGGGAATGCTTGCGACAATCATCAATGCGCTTGCGCTGCAGTCAAGCTTTGAGCGCAACGGACTGGATACCCGTGTGCAGACCAGTATTGATATTGTGAAAGTAGCAGAGCCGTTCATTGTACGCAGAGCGATCCGTCATCTGGAAAAAGGAAGGATTGTGATCTTTGGCGGCGGAACCGGATCACCGTTCTTTTCCACGGATACGACTGCCGCATTACGGGCTTCCGAGATCAAGGCAGATGTCATCCTGATGGCGAAAAACGGAGTGGACGGCGTATACAGCGACGACCCGAAGACAAACCCGAATGCAGAGCGGTTCAGTGAACTTACGTATATGGATGTGCTGAACAAAGGACTTCACGTCATGGACAGCACCGCCATCAGTATGTGCATGGACAACCATACAGAGCTCAGTGTCTTCAATATGAATGAACCCGGAAATATCGTTAAGGCAGTACAGGGAACCGCTGTCTGTACGATCATCAGATAATAAGCGCAGGCAGGAGGAAAAATTACTATGGCTTATCCTATCGTAGATTCCAGTGAAAAGAAGATGGAAGGTGCGGTTGAGCATCTGAAGGAAGATCTTCAGACGATCCGTACCGGAATGGCAAACGCCGGCATGCTGAACAGTGTGAAAGTCGACTATTACGGAAGCCCGACACCGCTGAATCAGATCGCCAGCATCAAGGTGGAAGAAGGACGTGTTCTGGTTGTCAAGCCGTTCGACCCGTCCAGTCTCAAAGATATTGAAAAGGGAATCAATACAGCGAACCTCGGTATCGCTCCGCAGGATGACGGAAGCGTAATCCGCCTTGCGGTTCCGCAGATGACGGAAGAAACCCGTAAGGATATGGTCAAGAAGGTGAGCAAGATGGCGGAAGAAGCGAAGGTTGCGGTCCGCAATATCCGCCGGGATGCCAACGATGCGATCAAGGCTGACAAGACCATGGATGAGGACATTCAGAAAGACGCCAAGAACGAAGTTCAGAAGCTGACAGACAAATATACAAAGAAAATTGACGAAGTCGCTGCGAAAAAATCAAAAGAAGTGCTTGGCAAATAAGCAAGCCTCCAAGCAGAGATCAATTGCTTTGTGAAGACGCCTGGAATGAACCTTCCGGGCGTTTTATTTATGGTGCTGCTGTTCGGCTGCCGGCCGGCAGAGCCGAATGGCAGCGCAGACCCCGGCACACAGACCTCCTCCGTTTCCGGGACTGATTCCGGAACCGTGGACTCTGTCGGGAAACCCGATGAGGACGTGCGAAGCGCAGTGGATTTTGAACATGAACTGGATTCCTATGTACCGAAGAAGGATCATTACAATTTCTACTTTACATACAAAACCGTCCATCCTTGGTGGGATGCGGTCGCGCTCGGTATGGAGGAAGCGCAGAGGCAGTTTCTGGAACGCGGAATCACGATTACGTATGAATATATGGCACCGCCCGCTGCGTCTGCTGAGGATCAGATCAAAAGACTGCTGGAGGCGGAAGAAGGAGACTACGACGTCATCGGCGTGGATGTTGCGGATGAAGCTGTGATTTCACCGGTGCTGGATGAGATGGTGGAAGATGGCAGAAAAGTCATGACATTTTCCAGTTCGGATGCGGCTTCCGGATCGAGGAGGAAAACAGATGACCTGCATGCCTTTTAGCGTACACTTTGTGCATGGTTGTTCTGCGTCAGAAAGGTATTCCTCTGGATCAGGGCGTGAATAGCACGCTGATCCGGTATTGAGCTGCTCAGAATCCGGATATCACCGTAGGGTCAGTCAGATCATTGGTCTCGAAACAGGCGCGGATCCGGAAATGAAACTCCGGCCTGCCTTCAATCATGCGGACGCGCATCAGATATCCGGTTGTATCGCTGAGAAAGGTAAGATGATTCCGTTTTGCATAATTCATCATCGGTGAAAGGTCGAGCACATTCATTTCCTTCAGGCTGCGAAGCGCGACAACCTGTGAGACATTGAGACCGTTCGGTATGATGACTGCTGACTCCGGGATCTCGGTGATCGCGTTTTCATTCAGCACATAGCGATATGTGCCGACTCCGGATCGAATGGAGATTCTGCGGTCTTCGACCGGTCC
>JAFYGX010000109.1 GCA_017543025.1 Solobacterium sp.
CGAGTCACTCGGAGATGAGAAAAAGTGGATTCATTACGGTGTGACCAGTACCGATGTGGTTGATACTGCATATGGCTACCGGTTCCGCCGTGCGAATGAGGTCCTTGAAGAAGATATCCTTCAGGTCATGGAGATTCTGAAGGAGAATGCTCTGAAGTATAAAGATACCGTCATGATGGGAAGAACCCATGGCGTTCATGCGGAAATTACGACATTCGGAATGAAGTTTGCCCTCTGGTATGAAGAGATGAAACGGAATCTGGAGCGGTTCCGCGCTGCCAGGAAGGATGTCGAATGCGGGAAGATTTCCGGTGCAGTCGGAACATTTGCGAATATTCCTCCGTTTGTTCAGGATTATGTATGCGAAAAACTCGGCATCGGAAGCGCAGCGATTTCAACTCAGATCCTGCAGCGTGACCGGCACGCGCATTATTTCAGCACACTGGCGCTGATCGGTGCATGCATGGAACAGATGGCTGTGGAAATCCGCCATCTGCAGCGGACAGAAGTGCGGGAAGTGGAAGAAAAATTCCGCAAGGGTCAGAAGGGCAGTTCCGCCATGCCCCACAAGCGCAATCCGATCGGTTCGGAGAATATCTGCGGATGTGCCCGGGTACTTCGCGGCTATATGGTTACCGCATATGAAGATGTGCCGCTCTGGCATGAAAGAGACATCTCTCATTCCAGCGCAGAACGGATCATCGCACCGGATGCCACTGCTCTGCTTGATTACATGCTGGATCGCTTTGGCCGCATTCTGAAGAATCTGACGGTTTTCCCGGAGAACATGAAGGCGAATATCTGGAAAACAAACGGCGTGATCTTCAGCCAGCGCTTCATGCTGAAACTGGTGGAAAAAGGCTGGAGCCGCGAACAGGCGTATGATACCGTTCAGCCTCAGGCGATCCGGGCGTGGGAAAACAATCTTGATTTCCGCACGCTGATGGACGGAATTCCGGAGGTGACTGCAGCACTGACGCCGGAAGAGATCGAAGACTGCTTTGATACGTCCTATCATACTCATCGGATCGATGAGATTTATCATCGCGTCGGACTGCTGTAGAGTTCTGATGTAAAGAAACCGGTTTGTGAAAGGGGAAGCTTCCCTTCAGAAACCGGTTTTTGAATGGCCTGTGTTCAGCGGGTCAGTGCGGTTTCGTATGGCTCCATCTGCAGCATCGCAGCGTCTTCACGGGTAAGAAGTGAGGGTTTGCGTATATCACAACTGGTTCCAAGTGCCTGCATCACAGCCTGCAGGTTTCTGGCATCGGTAGCCGGATAAAGGCCGTTATCACTGCGCATGGATTTTGCGCTCATATGAAACTGCCGGGCGCCGGTAACCGAAAGCAGTTTGGCGACATTGCCGGCGTTGATTCCTGCTCCGGGCAGAATGGAAAGCGCACATCCGTACATACGGATAAGTTCTTTGATCAGCGTGGCTCCTTCCATGGCGGATGGTTTCTGCCCGCTGGTCAGCAGCCGGTCGATTCCGCATCGAATCAAGGCTTCGCAGGCCGCAAACGGATCAGAAGCTTCATCGAAGGCTCGGTGAAAGACCGCTTCCTTTCCATAGGAATGCGCCAGTGAGGCAAGCACTTCCGTGCGTGCTTCGTCGATCGCATGATCGGGACGCAGAAAACCGAATACAATGCCGTCTGCGCCCTGTTCAAGAAGCGACTGCGCCTGCAGCTTCATCAGCTCGAATTCGGTTTCGGAATAGACAAATCCGGCTGCTCTTGGCCGGATCATGCATACGACTGGCAGTTCTGTATGGTTTTTCGTAAACTGCAGAAGGGCATTGGAAGGCGTCAGCCCGCCAAGCTCAAGCGCGCAGTTCAGTTCGATACGGTCGATCGGAAACCGGCAGGCAGTGAGGATATCTTCTGCACCTGAAACGCAGATCTCGGCAATGATTCCTGAAAACATAAGCGGAAGGACCTTTCTGTATTCTGTACAGAACTATTATAATCCTGCGGCTGCAGAGCACATGTACATGTAAAGGGTGAGAAGGAGAACGAAATGGAAATAAGAAACGCAGAAGAAAGGGATATACCGGAACTTGAGAAGCTGCTGGCACAGGTGCTTGCCATCCATGCGGAAGGCCGGAGCGATCTGTTTCGGAAGGGAACCGTCAAATACGGAGAACAGGAGCTTCTGGCAATGCTTTTGGATGATCATACACCGATATTTGTGGTATGTGATGAGGACGGAATTGTCAGGGGATATGCGATGTGTGTGATACAGGAGCCTGTAAAATCCACAAATATGGTACCGGTAAAGACGCTGTTCATTGATGACCTGTGTGTGGATGCGTCGTGCCGAGGAGCGGGATACGGGAAAGCGCTGTTTCGTTATGTGAAGAAGTTTGCAGAGACGATCGGCGCATATCATGTCACACTGAATGTCTGGGCATTGAATCCGGATGCAATACAGTTTTATATGGCGATGGGAATGAAGCCGATGAAATATGTGATGGAAGCAGTCCTTGCAGAAACGGATTCTGAAGTGATCTGCCGGCAGCAGGAAGCAGACTGCGTCCGGAATGAATTGGCGACAGAACAGAAAAAAATCCAGCGTTAGTCTGCTGGATTTCCTTTTATTCTGCTGAATCAGATGAGAAGCTTACAGCAATTCGCTGAGAATGATATTGCTTTCCCTGTCCGGACCGACTGATACAAGACAGATCTTCACACCGCAGTATTCCTGAATGAATTCCACATAATCACGGCATTCCTTCGGGAGATCTTCATATCTGCGGACATGGGAGATGTCTTCTTTCCAGCCGGGGAACTGCCGGTAGATCGGCTCTGCTTTTTCATAGTCCGAAAGGGAAGCCGGAACAGTGTCATATACCTGTCCGTTGATCCGGTAGCCGATGCATACAGGCAGGGACTCATATCCGCTCAGAATATCGATTTTTGTAATGGCGAGATCCGTCATTCCGTTGATTGTGACGGCCTGTTTCACAACCGGAAGGTCAAGCCATCCGGTGCGGCGGGGACGGCCGGTCGTTGCGCCGTATTCATTGCCTGTTCTGCGCAGCTGTTCTCCGGTCTCGTTGTTCAGCTCTGTTACAAACGGTCCTTCTCCGACACGGGTGCTGTAAGCTTTGGCAATGCCGATGATGCGATCGAGTTTCTTCGGGCTGACGCCGGCACCTTCGCAGACTCCGGCAGCCGTCGGAGAAGAAGAGGTGACATACGGGTATGTACCGTAATTGATATCGAGCATGTTGGCCTGAGCGCCTTCAAACAGAACATTCTTCCCGGCATCCAGCGCTTTGTTCACTTTGTCTACCGCATCAACGATCATCGGCAGAAGACGCGGACGGATCACTTCAAATTCATGCAGCATTTCTTCGTAATCAAACGGTTTGCCGTCATAGAGCCGGACGATCTGACGGTTTTTCCTCTCAAGGATGGTCTTCAGCTTATTCCGGAAGACATCCCAGTCTTTCAGATCGCATACCCGGATGCCGATACGGTTGTATTTATCCGCATAGCAGGGGCCAATTCCGTTTTTTGTCGTTCCGATCTTCGCTTCTCCGGCGTCGATCTCCTCAAGCTCGTCGATGTATTTATGGTAGGGCATCAGAAGATGCGCACGATCGGAGACACGTACGTTGGAACAGTCAAATCCCTGTTCCTTCAGCTTGTCGATCTCCTCAAACAGAACAAACGGATTCACTACGACTCCCGGCCCGATTACGCAAAGTGCGTCCCTGTTCAGAATACCGGAAGGAAGCAGATGAAGAATCACGGTGCGTCCGTTGACGACTACGGTATGTCCGGCATTGTTTCCGCCCTGAAAGCGAACCACCATATCCATATGGGTTCCGAGAAGGTCAACGACCTTTCCTTTTCCTTCGTCGCCCCACTGACTTCCAACTACAACAAATCCAGCCATTTAATCATTCCTCTTTCCTTAACACAACGGACCTATTTTAGCATGTTTCTGCAGCGGAAAGCAGAGGATGTGCAAGGAGAGAAGGGATTTGATAAAATAGACACTGTTTGAGGAGAGTGAATAAAATGAGTGAAACTAATTCGGGAAACTGTAATCATGACTGCGGAAGCTGCAGTGCGAACTGCGGCGATCGTACCCAGCCGCAGGATCTGAAGATTTCGCTTCATCCCCGCAGCAGTGTGAAGCATGTCATTGGCATCGTTTCCGGCAAAGGCGGTGTAGGAAAATCCTTTGTCGCAAGTCTTTTGGCAAGTGAACTGCAGCGCAGAGGCTGCCGCACAGCGGTGCTTGACGGCGATATCACCGGTCCTTCCATGGCAAGGGTGTTCGGCATCACAGAGAAGATGTTCGGGGATGGGGAGCTGGCATATCCTGCAAAAACCGGAACCGGGATTCAGATCGTCAGTGCGAACATGATGCTCGATACGGAGGATCAGCCGGTGATCTGGCGCGGACCGATCGTTGCCGGCGTAATCCGTCAGTTCTATCAGGAAGTATTCTGGGATGATGTGGACTATATGGTAGTGGATATGCCTCCGGGAACGAGCGATGTTCCGCTTACCGTTTTCCAGTCGCTGCCGCTGGAGGGCATTATTGTCGTTTCCTCACCGCAGGAGCTCGTCGGCATGGTTGTTGAGAAGGCAATCAATATGGCAAATATGATGGAGATTCCACTGCTCGGACTGATTGAGAACATGAGCTATGTGGAGTGCGGAAACTGCGGCAACCGGATTGAGATTTTCGGTAAATCGCATATCGACGAGATTTCGGCGAAATACAATGTGCCGGTGCTTGCGAAGATTCCGATGCGGGAAGGTTATGCAGGAGCCGGCGATCAGGGTGCGATTGAGAAACTGGATGTGCCGGAGATCAAAGCAGTAGCCAACGCTGTGATGAAAGCTTCCTGATTTCTTCACAGATCAGCTGTATGCTGCGAAATGCGCGGCGATTCTCTGACCGGATCTCGCAGCTGTCAGCTGTGCGGTATACATCAGAAAGCAGAAGGTGGTATGTATGACGAAAATTCTGATTACAGACGATGAGGCAAAGATACGTGAAATGATCCGCAAATATGCGGCGTTTGAAGGGTTTGAAACCGATGAGGCAGTGGATGGACTGGATGCGGTGGAACATTGCACAAAGAACAGTTACGATCTTGTGATCATGGACATCATGATGCCGAATCTGGACGGGTTTTCTGCTGTCCGGGAAATCCGGAAAACCAGACCGGATCTTCCGGTAATCATGTTATCGGCGCTTGGGGAAGAATATGACCGGATTCATGGGTTCGATATCGGAGTCGATGACTATGTCGTCAAACCGTTTTCCACAAAAGAACTGATGATGCGGATCCATGCGATTCTCAAACGGACGCATCCGGGCTCGCTTGCGGCAGAAAGTTTCCGGTTCAAAGAGATGGAGATCGATTATGGTGCACGTACTGTCAAGATCAGCGGTGACCGGATCAACCTTTCACCGAAGGAATATGAACTGCTTGTATATCTTGTGAAAAATGCGGGCATTGCGCTGACAAGGGAACAGATTCTCAGAACCGTGTGGGGGTATGATTTCTTCGGGGATGATCGGACGCTGGATACCCATATCAAACTGCTTCGGAAGAACCTTGGGGATTACAGCCGATATATCGTTACACTGAGAGGAGTCGGATACCGTTTTGAAAAAGAAGAGTCTTAGATTCCAGATTACGCTGTATCTTGTCATATTTGCGGCCGGGCTGATTGCGCTGCTTACATTTTTTCAGACATATCTTCTGGAGCCGATGTATGAGAAATACAAAGTGGATACCGTGCGGAAAGCGGCAGATGAAGTGCTCGCAGCACTGAATGAGGAAACGCAGGAGAACCTGACGGATACCATCTGGTCGATCAGCGCATCCAACGATACCTGCGTCAGAGTCATCGATACCTATGGGGCAGATGAGCTGACCGGAAATATGGGCTGCGTGCTGTACCGGATGAATACGAAGCAGATTCTGGAACAGTATGATCTTGCCCGGGAAAACAGTAATGAATACCTTTCCGTTTCAGAAGGAATGATGCCGCTGCCCGGAGGGCCGGGCGGGGATCGTCGCCCGCCGGAAGGAACAGAGATGAAGAACATTACGCTGACCCGGGTAGTGGATACGGATTACGGAACTTCAATCATCATGGTTTATGCAGGGCTTACGCCTGTCAGCACAACAATTCAGACCCTGCGGGTACAGATTCTGTATATTGCCGGCATCCTGTTTGTATCGGTTATCCTGCTGGCGTTCTTCATGAACCGTTCCATTGCAACGCCGCTGATGAAGATCAATGAAGCTGCGAAGACGCTGCCGAACGGAACGTATGAAGCAGATGAGAGCACAGGCCGGTACCGGGAGGCGCAGGAGCTGAACGATACGCTGTATCATGCGGCGGAAGAAATTCAGAAAGCGGATAAGGCGAAGCGAGATCTGATTGCCAATGTTTCGCATGATCTTCGCACGCCGCTGACGATGATTCGGGGATATGGCGAGATGATGCGGGATCTGCCGGGTGAGAAGACGGATGAAAATCTGGAAGTGATTATCAATGAAAGCCAGCGGCTGAAATATCTGGTAGATGATCTTCTGGATCTTTCAAAACTTGACAGCAACGTGATTGAACTGCATCCCACAGTGTTTTCCATCAGTGAACTGGTGCGGCGGAATGTGCAGAAATACAGTTTCTATCACAGTCAGGAAGGCTTTGAAATCCGTGTTGACTGTCCGGAAGAACTGATGGTTTACGCCGATGAAAGCCGGATTGAACAGGTGTTCAATAACTTTATGACTAATGCGGTCAATTACTCGGGCAATTCCAGGGTGATTGAGATCCGGGTGAAGCGCAATGGAAAAAATGCCCGTACGGAAGTGCAGGATTTCGGCGAAGGGATCGCTTCTGAAAAGCTGAAGGATATCTGGGACCGGTTCTATAAGATAGACCGTGAACACATCCGCAGGACAAATTCGAGCGGCCTTGGGCTGAATATCTGCCAGCGGCTGCTGAAACTTCATAACGCTCCATATGGCGTTGAGAGTGAAATCGGCAAGGGAAGTACATTCTGGTTTGAACTTCCGCTGCAGGAAAGCACAGCAGAAGAAAACCGGAATCAGAAAATAGAAGGAGAGAATTAAACATGAAAGACATCAGAGGAACGGAAACAGAAAAGAATCTTGCGTATGCATTTGCCGGAGAGAGCCAGGCACGCAACAAGTATGATTACTGGTCAAGCAAGGCGAAAAAAGACGGTTATGTTCAGATTTCTGCGATTTTTGCGGAGACTGCGCTGAATGAGAAAGAACATGCAAAGATGTGGTTCAAGCTGCTGCAGGGAGGCAGTATCCGCGATACGGCTGACAACCTTGCGCAGGCGGCTGCCGGTGAGCATGAAGAATGGACAGAGATGTATAAGAGTTTTGCGGAGAAAGCGGAGGAAGAAGGATTCCCTGAGATCGCTGAGCAGTTCCGCGGCGTAGCGGCAATCGAAAAGGAACATGAAGAACGCTACAGCAAGCTTCTTGAGAACATCCGCCGCAATGAAGTGTTTACCCGCCAGGATGAAGTGACATGGCAGTGCCGCAACTGCGGTGCGACCGTTGTTGCGAAAGAAGCACCGGAGATCTGCCCGGTCTGCGCACACCCGCAGTCTTACTTCGAAATCCGGAAGGAAAATTACTGATGCAATTTGTTTACGCGCCCAGAGGCACGTGTTCGACCCGGATGGTATTTGACATCGAAGACGGCGTGATTCGCGATCTGAAGGTTGAGCACGGCTGCAACGGCAATCTGAAAGGGATCGCTGCTCTGATCCGCGGCTGCAGGCCGGAAGATGTCATCGAACGTCTTGAAGGGATCCGCTGCGGTGTACGGAGCACATCGTGTCCCGATCAGATTGCAAACGGGCTGAAACAGTATCTTTCCGGTCAATAAGCATGCACGAAGGTCTTCCGTCCGGGAGGCCTTCATGCTCGTTCTGTCCGTTTTGCATTCGGACAATTTCGAGTCTTCTGAAATGCATTCGGGAAAACAGAATGATATACTTAGAAAAAATCAGAAGAGGGAGTATTCATATGCGAAAAGAAGCTGTTCACACATCCATGTCCGTGGGAGAACGTCTCCTTGAGATCGTCAGACAGCAGGGAATGACACAGAAGCAGTTTTCTGTCCTGACCGGTATTCCGCAGAGTACGATCAGCGACTGGCGCAGCAAGCGTCTCAATCCTGCGGCAGATAAGATTCTGATTATCTGTGATGTGCTTGGCATCTCACCCTATGACCTTCTGAGCGGTACGGAAGACCGGTATGCTGCACCCGAAAAACTTCTGGTTGATAAGAATTCGGATGAATATGTCTTCTGCATGGCGCTGCGGAAGCTTTCGGAAAAGCAGAAGCAGCGGGTATATGGTTATATACAGGCCCTGGCAGAAGCAGAAAAATCAGGTGAATGAGCGGCAATGCCGCTTTTTCATTTCCGGGTATAATAAAACTGACAGGAGGAATGATCGCATGTCAGATTATTTTGGGAAAACCACTCCGAAACTGGGGTTCGGGCTGATGCGTCTGCCGCGCAGAGGTCTGGGGCTGGATGCGGAACAGGTAAAGCAGATGACTGATCTGTTTCTGGAAGCCGGTTTTACGTACTTCGATACCGCGTTTGTATATCCGGGTTCGGAAAATGCGATCCGCAAAGCGCTGGTCGAACGTCATCTGCGGGAATCCTATACCCTTGCGACAAAACTGAACGCCTTCCTGCTTGCACCGACGGAAAAAGCTGCGAAGAATCAGTTCTTCACCAGCCTGAAACGGACCGGAGCCGGTTATTTTGATTATTATCTTCTGCATGCGCTGAAAGCAAATAATTACGGAAAATACAGCCGGTTTCATCTGTGGGAGTTTGTCCGTGAGCAGAAGGAAAAGGGATTGATCCGTCATTATGGTTTTTCTTTTCATGATGACCCTGAGCTGCTTGATCAGATTCTGACAGAACATCCGGATGTTGATTTTGTTCAGCTGCAGATTAATTACGCAGACTGGGAGAATCCGTCTGTAACCTCGCGGGCAAATTATGAAGTTGCCAGAAAGCACGGAAAATCAGTTGTTGTCATGGAGCCGGTGAAAGGCGGAAGTCTTGCCCATCCTCCAAAAGAGGCAGAAGCACTTTTCAAAGCGTATGCCCCTGAACGCTCCTGTGCTTCCTGGGCGATCCGCTTTGCGGCGTCGCTTGACGGAATACTCACGGTGCTCTCCGGAATGTCGGACCTTGCCCAGATGAACGATAACATTTCATACATGAAGGATTTTCAGCCGCTGAATGAAGAAGAGCAGAAAATAATACAGGAGGCACAGCGCATTATCGGCATGTCATCAACAGTTCCGTGTACTGCCTGCCGTTATTGCACGGAAGGGTGTCCGAAACAGATTCCGATTCCGGATATCTTTACAGCGATGAACAAACAGCTTGGAAACGGACAGCAGGAAGAAGCGAAGGCGATGTACGCCACACTGACAGCCGGCGGGGCAAAGGCGTCGGACTGCATCCGCTGCCGCAGATGCGAATCGACCTGTCCCCAGCATCTGAATGTCACCGGGTATCTTTCAAAGGCGGCAGAGATGTTTGAGACGGAAGAATAAGGTTTTGAATCCTTTTTGAGGTTCATTTCGATGTGGAAAAGGCTGAGGAGAAAACTGCACTTTGATAAATGAGGCGGTTCAAGTAAAATGGTGGAGATATGTTAGTTTACTGGATTGTGATCGCGATTTTGGTCGCGCTGGATCAGCTGAGTAAAACGCTGGTCGCATCAGATCCTGCAAAATATGCGGATCTGCCGCTGATTCCCGGTTTTTTTCATATTACCTATGTGAAGAATACGGGTGCGGCGTGGAGTATTCTGAGCGGACAGCGGGTATTTCTTTCGCTGCTGGCGGCTGTTGCGGCGGTCGGTATGGCAGCGTGGCTGCATCAGAATCATAAGAAGAATCCGCCGCTGATGAATATCGCACTGACGCTGATGATTGCCGGTGCGCTCGGAAATCTGATCGACCGTCTGATGCTGGGATATGTCAGAGATTTTCTGAATTTCTATATCTTCGGTTATGATTTCCCGGTATTCAACGTAGCAGATATCTGTCTTTCGATCGGCGTATGCCTGCTTCTTCTCTGTTCATTTCTGGATACGAAAAAAGAAGAAACAGAAAACGATGCGGATAACGGACCAGAGAACAGGAGGCCGGATCATGGCGAATGTGGAACTGATCGCTGAAGAAACTGGAACCCGTCTTGACAAATACCTTGCACAGCACACCGAGCTTTCGCGTACACGAATTCAGGAGCTGTGTGAAGAAGGCAGGATCATGGTGAATCATGAACCTGCAAAGAGTTCCCACAGACTGACTGCGGGAGACACAATCCGGGCGGAGGTGCCGGAAGACGCGGAGCTGGATGTGATGCCGGAGAATATTCCGCTTGAGATTCTGTATGAGGACAGCGATATCATTGTGATAAACAAACCGAAAGGAATGGTTGTTCACCCGGCTCCGGGAGTAAACAGCGGCACACTGGTCAATGCGCTGCTGTATCACTGCAGAGATCTTTCCGGAATCAACGGCGTGCTGCGGCCGGGTATTGTGCATCGGATCGATAAGAATACGACCGGCTGTATCGTTGCCTGCAAGAATGACAATGCGCATCGGGAGATCGCCCGGCAGCTGGAAGAGAAAACCTGCCATCTGGAATATCTTGCCTTATGCGATGGCGTGATTGATCACGAAGAAGGACTGATCGATGCACCGATCGGACGGGATCCGAAAGACCGGAAGAAGATGACAGTGACCGCATCAAACAGCAAGGAAGCCCGTACGCATTTTACGGTAAGGGAACGCTTTGCGAAGCATACGCTTGCGGAATGCAGGCTGGAAACCGGACGTACGCATCAGATCCGTGTGCATATGAGCTATATTCATCATCCTGTTACAGGGGATGACGTCTATGGAAAACCATGCCCGTATATGGATACGCAGGGGCAGGTACTTCACGCATACAGACTGACGCTGATTCATCCCTCCTCAAAGGAGGAGATGACCTTTGAAGCACCGCTTCCGGAATATTTTGAAACACTGCTGGAACGGATCAGAGAAGCCGAATGAAACGGAAAAAACCGGCAGCGCCGCTTACCGCTGCATTGATCGGGATCTGTATTCTGATCACAGCTGTGATTCAGTTCTGGCCTGGATCTCTGAATACGACAGAGCGGGCAATTCTGTTCGGCGCATATTACAAGGCATTTATCTGTGCAGGAGAGTGGCATCGTCTGCTTACAGCAGGAATTGTTCACGCAGGGCTTGCCCATCTGCTGATGAATATGGTGAGCCTGTATATTCTCGGCGGTGCACTGGAACCCGGCATGAATCCGTGGAAATATCTGCTTCTGCTGTGCGGGTCTGTGCTCGGCGGCAGCGTATTTGTTTTCTGCATCAGCGGGAATACAGTCGCAGCCGGTATATCCGGCGGTCTTTACGGATTGCTGGCTTCCTATATCTATCTGGTATGGGAAAGCGGAGTGATGAAAATCCCTCAGGTCCGAACAGGTGTCATATATACGCTGTTAATGAACCTGATGATCAATTTCATGCCGGGGGTTGCCTGGCAGGCACATCTGGGCGGTGCAGTCACCGGTCTGCTGATTCTTCTTTCGATCCGGTCGGTTCCTTCGAAAACGGAACTACGCCGCAACAGTGTGATTGCCCTGGTCGTTCTCTGTATTGCGGCGGGGGCAGCGATGAAGCGGAATGCGTCTGTATCGAAAGAAGAGGCATATCTTCTGACTGATATCAACCTTCTCACATGTGAATCGGAGCTTGGTTTTTCTTCCTATGCATCCCATATGGCAGAAAAGCTGGACAGCTTATACGAACTTGATTATCTGAAGAAACTGTTTTGAATACAGGAGGAGTTACGGATGGGAAAACGTGAGAATACCCTGAGCTGGGATGAGTATTTTATGGGGCTTGCGCATCTTTCTGCGCTTCGTTCCAAAGATCCGAACACCCAGGTTGGTGCTGCAATTGTGGATGAGAACAAACGGGTCGTTTCGGTCGGCTACAACGGATTTCCGAAGGGATGCTCGGATGATCTGTTTCCGTGGGAGAAAAGCGGACCTTCACTGAGAACCAAGTATTTTTATGTGGTCCATGCGGAACTGAATGCGATTCTCAACAGTCCCCGTTCGGTTGCCGGATGCACAATCTATGTTTCGCTGTTTCCGTGCAATGAATGCGCAAAGGCGATCATTCAGTCCGGCATCCGCCGAATCGTTTATGAATCTGATAAATATTCGTCTTCCGAGAGCGTCCTCGCCAGCAAGCGAATGCTGGAGGCGGCCGGTGTGGAACTGATCCGGATTGAAAATACGATCCGCCTGACGGTTGAAAAGGTGCCGAATACTTCGGCCTGATCTCTGCATGTAAAAACGTCTGAACCTTCACTCGGAAGGAGTCAGACGTTTTTCAGTTCGGGTCATATTCGGAAAGAATGGAGCTGAGATAGCGGTACAGTCCGGTATCGGATGCGTAGTTCTGAAAGAGCGCGTATTCCCGCCGGCTCAGCAGTTCGCTGCTGTCTGTCAGTCGACCGGTAAAATACAGCTCGTTGACTTCTTCCGCAAACTCCAGCATGGCTTTCTGGTCGGAATGCGATAAGCCGGTTTCCCGGATGGCTTCCGCAGCACTGTTATGAATCGTTGCGCGCAGGCGATCTCTTCCTTCTTCCTGATACGCGCTGAACTGTGCTTTTTCATATGTGAAGTCCTTATGGTTTTCCTGGATGGTAAGGATTCCGTAACCCATCGGATATATGGCGGCGGATTCCGTGCAGATGTCAGTCAGTATGCCATCAGAGGAGGTGTGCTGGAGATGGGAGTGAGCGCTGAGATTTAAGAGTGTATTGCCGGATTCAAGGATCGCAGCGACTGACTCCTGATTTGAGATCACATATCCCTGAGCCATGAAATCACTCTGAGGGAGCACATTCTGATGGGTCATTGAGATTACATGAATATTCTGTTCATCCGCTTTTCTGAGCTGTTCTTCCATCCATACCAGTGTTGCGGCGGTTACGGACCCGGGTTCTGCTTCGGTATTGGCGTCTATCGCAAGAAGCCAGAGATCATCCGCAAGCGGAATGGTATAGCTGAAGGAATCCGGGGCATGCGAAAGAGCCTGTGCATAACCGAATTCAGCCATTTCTTCTGTGAATTCCTGCTGTGTGACAGGACGTACGCCAAAGGCGCCGTCACCAGTGAAGGCAGCGGCATAAGGATAACGGATGTCGTGGTTGCCGGGAATCACACAGACATTAATGCCTTCATCAAGGATTCTGCGCAGCAGCGTTTTAAGATCCTGCAGGCTTTCGTATTCTCCGTTGAAGGTAAGATCTCCCGGAATCAGTATGGCATCCGGATGTACGGCAGCTGCGCGGTTCTCAAATTCCTGCATCAGCGCGGGCATGTATTCGACCATTTTTCCGCCGGTAGAAGAAAGGATGTTCTGAAAGGAAGGAGAAGATACCGTAAACAGCTCTTCGGAAAGAAAATGCGGATCTGTGATCACCCACAGGGTCAGGCTTCTGCCGCTGGCTCCGGTACAGCCGGAACACAGCAGTGTCATGCATGTAAGGATTGCGGCAAGCCGTTTCAGAACGTTCATAGGTTTAATTTACCTGCTGCACATGTTTCCTGCAATATACATGCATACAGAGAATGCGGGAGTATACGTGCAGGGCAGAAGAACAGGCAGATTCAGAGCAATGAGGTCAGTGCTCTGCGGATCGGGGCCTTGATCTCTTCGCTGCAGAATGCACCGTTGATTGCATTCAGATTCATCCGGATGAGGTCGGTTTCCGTAAACCCCATCTCATTGAGGCAGTGATCATATTCATCCTCGAGCGTAATGCCGGCAAGAAACTGATTATCTGTGTTGATCGTGACTTTTAGCCCCATGTCCAGCAGGTTTTTTGCAGGATGTTCCGGATAGCTCGGTTCGGTCTGACACTGAATATTGGAAGTCGGGCAGATTTCAAATACCACATCGGTTTCAGCGATGCGGCGGACCAGATGAGGGTCGAAGTAGACGTGATGGCCGTGTCCGATCCGCTTTGCCCCGAAGGTAAAGACAGCTGTCTCTACGGTTTCCGGACCGGGAGAATCACCGGCATGGCAGGTGAAGGGAAGTGAAAGGGATCTTGCCTTTTCAAAGAACGGGGCGAAATCAGAGAGCGGTACAATTCCTTCCGCACCGGCAAGATCGACGCCGACCAGTCCTTTTCCGATATAGTCTTTCGCGGCATCCAGAGTTTCCATATTTGCGCTGCGGTTGATGGAAACTGGTCCGTAACTCATCATGCAGGCGATGATTCCGAGTCTGATCGGATACTGTTCCATGCATCTGCGGGCACCGCTGAGCACTGCTTCGATTGCAGTGTGCTGATTCAGTTCATCACTGACGTGTTGCTGAGGGGCGAAGCGGATCTCCGCATATGCGACGCCCTGACGGCACAGGTCTTCTCCAAGCTCAAATGTGATGCGTTCCAGTGCTTCATGCGTCTTCATGACACGGCATGGAAGGTCAAACATCTTCAGGTATTCATTCACGGAACCGCAGTTTGCCCGGCGTCTTGTCAGTGCGATATATTCTTCCACTGTGGGCACTTCGGGCTCAATCCCGTACCGGCGGGCCAGCTCATACATGGTTTCCGGCCGGAAACCGCCGTCCAGATGATTGTGGAGGTCAATTTTGGGAAACGGATATTTACTCATA
>JAFYGX010000110.1 GCA_017543025.1 Solobacterium sp.
ACCAAGTGCGTTAGCGCAGAGCTGCTGGCCGAGTGTCTGATCCCAGTTACCAACCTGATCAGAGAGAGTGTTTACTTCGAGTCCTGCATCTGTCAGAGCCTTGACAGAGAACTCTGTACGATACTGAGCGTCAACGTTTTCCGGATCGCCTTCGATCATGATGTAGTCAACTTTGCCGTTCTTGTTGAAGTCAATTGCATCGAGGCCGAGGTCAGCGATGATCTCACCCTGCATTGTACCGGACTGACGAGCGTCGCAGCCGACATAAGTGACATCCCACTTGTTGTCTTCCCAGCGCTTCTCTTCATCCGCATCCGGTTCACGGTTGATGTAAACCAGAGGAATCTTTGCATCAACGACCATATCGGTGATCGTAGCTGCGGAGGAGCTGTTAACCGGGTTGATGATCAGAACGTCTACACCGTCAGTGATGAAGTTCTGGATCTGGTTTGTCTGTGTAGCCTGGTCGTTCGCGCCATCAACGATTGTGATGTTTTCCTTTGCGAAGCCCTGGGAAATCAGATACTTCTCGAGCTCGTTGCGGAACAGTGTCATGAAGTTGTCGGAGAACTGGTAGATGCAGACGCCGACTTTCTTTGTGGAGAGATCTGCGTCAGTGGAAGCAGCTGTTTCTGTCTTTGTGTCAGCAGCTGCAGTCGCAGGAGTCTCTTCCTTCTTGGTGTCAGCAGTAGCTGCCGGAGCACCAGCGGATGTGTCTGTTCCACAGCCGACCAGCGAAGCAGCCATCAGCGTGGAAGCAAGAATGCTTAAAAACTTTTTCATGGAATTCTTTCCCTCCTGATAAATTGTGTGACAAATTCCTTTGCCAACAACCGCATTAAACCATTTCTGACTGCTGAAAAACATAGAAAAATCTTTGTTCCGTCTTTGAATTTCTTTGAGATTTTTCCGGTTTCTCTCCGCCTGGTTTTCAGCTGTTATTCTGATAATCTGCTCTGTTTCTGCAAACGTTTTCATTTATAAAAGGGTACTGATTACTCGGATGCCGTTCTGCACCGAATAAAAACATCCGTCTTCTGCCCTGAAGGAAAAACAAAGCCGCACGATAGCGTGAACGGGAAACCCATGGGATAATGGAAGCAACTCAGCAGTTCCTGAATTTTCTGGAGGTTTACTATGTCTGTTTATCTGATTATTGCAATGGCATTCTTTCTGACCGGTGCATATCAGGCATACCGGAACCGGTTTGACCTGCACCGGGTCTCGCTGATCACGACCGCACAGGTCGGTATCGCCATTAGTATTCTCGCCCTGCCCTATTTTTTCAGAACGGCCGCAAACCCGCTGTTCGCTGTTCTGGCTTCCCTCCGTTACGGAACAACCGCACTTGCGATGAATGTCAACAGCGAGATCATCCCCGCTCTGAATCTCACCGGATGGGTCGCGGTCGTCTATCCCTCCTTCCTGTATGCGCTTTACATCCTGGGCCCGATCTCCGCTTCCATTGCGCTGCTTGGTTTTTCGCGCTCCATCGCAGAGTTTCTTCGCTTCGGTCTTCACCGCAAAGTGCATATCTTCTCCCAGCTGAATGAGAAAAGCGCCATGATCGCTTCCACACTGTATAAGGAAAACCCGCATGAGCTGCGTGTGTTCTGTGCTTCCGACAACGCCTCCGATGAGCTCAAGGCAATCGCCAGTCAGTCGCACTGTCTGATGGTCAGGGCACGCGAAGACGAAATCCATGCTCACAGAGGCTATCATTACTCCATCTATGAGATCTATGACGACCCGGTTCATTCTCTGAAGATGGCTTCCGCTGTTTACAGAAAGTTTGCCCGGAAGAACGCTGACATCATGATGCGGGTATTTGTGACAAGCGATCAGAAAGAGCTGATCCGGGATATGGACGCCGGCTTCCGGAATCAGAAAAGCTCCATTCATATCCGCTATATCGATGAAAATACCGCCTGCTCCACCGAACTTGTCACAACCGTGCTTCCGCAGCTTCACTTCCATCCCGGCAGAATGAATTTCTCCTTTCTCTTTGTCGGCTGCGGCGACACCGGCCGGGAACTTGTCAGGACATTCAGCTGGCTGATGATCCTGCCGGAAACGTCATATACGTTTCACATCGTCGATCCGAATGCAATGAATATCGCCTCCGCAATGAAAGCGGAGAGTCCGGAGTTCCTCAACGCACCGATTGAAGCCTATTTCAGAGATGATGCGGAAGGAAAGAACTACAATATCGTCTTTCATGCCATGAAGGCAGAGCAGACGGATTTCGATCAGCTGCTCGGCTCCATTCAGAGACCCCAGGCAGTATTCATCACAACCCCTGATGACAATCTCAATCACAGCTGCGCAAAAAAGATCGAACGCTTCTATGCGGCTTCGGACTGTGATCTGAATTCACCGGCCATTGCGCTTCGCCTGCGAAGTGAAGAACTCACCGGCCTGATCCGTTCGTCGGATTCGTTCATCTATTTCGGAAGCCTGAAATCCTGTTACAGCTACCGGAATATCATTCATCCGCAGCTCGAAGAAGCTGCCCGGAATGTTCATTACGTCTATTACGGAATCCACACGATGCAGGAAGGAAGTGAGGAATACCGCACTGCTGTCGAACGGGCAGACGCAGATTTTTACAGCTACGTAAATTACAGCAGTTCCTTCGCCCAGGCACTTGCGTCCATTGCCAGAAAAAAATATATTCTTGCCTCCTGTCCGGCCTGCACCTCTGAAACGGAGTGGATCAGTGAAAAGCTTGCGGATGAGGCGTATGTGATGCGGCTGGCGGAAGCGGAGCACGATCGCTGGAATGCCTGGCAGCGGGTAATCGGCTGGCGGACCGCTACTCTGAAACAGGCAGAACGCATTGCCGAGAAGTCAGGGGGAAAACAGGTTAAAAATGATGAACTGATGCTGCACCCGGCAATTGTACCGTATTCTGAACTGAAGCAGACCGAAGAAGCGGTTGACCGTATCCTGAAAAAATACAATCCGGATTCCAGGGGGTGCGGATATATCATGTCCGATATCATGATCGTCAGAGCACTTCCGCAGATCCTTCCCGAAGAAAGGAACTGATCCATGCCCGAACGTTACGATGCCTTTATCTCCTACCGGCATAATCCGCGTGACACCTCCGTTGCCCGGGAGCTTCAGACCCGTCTTGAGCATTACCATATTCCGAAGGCGCTGCAGCAGCGTACCGGCAGACGCTCGATCAGCCGGATCTTCCGGGATCAGAACGAACTGGAAGTCACCAGTGATCTTTCCGCCGCAATCGATGAAGCTCTGGCACAGTCCGATTTTCTGATCTGCGTACTGTCGCCTGCCTATAAGGAATCTGTCTGGTGCATTCACGAAATCGAACAGTTTCTGAAAACACATGATTACGATCATATTCTTACTGTGCTCTCTGACGGAGAACCGCCGGCCATCTTTCCGGATCTGCTTCTGCATCGCACAGTGCTCACAACCGCGGAAGACGGCAGCGAGAAACCGGTCGTCATCGATGCGGAGCCCCTGGCCTGGGATTACC
>JAFYGX010000111.1 GCA_017543025.1 Solobacterium sp.
AATCACAGCTTCTTCTCTGATATCCGCCATCTGAATATCTCTCATCCAGATCTGTTCCACTGCTCCGCCGCGGCCTATGGCGCTTTTGAACCGGATTCCGACATCTGCCCCGATGAATTCAAAGTGTTCCACCAGAACATTACGCACACCGCGTGACATTTCGCTGCCGATGACAAATCCGCCATGGCTGTGTCCGACCCGGCAGTCATGGATCCAGACATCTTCACATGGTTTTTTCTGCTTTCGCGCTTCCCTGTCCTTGCCTGCCTTCAGGCAGATTGCGTCATCTCCCGTCTGCAGAACGCAATGATGAATATGTACTCTCCGGCAGGAGTCCACATCATTTCCGTCTCCGTTCTGTGCATAGTATGGATTATTGACGGAAACATGGCGAATCGTTACATCGTCGCAGAAATACGGATGTACCATCCAGGCTACAGAATTACGAAGATGCACGCCTTCGATCAGAACCTTCCGGCAATACCGGAAACTCACCATCACCGGCCGGTAAAAATCATAATACGGTGCTGCTGCATTCAGCGCATCTTCCTCCGCCGCATAGCTGTCAGGAAAGATTTCTCCCCGTTCTCTCCCTCTGAGAATTGATTCGGAGGGCACCCAGATTCCGCCCTCGGCACTGTCGATCACATAGTCTGATTTCATCAGCAGCGCGTTCCATTCTCTCTCAGGCAGTTTGAACTGTTTCACTGGCCGCCACAGATGCCCGTTTCCGTCAATCGTACCATTTCCGGTTACCGCAATATTCTCCGCATGTTCCGCATTGATCGGAGAAACCGTACGGATTCTCCGGATTCCTTCATAATCCGTCACCCGAAGCGGATACTCTTCGGGATTCTTGTCAAACACATAATAGACCGTATCGTTCATCGGAAACAGACACGGGCTGCCGTCTTTCTGTTTCAGTATCCATTCCGGATGCGTCTTCCATACCGATGCAGTTTCATGCGCCGCAAAGGGACTCGACCATAATCCCGGCAACATGCCCGCGTCCCGGATTTCTGCCGCAAGCTCCTTCATCGAAACAGGAAACCGTTCATTCGGCTCATATTCTCCGAGTGTCACTTCCCAGCCTTCATCCACCTGAAACACTTCATACGGAAGCTTCCGGTTCCGGATTTCCCGAAGACAGGTTCTGACATCTTCAAGTGAAACAGTCAGCCCGTAGTAATACCATGTGCAGAATACAGCCGGATGCCGGCGGTTTCGCTGCCCATAGAGCAGCGCCTTCCGTTTTGCAAACTGTTCCGCCTCTTTTCCTGCTTCCCTGATCAGCGCAATACGGATGGATTCCGTGCGTACTGTCATGGAAGGCTTCAGGCAGATCCGGAACAGCGTCTCTGCATAAAGCTGTTTCAGATCACCTGTTTCGTCCAGCTGCAGCACTGTCTGAACCAGCTGATCTCTGCCGGTGAGAAATTCAATGGCCAGAATCGTTTCACTGCTGCCCCTGATCATCGTCAGATGATCGCTGATCACAGCGGTTCCGCTCCCTTCTGTCATCCCCTCTCCGCTTTCCAGCACTGCAGAGGTAACGTCCTTCAGCCGCTCATCCGGACATCCGGCAGTAAATACACCCGGCAGATCATTTTTATGCCTTCCGCTCCGGAAGATCTCAAAAGGCTTTCCCCCGATGCCGGCTTCCTGCAGGGACTCAGATTCCCATAATCGTACGGATTCCAGAAACACCTCTGAATCGGAGCAGTTCGTCACTTCGGCATGATACTCCAGAACTTCTTCGCTGCGCTGTTCTGTAACCATGCGCACCCGAAGCACGGATTCATCCGCTTCGGACGACTGTCCGCTGCTGTAATATGCATGGATTACCGGATTATCTATCATTAATCTCACATTCCGTTCAGGCATTAACACCTGACGCTCCTTCTGACTCCATAGTAACCTGCTTTCATGTTATCACCAATCCACTCTGCTGCTTTTTTTCATGCACTCCATGTCAGCCGCCGGTAGGATCCTTCGTACCTTGCACACGCGGAAAACTTATGAAACCGGCAGGATTCTCTGCTGCAGCGCCTGTAAAAATAAAGCTGGCGATATTCCTTAATTCTGATAATATACAGACATCAAAGAGCTATTCTTTGATCGTGCACTGAAAGGATCCTATATGACAGCAACCACGACCTTCGACAAACTGACCGGTTTACCGGATCTCAACGGCTTTCAGATCAGTCTGCTGAAAGATCTTCAGACAGCTCCGCTCCCGCCGAACGCATGTATTCTTTTCTTCAATATTGAAAATTTCAAGCTGTTCAACAGTACGCTCGGAACAGCCGCCGGCGACAATCTCCTGCGATTTGCCGGTACTGCTGTTCGGAACGCTTTTCCGAACGATCTTGCCGCACGTACCGGCGAAGATCATTTTGTGGTTTATACCTGTGCTCCGGATATTCCGGACCGGATCAGAAAAACCCACGAGCAGATACGGAACTATCATCCGAATCTAGTAATGCTTACAAAATGCGGCGTCTATGAAATTCAGACCGGCGAGACATATCCCCTGCTTCTGATCGATAAAGCACGGCTTGCCTGTGAATCCTGCAAGGGTCATTTTGATCAGATATATGCATATTACGATCCGCATCTTTCCGAATCGCTTCTGACCAACAAATACATAGTCGACCATATCGACAGGGCAATCGAGCAGGGACATATCAAGGTTTATTACCAGCCGCTGATCCGTGTCCTTACCGGAAAGCTGTGCGGTATGGAAGCACTTGCCCGCTGGGACGACCCCAGTTACGGGCTGCTCTCCCCTGCATCCTTTATTTCAGTTCTGGAACATGCGCATCTGATTCACCGGCTTGATCTGTTCATGGCCGAGACCGTCTGCCGGGATCTCAGACAGCAGCTTGACCGGAATGAACCGGTCGTACCGGTATCGATCAATCTCTCCCGGCTGGATTTCGACCTCTGTGATGTCTTCGGGACAATTGATGATATGATCGACCGCTATGAACTGTCCCCGAACCTGCTGGATATTGAAATCACTGAAAGTGCCCTCAGTAAAGCCGGCGGCTCGCTCCGGACCGCACTGATCCGTTTCCGGGAACACGGTTACCGCATCTGGATCGATGATTTTGGAAGCGAATACTCTTCTCTGAATAACCTCAAGGATTATGAATTCGATGTCCTGAAGATCGATATGGGATTCCTTGCCGGCCTCGATGTGAAAGCCAGCGCATCCCGTACAGAAAAGATTCTCCAGTCGATCATTCACATGGCAAGAGAACTCGGCATACAGACCCTCTGCGAAGGCGTGGAAACCGAAACGCAGTTCCGTTTTCTGCGCAGTTCCGGGTGTGAGATTGCCCAGGGGTATTACTTTTCAAAACCGGTTCCGCTCGAGTGCCTGAAAACGTTCGGATTCCAGCCGGAGTCTGCGGAAGACGCCCGCTACATCAACAATGTCGGCCGCGTCAATCTGCTCAGCACGCATCCGCTCGGAGAAGGAAACGAAGCGGGAATGAACGCCGGATTCATGCCGATGGGACTGTTTGAATACTGCAGCGATCATGTCCGGACACTTGTAATCAACACTGCATTCCGGCAGTTTCTTGCGCCGATGAACATACAAGACGCCAGTGAGCTCGACTTTAAGCTTGACCTGTCGAACAACCGCCTCGTTGAACGGATCATGCGGTCTGTTGAGCGGTGCGTCAGACTGGGTACTGTAGAATCGTGTGATCTGGTCTTTGCCGGCGATTACTGCAACCTGATGATGAAGGCAATCGACACGAACCGTGAAACCGGCATCAGCACTGTATTCGTACGGGCAATGAATGTCTCCAGCGCCGCAAGCTATGTGTCCGGGGGCATCAAGGATAAAGTGCTGCGATCCGTCTACGCTCTGTTTGAGCGGGTTGATATTCTCGACCTTCAGAGCGACCGTCTGCTCAATGTTCACAAAAGCCGTGACCGCTTCCGGGGCAACTATGAAAATATGCCGCTTCAGGAAGCGATCAGAGAATTTGCCCGGCTGAATCTTCATCCGGAAGACCGGAAACGGTTTCTTGACCTGTACAATATCAGAACGCTTCCCGATCTTCTCAAGTCCTCCAGCAACTCCTTCAACTGCGCGCTTTTCCGTCTTCATGAAACGGAAAAAACATACGGCTGGCAGCTGATGATGCAGAGTCTGGTAAAGATGGACGGCCGGGAGATCATCATGAGTCTTGCCTGTGACGGGGCAGGATTTGATGCGTTGAATACCAGTATGCTTACCGCGGACCCTGCCCAGCTCACCGGCCTGCCCGAAGGAGAAACGGAAGACATTCTGGATTCCGGAATTCCAAAGCACCTGCTGTTTGACACCCTGATGGATTCCGTGAACTTCGGCGTATTCTGGAAGGATAAAAAACGCAGATTCCTCAGTGCCAACCGCTATTTCCTTGATTTTTACGGATTCCTCTCAGACAAGGAGATTGCCGGAAACACAGATGAAGATATGAACTGGCACGTCAATCCCGTTCCGTTCATGCGGGATGAAACGGATGTGCTGAACGGGAAATCGATCTACAATGCGGAAGGTTCATGTATCGTCCGCGGACAGGACCACAAGATTGTCGCCTCCAAATTCCCGGTACGCAAGGGAAATGAGATTATCGGCCTCATCGGCTACTTTCTGGACCGGGGGATCAATTCCGAAGAAGACAGCTCCCTTCTGGTTGACGAGCTGACCGGGCTGCTCAATTCCCGCGGTGCAATCGCCGCCTTCTCACGCTATCAGAGACATTACAGAGAATACGGCACGGATTTTGCGATAATCAGTATCGATATCAACGACTTCGCCCAGATCAATCACCGCTACGGCACCCAGACGGCAGATGAAGTACTGCGGAAAATCGCACAGGTGCTGACCTCAACCTTCGGTGATAACTGCGTTGTCTCACGGATCGGAGGAGATGAATTTGTCCTTCTCAGACAGATTACCGATGATTCGGATCCCCATTATGACGCCTTTGACATTGCCAGCACCGTATCCTCAATCCGCAGTTTTAACGGCAGGCCGCTTTCCATCAATGTCACAGTTGAAGTGATGCGGTATTCGGAAACCGTCTCCATCTTCAGGGGAAGCACACCAGCCGGCAATCCAGCAGAGTGACGGATCTGCATCCACGGATGTCCGGAAACGGAAGATGTAAGTTCCGAATGTC
>JAFYGX010000112.1 GCA_017543025.1 Solobacterium sp.
AAAACGCTTAGCTAAAAGGATAGCCAAACACACAGAGAGGTTAAACAAAACAGTGCTTTGCTTGTATGGTTATGTTAATGTACACAACAAAATGAACATAACTACGATTAAGGCTTAATAATAGTGTTTTATATAAGTATTAGTTATGTTTAGAAAAAGGAAGAGATTAAGAATAAATAGTTTGATCGTACCTCAAACCTGCCGCTTAAGCCGACGGGCTGAGGTACTTTTCATAAGGAAGAAGGTGATTTGTTAATTGTGAAAAATCCGAAGCTTCTGATTTGCGTATTGTCTGTTATGTCTTGTACATGACCAGGGCAGATGCGGGTCATATAGATTCTGAAGAGCGTGTGTCACTGTGACAATTGATAAGACAACTCCAATTCCAATTCCAAGTCCAACTCATACTCCAGCACCATCTGTACAACCCGAACAGCGGTGAATATTTCTGTACCGGAAACGAAAAAAGAAAAAAATAATCCTGTGAATACCGGCTGGAAATACGGGGACGCCGGCTTCATGGCTCCGAAGAAATCAAATACTCCGATGTATCGTCTGTATAATGAAAATGCAGTTGATCATCATTGCACATCCACTAAAACGGAACGTGATCATCTCATCAGTATCGGCTGGAAAGCTGAACGTACTGGCTTCTATGCCTCTGAATGATCGAACTGCAAAGGCGGTTTTCTCGTTGCAAAATAAAATGAAGCATCTGTTTCAGGAAAATACGGATCAGGGGGTTACTCCGATACAGGATTGACCATTTGCAGCCGTATGAAAGGAGTGAAAGGCGACACAATGACAGCAGAAGAACTATGGAAACAGACCGGACTGACCGGTACTTATAAAGCGTGGGCGTTCGGGGAAGCGGCTGATCAGCTTGCGAACCTGGTAATTGAAGGAATCAAAACCGCTACCTGTTCTGCATATGATGTCTATATTGCGGAACAGGAGCCGCTGCCGGAAGAAGGCGCTTACAGCGTGATTCTGAATTCGAACAGCGAAGCGGTCTGTGTGATCCGGACAACGAAGGTATATGTGACTGAATTTGCGAAGGTTTCTGCAGCGCATGCTTACAGAGAAGGTGAAGGCGACCGTTCTCTGAAGTACTGGCGCGCCGTGCATGAAGTGTTTCTGAAAAAGGAGCTGGCACCGCTGAAGCTTGTGTTTTCCGATCAGACAAAGGTGGTCTGTGAGGAATTTGAACTGGTATTTCCGAAGTGAGCTGTTTTCGTTAATTGCATTGTTTGAATAGCGCATTCGTTTATATGCGCTCTCTTTTTTTGTCTGATCAGAAATAATGCGTGGATTTTCATGCGTTCGTATGATGTAATAAAAGAAGACTAAACTTGCGAAAGAGCTCAGTGAGTGCGGCCGTCGGTGAATCGGCCCACCCGCGTCGGAGTAACCGGCTCCACATGTCATGTGATTAATATTTGTCGTATTTGAATGGTGTCGATAATTGTGTAAACATAAAATGATGTTCATAGTTAATGAACAAATGCATGGTTTTTACAGACTTGCCTTCGATATTTATACGTCATTCATTAATGCGGCCACCGATATTTATTCCTCGGGCGTTTATTGACACTAGGGCCCCTGTCCCCTTGACCCCAGAAAGCGAAGAAGCCGCTAAAAATAAAGCTTTTCACTACCTTCTTCATTCCAGTGTACAAGGGGACAGCCCAGTGTAAATAAGCCCTGCGGCATAAACGGTGGCATTAAGATATTCTGATTGAGAACATAAGCGTAGCGTTCATAAATTTTCTTTGTTTCGCGTATTTGTGAACAAAACGATCATAAGTTATATGGCATATTTGATGGGGCCGATTTTCCGATGACAAGAGGCCGAAAAGAGCGATGCCCCTGAGCCGAAAAGTCCGATGGCGCGGTGCCGGAATGGCGCCGTTTGCACAGTGAGATCAGACTGAGAGGTAATAAATGAAACCGGATGCGTAATGCATGCACAGGTTCTGTTCCGCGGAACAGTTGAAACGGATCATAATGTGCGGGGGCGATGCAAAACAGAAGAATACAATGGAAACTGGCAGCTTGTTTTCTGTTGCTGATGACGTCCATTTCCGTGCTGGCTTTCGTTCGGGTCAGCGCAGAGGAAGATGACCGGAAAACAGTGCGAGTCGGCTGGTATGACTCGTCATTCTGCTACTGGGATGAATTCGGCAGGCGGCGCGGAATCGATTATGAATATCAGCAGAAGATTTCTGCTTATACCGGCTGGACTTACGAGTATGTGGAGGACAGCTGGCCAAATCTGTTACAGATGCTTTCGGAAGGAGAAATCGATCTTCTCAGCGATGTTTCCTATAAACCGGAGCGGACGGAGTTTATGTTGTTTCCGGATCTTCCGATGGGAACCGAATCCTATTATATCTACATCGACGGTGAAAACCGGGAAATCACAACAGATAATTTCGCTTCATTTAACGGCAAACGCATCGGGGTGAACAAAGGCAGTATTCAGGAAGGATTCCTGAAAGACTGGGCAGAACACAACAGGATTGACATTGATATCCTTCCGCTTGACGTGGATGAAGCGGAATCGGTGAATATGCTTTCAGCCGGACAAATTGATGGGTATGCGACGGTATATACCTTCAGCTCGGAATGGAAAATCATTCCTGTCTGCCGGGTAGGCTCCTCTGGATATTTCTATGCGGTGAACCGAAACCGTCCGGATCTTCTGGCAGAGCTGAATATGGCGCTGTCAGGAATACAGGATGATGATCCGTATTTCAACCAGAGAATGTCAGAAGAGCGGCTGTATTCTGTGAATGTCAATGCGTTTCTGACGCCGGCTCAGGATGACTGGCTTGCTCATCATGGTCCCATCCGGATCGGATATCAGGATGATTATCTTCCGTTCTGTGACTATAATCCGGAAAACGGTGAACTGACCGGAGCGCTCAGGGATTATCTTGTGCATGCGCAGAACAATCTCAGAAGCTCGAATATTCAGTTTGATCTGAGACCATTCCGGACATCTGCAGAGGCATTGGCTGCGATGAACGAAGGGGAAGTCGACGCAGTGTTCCCGGTCAATCTGAGTTCATATGATGCAGAGCAGATGGGCATCCGCCTGACCAGCCCGGCAATGGAAACCGAGATGAATGCAATCAAACGTTCATACGATCATCAGGCGCTTTCCCGTGACAGTCAGGTATGCATTGCATTTGCGGAAGATGATGTGAATACGAAAACATTCATCATGGATCTGTATCCGGCCCTTCCTGAAACGCAGTGAGAAACCGTTGTGAAATGAATGGACATCAGCAAAACGGCTGGTATCTTTTCAGTCCGGAGCCGATGCCTTTCGGCAGGAAGGAATCGTGCGAACAGGAAAGGAGATATTACTTATGGAACAGAATGATGAAGTGAAGCGTACCGTCATCATCGGAGATATTCACGGATGTATTGAACCGTTTGAGAACCTGATGGAACAGGTGAATCCGGGCAGTAATGACAGACTGATTCTGCTTGGCGATCTGTTTGACCGCGGAAGCGAATCGTGGGAGGTGTTTCAGAAAGTCCGGCAGCTTGCCGGAGCATTCGGGAACCGCTTTATCCTGCTGCGGGGAAATCACGAAGACTATCTGCTGCAGACGAATCCGGCAGATTCACTCATGAGTGTATGGAATCGGGTGGGCAGAGGCGATACGGTAAACAGCTTCCGGCGTCATGGAGAAGAAATGGAAGATGCCGCACCGTGGATCCGCCAGAATGCTCGGCTCTTCTTTGAAGCACCGGGATTTCAGTGCGTGCATGCAGGGGTGATTTATGAGAACCTTGCGGACAATGATCTGAATACACTGATACATGATCATAACATTGTCCTAAAAAACCGCTACAGCGGAAAGCTGACCATAACAGGACATATCGCAGTTGAGTATCCGACGTGGTTCAAAGGGAACGGAGAATGTGAACAGCTGGCGTACCACCGGACTTATAAGCTGCCTTCCAGCGGCGTGATCTGCATTGATACCGGCTGCGGAAAGGGCGGAGTTCTGACCGGAATGATCATTGAAGATGAGAAATTTCATCTGTTATTCGGGTGATGAATTCAATTCAGAGTGCGCTCATCCGGAAGAAAGCCGCAGGAAAAACGGAATTGCCGTTTTCTTTATCGGGTGTGTCGAAGTACAATCATCGTGATGAAACACGATGTGCTGAGCGAAGCGGTAAAAGTGGTTCTTCTCGTTGTTCTCTCGCTGACTTTCAGCGGTCTTATTTATTTTGCCATTCCGTTTCAGGCAGAACCTCGGGCGCTTCAGGCTCTGCAGTCAGATTCTGAAGTGAGAGTGGAACGGAGCGATTACGGATGGTTTATTGACGGGCCATCGGAAGAAGACGCACTGATCTTTTACCCAGGCGCTCGGGTGGATACGGCAGCGTATTCTGTTCTGGCCAGAGCGATTGCGCATCGGGGAATCGATGTATTTCTTGCGGATATGCCGCTGCATCTGGCGCTGCTGAATGAAAATGCGGCTGACCGGATCATCAGCCGTTACCGGTATGCGAACTGGATGATCGGCGGGCATTCGCTTGGCGGTGCAGTTTCTGCAGAATATGCTGCGAAGCATGCCGGAAGCCTGTCAGGTATTGTTCTGCTTGGAGCGTACAGTCTGTCGGACCTTCCCGATACAATGAAAACCATTGTGATCCGCGGTTCCGAAGATCATGTGCTGAATTCGGAGCGATACAGAAAAAATCTGGTTCATCTTTCTTCGAGAACGGTGGAATATGTGATCCCGGGCGGAAATCATTCGCAGTTTGGCTGCTACGGATTACAGCCAGGCGACGGAGCTCCGCGGATTTCAGCGGACCGGCAGCAGGAAGAAACCGCGCGGATGATCGCGGAAGTGCTCCTGAGTGATGGCACTGAGCATAATCCCTGAATATTCCGGCTGTCTGATCTGCAGCGGGGGTGACAGTTCTGACGTGTTAATGACAATACAGCAGCGAAATTGTCAGACATCCGGTTTTTGTGTCATAAAATAGAAACGGAGGAATCACTTGATATGAATCGAACCATTCCGTTTATCCTGGCCGGCGCAATGGCGCTTTCGCTGACCGGCTGCGGGGCAAATGCTCCGACAGTAGAAACTGTTCCGCCTGCCAGTACAGAGACAGAAGATGAAGAGAATAAGCTGGTAATCTATTCGCCGAACACTGACACAGAGATCGAAATGGTCATCCCGGCATTTGAAGAAGCCACCGGCATTGATGTGACGCTTGTTTCAATGGGGACCGGCGAATGCCTGGAACGTCTGGAGGAAGAAAAGGAAGACCCGTACGCAGACATTCTCTGGGGCGGGATGAACTATGGCGTATATATTGAATATCCGGATCTCTGGACGGAGTATCAGTCACCAAACGAATTCAACCTGGATCTGTTTTTCCGGCAGGGAAAGGTGAATTTCTTCACGAATTATTCACTCTCCGGTTCCGGCGCGCTGATCATCAATAATCAGCTTGCTGAAGAGCTGGACGTTCAAATCACAGGCTATCGGGATCTGCTTGACCCGAAACTGCGCGGAAAGATCGCATACGGGGATCCGACAAGATCCAGTTCTGCGTGGGCAGAGCTTACAAACATCCTGCTGGTGATGGGAATCGACAAGTATGATGAGCTTGCATGGGAATATGTCGAGATGCTGATCGAACAGCTGGACGGAGTTCAGATGAAAACTTCCGCTGATGTATATAATTCCGTTGCGGACGGGAAGTATGTCGTCGGGCTTTCCTATGAAGATCCCTGTATAAAGCTGATGGAAGAAGGAAAAGATGTTTCCGTAGTGTATCCGACGGAAGGCGCTGTATGGCTTCCTGCAGCAGCAGCGATCACATACCGGGCACCGCACATGACGGAAGCGAAGATGTTTATCGATTTTCTGCTTTCAGATGAATGTCAGAAGCTGTATGCCGCTACCACAGTGCGGCCGGCAAATACATCGATTCCGGTGACAAATAAATACATGAAGCCGTTCAGTGAGATCCACATCGAATATGAAGACATTATTCTTTGTGCGGAAAACAAGAAGGAATGGCAGGAACAGTACGACCGAATGTTTCATAAGTAAGTGCAGGCAGTCTGATTCATGAGCACAGAGGGAAAAACACTCCCGGTAAGCTGGGAGATTCTACATGGATAAGAAAAAGAGCATTCTGGTGATGAGAATGCTCTTTTTAAAATGGGTTCAATGTGATTATGCTTCACCGGGGAAACGGATGCCGGCTGACTGACGGAGTTCTGTCATCACCGATACCGTATCAAGGATAATCTGATGCCTGGAAGCAATCGCTTCCGCATCATCTTCCAGAAACATCCGGGTGAGTTCCTGCACTTCGTAGAACCACCGGTCGGTTTCCGGCTGATGGCTTTTTGTCTGATTGTCCTCTCTTGTGGCAAGCTTGATTTCGGAAAGACAGCTGGCGCCATCGAGGACGGTGATATAGCCGTCTTCTCCCTGAATCTGAAATGCATTATCGCCCCATGTATCTTTGGCTCCGGAACAGACAGCTTTGAAATCCGCATATTCAAGGACAGCGATTCCGGATGTATCACATTCAACACCCGGAAAGCGGTTCGGGTAGTAGAAGGCGCGGTCCGGTCTGCCGAATAGTGCACAGCATAAATGAATGTTGTAGAAATTGATATCCATCAGACATCCGCCGGCCAGTTCAGGATTGAAGATATTGGGCAGTTCACCGCGCTTCAGCATGTCGTAGCGGGCAGAGTACTGACTGTAGCTGCCCATTACAAGCCGCACTCTGCCGATCTGCTGCAGAGCGCGCTTCAGCAGCCTGTAATTCGGCAGAAAGGTAGTCGGTGCGGTTTCAACCAGATACAGGCCTTTTTCTTCAGCCAGACGGATCAGCTCGGAAGCTTTTTCCGGATCGGTCGTAAACGGCTTCTCACACCAGACATGCTTGCCGGCTTCGAGTGCTTTTCGGGCCTGTTCATAGTGAAGGAGATTGGGGGAAGCGATGTATATGGTGTTTACTGTTTCATTGCTCAGCAGCTGATCGAGATTTGTGTAAAGTTCTGTGCAGCCGTATGCTTCGCCGAGCTCTTTTGCCCGTTCGATGGTGCGGGAATAGACCGCGCACAGTCTGATGCCGTCGAGTTTCTGCACATTATCAAGGATGTGATGGATGATTGATCCGGAACCGATGGTTCCAAGGCAGATTTCTTTCATATTCAGATTCTCCTCCCTGTTGCCTGTCTCTTTCAGTATATGATGTTTCCGGTATCCGGTTCTCAGCAAAATTCAGAAGACCGTGCAAAAAACGGGCTGCAGGAACGTGAAGAGATGACGGAAGTGAGCGGATACGGTAAAATCAAATTGTTTTTACAGACAGGATTGGGAACATGTATTACGGAGCGATCAAAAAATATGATATTGCCAATGGGGAAGGTGTCCGGCTAACTTTATTCGTAAGTGGATGCACGAATCACTGCAAAGGGTGCTTCCAGCCCCAGACCTGGGATTTTTCATACGGAGAGCCTTATACGGAAGAAACTGAAGCGGCGCTGCTGAAAGATCTTGCGGATGTGAATATCTCCGGTCTGACACTGCTGGGCGGAGAGCCGTTCGAGATTGAGAATCAGCGCGTGCTTGTCGGTCTTCTGCGGAAGGCAAAAGCCCTGTTTCCGGAGAAGAATGTCTGGTGCTACACCGGATTTGTCTATGACAGAGATCTGGCAGAGGGCGGAAAGCGATATTGTGAAGTGACAGACGAGATGCTGTCGCTGATTGATGTTCTGGTGGACGGTCCGTTTCAGGAAGCGGAAAAGGATATCCGGCTTGCGTTCCGGGGTTCCCGGAATCAGCGGGTTCTTGATCTGAAACAGACAATTCATACCGGAACCATTGTGTACTGGCAAAACGGAATACGGAGGGACTGAAATGGATGCGATACCGGCAGATCTTGAAGAACTGGTCTTTTCGAAAAGCGCAGTCAATCCAGCCCGGCTGCTGGCGTATGGATTTGTGAAAAAAGAGGATGGGTACCATCTGTCCGTGCCGTTTCATAACGGTGAGTTTACCGCAGAGATCAAAGTGTGCTCTGACGGGAACGTGAACGGTACTGTAATCGAAACGGAAATGGAAGAAGAATATCTTCCGCTTCGTGTTGCATCACAGACCAGTGCGTTTGTCAGTCAGATCCGTAAGGAATACTATGATCTGCTCTGCGATATCCGCGATCATGCCTTCGATGATCAGCTGTTTGCCGGCGCGCAGGCGAACCGGCTCGCAGAAGTGATTGCGGAAACATTTTCAGATGCGTGGGACAGACCGTTTTCCCGCCTGAAGGATGCAGTGGTATTCCGGACGCCGGGGAATCAGAAATGGTATGCCCTCGTGATGCGGATGAAAAAGCGCAAGGTAAGCGGTACAGAAGAAGACGGGGAATGCGAAGTGCTTAATCTTCGGACAGATGAAGCAGAACATGAAAAACTGATCTGCGAAGCGGGGATTTATCCGGCCTGGCATATGAACAAGAAAACATGGATTTCTGTGATGCTGGACGATACGCTGTGCGACGACAGGATCTTCGCGCTGATCCGGAAAAGCAGGGATCTGATCGCAGGAAACTCGCTCGCGAAAGCAGCGAATGAGTGGATCATTCCCTCGAATCCGAAGATCTATGATATCCATCGTCATTTCCGGCTGAATCAGACGGCAGAGTGGAAACAGAACATCCGGGCTTCCGTCGGAGACATCGTCTATATTTATTCCGGTGCACCGGAGTCCGCAATCCGCTATAAAACAGAAGTGGTGGCTGCTGATCTTCCATCTTCCGGTGTGTCAGGAAACGGAAAGCAGGTTAAGCGCATGCGGCTGAAAGTTCTGAAGACCTATCCTCCGGAGCTGCTGACCATGAAGGTGCTGCGGACGTTCGGCGTACGGTCGATGCAGGGCAGCAAACGGGTACCGGTAGAGCTGAAAAAAGTGATCGACAGTCTGGCTGAGATTGAATGAGCAGAAACGTCTGCTCTTTTTTTCGGGCAGAGAAAAAGATCCGAAACCCGGATCTTTCTGTACAGGAACTGTGATTATTTGCGGTGGTATAGCTTTTTCTGCTGGTAGACGGGATCAAAGGTGACGTTGATGCCGAGCTTCCGGTACATATTGGCGTCTTCTGCCGGCAGAATGACTGTGCTGTGGGCTTCGGAGCCTCTCAGACCGCTGAGCTGCTTCATTGCCTCAGCGCATGTCTCGTTTGTTTTGGCTACGATGCTGAGAGCGATCAGAAGCTCATCGGTGTGAAGGCGGGGATTATGATTGCCGAGGTTTCTGACTTTGAGATCCTGAATCGGCTTGACATAAGCAGGTTCGATCAGGTGTTTGTTCTTTGAGATACCGGCAAGTGCCTTGATTCCGTTAATGATCGCTGCAGAACTCGGACCGAACAGACTGGAAGTCTTTCCGGTGATGATGCGTCCGTCGGGAAGTTCGATTGCCATTGCCGGGGCGCCGGAATCTTCAGCTTTCTTTCTTGCGGCAAAGACACATTTCCGGTCTTCCGGGCTGACATCCGCTTTATTCATCAGCACCTTGATTTTTTCGACTGCTTCCTCGCTGACTTCATCCCGCCAGGCTTCGACGACGGCTTTGTAGTACCGGCGGAGAATTTCCTGTTTTGAAGCCTCCTTTGCGGCTTCATCATCAACGATGCAGTAACCGAGCATGTTGACGCCCATATCGGTCGGTGATTTGTACGGACTCTCATTCTGGATCGCTTCAAAGAGCCGGTTGAGAACAGGGAAGATCTCAACATCCCGGTTGTAATTGATCGCTGTAATGCCGTAAGCGTCCAGATGGAACGGATCGATCATGTTCACGTCATTGAGATCAGCGGTCGCAGCCTCATAGGCGAGATTGACCGGATGGTTGAGCGGAAGATTCCAGACCGGAAAGGTTTCGAATTTCGCATAACCGGATTTGATGCCCTTGCGGCTGTCATTGTACAGCTGTGAAATACAGGTGGCCATTTTTCCGGAGCCGGGTCCGGGCGCAGTGACAACAACGAGCTGCCGGCTTGTTTTGATATGATCGTTTTTGCCGAGGCCTTCAGGACTGACGATGAAATCAACATCAGTCGGATAGCCGGGAATCGGATAATGGAGATAGGAGCGGATTCCATCTGCTTTCAGAGTGCGCCGGAACTGATCTGCGGCAGGCTGATGGGCGTATTGCGTAATGACAACGGAACCGACATAAAGATCAAGTGCCTTGAGTGCATCGACGATGCGGAGCAGCTCCTGATCATAAGATATACCGGTATCTCCACGCAGTTTGACGTGCTCAATGTGGTTGGCATTGATGCAGATGATCAGTTCGACTTTGTCTTTCAGCTCGGTGAGCAGCCGGATCTTGTTGTTCGGCTCATAACCGGGAAGGACACGCGAAGCATGAAAGTCCTCAAACATCTTTCCGCCAAATTCCAGATATAATTTGCCATCGAACAGATTGATCCGCTGAAGGATCTTATCACGCTGAAGCTGGAGGTACTGGTTGGAATCAAATGCAATCGCTGTCATAACTTCCTCCTTTTTTTACTCGGTAAGTATATCAAATTGAAGCGCGGCTGCCGAAAGAAATTCGTTTTCAGGATGTTTTGTGCAGAAAACGGGCGTACATTTTTGTGTCTCTATGGAATGGAAACGATCTATAATAATATTCGCATCTTTCAAGGAGCGTTTATGACAGGACTACAATCTTATCCCTTAGAAGTATCCATGTGTATCTGGGCTATTATTTTCAGTCTTCTCGTATGTCTGATGATGGCTCTTCTTAAAAAAGTAATGCTGCGGAACTGTATTCTTTTTTTCTTCTGGTTCATGGTTAATATTGTATTTCAGATACTCGAAATCACTTCGCTCGGCCGTCCGGATGTGCTGGCATACCGATCCTTGATTGAAGGGGTGTACCTCTTTAATACCGTTGTGATTCTGGCAGCACTGGCCGCAGGGATCAATCGCGGTCTGAAAAATGCCTTCCGGTTCAGAAAAGAAGAATGGCTTTATATTCTGGTCAATACGGCAGGTGTATTAGGTTTTCTGCTGGCGGAATCACGGGCACTTTCGTATGTGCCGGAACAGATCGGCAGCCTTCCGATGATTCTCTGGACGGCCGGAGGCATTCTTCCGCCTGTCCTTGCGGGTGCGGCGGATGTTTTTCTCTTTCCGCAGCTTCATAAGCGGCTTCGGCGCAGTTCGCCACGCATGCTGTATGTCTTTTCCGTGGCGCTTGGAATTGCATCTCTGCTCTTTGTCGGCGTCAGCGGCCTTTCTTCTGCAGGGACCATAATGACCGTGCTGATGATGGTCCTGCTCTGCTTCTATGGGGTCGCCCGTCTCAGCCGGAAAACGATGGCGGTCAATGAACAGAATAATACTGCAGAAGCAGCAGGCAGCCATATTCCGGTTCCGGAATCAGAGCCGCTCAGCGCTTCTGAAGAACCGAAGCAGGATCGGGTAATCCGGGAAGTGAAGGTGGTAAAGGAATTTGTCGCTGCAGATCCGTCATTGCTTGCGAAAGATCCGCATTTTACCTGCAGTGTTCTGAATAATGTCGTTTATCTGATTGATCATGACGGAAGCGCAGCGAAAAAGTCGGTGATTGAACTTTCAGACTATCTGATCGGCAAATACAGAGGGCTGCAGGCGTCGAAGATGATTCCGTTTGAAACGGAACTCCGGACAATGAACCGGTATCTTTCGCTCATGTATTCCCGTTATCCGGATGAGTTCCGTGTGGTCAATGATTATGCGGCTTCCGGATTCATGATTCCCGGACTTACTCTGGTTACAGCAGCAGAGCATATCTGCCTCAATATTCTTCTGAAGCAGAAGGAAAAAGGAACCCTCCGGATTGAGACCAGGAAAGAAGGAGATGCGAACGTTGTACGGCTTCAGGTAGAAGATCATCTGAACGATACGGTTTCGCTGACAGATATCTTTGAGATTTATCCGTTGCTGAGCAGCGTGAAGGAGCGTCTGGAACAGATCTGTGAAGGGTCCTTTGAAGTGCGCAGAGAAGCCGGAAATACCGTATTTGAATTCATGATCCCGATCCGGGAGGACTCAGCGGATCTTCCGGCGGACGCGGCGGATCCGGTTTAAATGCCGTTCATAATCACCGCTTCGGATCAGTTCGTAGAGAACCAGCTGGGAAAAAGTGGAAACAGGGCAGGAAAAGAAGCCTGCCTTTTTTCTGTAATTTTCCAGAAGGTTTTCCGGAAGTATCATGAAGCCGATCCGTATGGACGGAGCGATCGTACGGGAAAAGGTACTGATATAAATAACGTTGTTCCGGTCCGCAAGGGCGAACAGGGTGTCTGCCGGCTTTCCGGAGAGAGTGAATTCGCTGTCATAGTCATCTTCAATGAGGTAGGCGTTTCTGCGGTCTGCCCAGGCAATATATTCCCGCCGTTTGGATACATTCGCCGTAATTCCGGTCGGGTAGCTGTGAAATGGTGTGATGTGCAGTACATCTGCGCTGCTGCTGTTCAGCTCATGCGACAGGATGCCGTTTTTTCCGAGCTTCAGTTTTTCCAGAGCGGCTCCGTTTGCCTGATAGATTCGCTGAATGACATCATAGGATGGGTCTTCGATTCCATAGGTTTTATCACGTCCGAGAATCATGACAAGCATGCCGTAGAGATATTCTGCGCCGCTGCCGATGATGATCTGATCAGCAGAAACATTGATTCCCCGGCCGGCCAGCAGATGGGATGCGATCGCATTCTGCAGAGCCGGCAGACCGGAACTGGGACTTTTGATCATGATGTCTTCCTGATATTCACTCAGTACGTGACGGATGGTACGGGCAATGACGCTGTAGGGAAATGCGTCGTCAGAAGGCAGCTCGCTGAACAGATGCGGGATCGGTTCCTCTTCCTGCACAGATCCGATCGTATCCGGGCAATAGGATACAAAAATGCCAGCCCGTTCCCTGGTTTCGATGTAGCCTTCTTCTTCAAGCAGGTCAATCGCATGTTCGACCGTAACAAGCGAAAGACTGTATGCCGCACTGAGAGAACGCTTGCTCGGAAAACGCTGACCGAATGTATAGGCTCCGTCTGTGATCATCTGCCGTAATGTCTGATAAAGTTCAAGATAAGCGGGGATCTTTCGTTTCATTTTGTATCCTTTCAGTGATGTTTTCTGAATTGCTGTTTGAGAGTCTGGTCTTATAAAAATACAATAAACTGGCCTTTTACATAATACCAAATGTTGCTTACCATATCGATAACCAAGGGGGAAATGTTTATGTCTGTCAGTGAAACGAAAACAAATACCGGCAAAAGAACGAAACTGCTTACAGCGACTGCTGTGTTCATGGCGATGGTGATCGCCCTGAGTTCGTTCGGAATTCCTGTTCCGGGCGGTCATTTGTATCTCAATGATATTGTCATTACAACGGCAGCGCTGCTGCTGGACGGGCCGCATGCGTTTGTTGCGTGCGGGATAGGAGCATTTATCGGCGATCTTCTGTTCTATCCGGCTCCGATGTTTGTTTCGCTTGTAACGCATGGGCTTCAGGCGGTTGTCATATCCCGGCTTTCTCACAGCCGTTTTCCGGTAAAATCAAAGCACAGCGGGGCGACGGCAGTGCTTGTCGGAGCGATCATCAACGTGATCGGATATACCGCCGGGCGTGCATATATCTATGCAACACCGGAAGCGGCAGGCCTGAAGTTTCCGTTTCAGATGCTGCAGGCGGGGGTCGGCGCATTTGCGGGCTGGCTGCTGGTTTACCGGATCGGACTGAAGGAAAAGTTCAGACAGTATCTGCGCTGAGAAGGTTACGGCGTTACAATAGGCACATGGAACGTAATGCGCTCATGATCGGCTCCACGGCAGCCGATGTGATGATCCGGCTGGATCATCTGCCGTCGCTTGAAGAGGATATCAATGTGACCGGTCAGTCCTGTTCGCTTGGCGGCTGCTGTTTCAACGCCAGCAATATGCTTGCCTGCTATGGTGTGAACTATACGCTGTTTTCACCTGTCGGTACCGGTGTCTTTGGTGCGTTTGTCAAAGCGGAGCTGAAGAAACGGGGAATCGTACCGGTTCTGACAGCAGAAGAAGAGAACGGATGCTGCTACTGCATGGTCGATGCGGCAGGAAACCGGACGTTTGTTGCAGTGCACGGTGCGGAATACCGGATGAAGCGGGAATGGTTTGATGCACTTGATGCGAAGAAATATACGGATGCCTATGTATGCGGCCTGGAGCTGGAAGAGCCGACCGGAGATGTGATTGTGTCCTTCCTGCAGGCGAACAGACATCTTTCCGTTTACTTTGCGCCAAGTTCACGGATTCTTGCGATTCCTGCGGAACGGATGGATGCCATGCTGGACCTGCATCCGGTTCTTCATCTCAACCGCCGGGAAGCTTCTGCATTTCTGTTTGCCCGCGGCCTTTCCGATCAGAAAGAACTTGACGTATCTGAAGTTCTTTCCCTGCTTCAGCAGAGAACCGGCAGTCTTGTTGTGCTCACAGACGGAAGCAGGGGTGCCTGGGCATATGACGGGAAAGAAATTCTGTTTGAGCCGCCTGTGCCGGTGAAGGCGGTTGACGGTACCGGTGCGGGAGATTGTCATATCGGTACGTTCATTGCCCGCCGCATGTGTGATGATTCCGTGGCTCAGGCCTTGCATCATGCTTCGGTATGTGCTGCGGCAGTTGTATGCAGAAGCGGAGCGATCCTTGACAAAGAGGAATTTGAAGCCGCTCTGGCAGCAAATTTATGAAAGACGATTTCCTGATACAGAAGGGCATTCAGTTCTTCTGTTTTTTTTTACTGAACGAAAGGTGCGGAAGGTACAGGAGTTCTCTGTATTGCAGGTGAATCATTCAGTACATGGAAAAGCTGTCGTGGAATCTGGTGTACGAAGAAACAGACAGATTGGAAAACTCGCGCAAATCATTTTCGTTTCTGATGAACGGTTTGTATTAGAATAGAGAACAGCAGATAAAAATAAGGGGGGAACAGGTATGAAGAAATGCTGGAGTCATCTGATTGCGGCAGCGGCGGGTACGCTGCTGGTGGCGGGAATCAGTACGTCATCTGTCAAAGCGGAAGGTTACTGGGTCGACGGCTATTGGGACGGCACCAATAATGTCTGGGTAGAAGGACGCTGGGTAGAAGACGGAGCGGCACCTGCTGCATCGGGCGGATGGAATGCCGGCCCGTATCAGGAATATGCCAACGGGGCAGTCATCCGCTACAACGGAAACGGATCGTTTGCCGGTACAACTGTCACGAATGTTCCATACTATTCGCAGAGAAACGGTGCCTGGGCAGGCGTGCGGATCGGTGAAGGCGGTAATTTCGGTTCGACCGGCTGTGTTCCGACATCTGCTGCGATGATTCTGAATCATTTCGGAATCGGCGGCTCACCGCTTGATGTCGGCTATCTGATGAATTCCTGGGGGAACTATAATTCCGGATACGGACATGGAACGGACAGCGGAGCGCTTCTGAACGTCGGTGCAGCGTATGGACTTGCAGTAAATGCATTTGCGGATTATGACAGCCTGTACTATGCACTTTCCCGCGGCAAGCTTGTTGCGGCATGCATCGGAGGCAACAGCGCATATACACATTGTGTTGTGCTGTATGGGCTGGATCCCTACGGAAATACAACGGTAGCGAATCCGACCGGCGGCGTTTATCGCACCAATATCGCTTCCATTGTGAACAATATGTCCTGCAATCCGATTGACTGGACTGCCGGCGGACCGTTTGTTGCCTTCGGCTACGAATGGTAATGCGCTGATGGATGCATTGCAGTTTTGCATTGCATCGGTTAAAATACCGTTATTGTGTTGAAAAAGAAGCAGTAGCTCCTTTCCCGCATTCTGAAGAGAGTCTTTGTCCGGTGAAAAAAGACAGTGCGCAGGGGTGAACTCATCTTTGGAGCGATCGTATCGTTTCGCGTTAAGAAACGAAAGAGGCGCATGACCCGCAGGGTCGTGAACTAAGGTGGTACCGCGTGAACAACGTCCTTAGATGGAAGAGATCTGGGACGTTTTTTATTGAAATGGAGAAAACAGATATGGCCTACAATCACAAGAAAACGGAAGCGAAATGGCGTGCTTACTGGGACAGCAGTAAGACATTCAGAACGGATATCCGGGATTTCTCAAAACCGAAATTCTATGCGCTGGATATGTTCCCGTATCCAAGCGGAGCCGGACTGCATGTCGGTCATCCGGAAGGATATACCGCAACGGATATTGTTTCGAGAAAAAAGCGGATGGAAGGATACAATGTCCTGCATCCGATGGGATTCGATTCCTTCGGGCTTCCTGCAGAACAGTATGCGATCAGCACTGGGAATCATCCGGACGGATTTACAAGAAACAACATTGAAGTCTTTACTGAACAGCTGAAGAATCTCGGGTTTTCCTATGACTGGGACC
>JAFYGX010000113.1 GCA_017543025.1 Solobacterium sp.
AGCCGGTCGGATTATGGCAGGGATCATTGATTACCAGAACGATCCTGTCCTGTGTTTCTTTCAGCTCTGCGATTTTACTCCGGATGGACGCAAGATTGAAGTGATCGCCGTCAAACATCGAATAAAAACGGAACTTCCGGTTGAAGTGGCCGGCCATCAGCTGATACGAACTCCAGCCGATATCCGGAATCAGACCCGTATCGCCTTCATCGAGAAAGGAACTGAACGCTGCGGAGACCGCACCGCTTCCGCCCGGTGTTGCGACAACTGCGTGGGCCAGGCTGAGACCGGTTCCCTGCGTGACCCATTCATATACATCGCGGCAGAAGTCCGGGTTGCCGGAAAAGCTTGCGGCATATGCGCCTTTGGTCCGGTGATCAATCGCATCATAATGATCAAATACACTTTTCAGTGCGGTGAAATTTCCTTCTTCGTCATACAGCGATCCGATTGTCGCATCGGTGACGAGGTCACCGTTTTCCGCTTTGTCTTTTTTTGCGGCTGCCGCAACGGCAAACACGGTATCGTTGATCGGAATCGTATTCGCGCTTTTTCTTACAAATCTCATGCGGAACCTCCTAGTCTGTGAACAGCCGTGATCCGACCCGGATCATCGTGGCGCCTTCCTGTACGGCGATCGGATAATCATCGCTCATCCCCATGGAAAGGATATGCATTTCCGGTACGGTGGTCTGAAACTGGCGAAACAGCTCCTGTGCTCTGTGAAACACCGCACGGATCGCTTCTTCATCTCCGGTGTGCGGACCCATGCACATCATTCCGTCAATCCGGATGTGCGGAAAGTCACTGCGCCGTGCGAGCAGTTCTTGTGCTTCGCTTACCGTCATTCCGGTTTTATGGGTGTCGCTTTCGGCAAGATGGAGTTCAATCAGACACGATATAATTCTGTCTTCCGCTGCTGCAGCGTGCTCGATCGCTTCGGCAAGCCGCAGGGAGTCCAGTGACTGAATGCAGGAAACGACCGGCAGGATCTGCTTCACCTTATTGCGCTGCAGATGGCCGATGAAATGCCATTGAATGTCGCCGGGCAGACAGGGTGCCTTGGCACAGAGTTCCTGTGCCTTGTTTTCTGCGAAGATGCGCTGGCCGAGATCATAAGCAGTCTGAATCTCGTCTGTGCTGTGCCGTTTGGATACTGCGCACAGGGTAGCCTTTCCTTCGATCTCGTTAAGGATCGACTGATATTCTTCTCTGTCAAACATGGCAATATTATAGCGCATGATATAATAGGCTCATGGATAATCTGAAAAACTTCTGGGAACGGTTCGGCAAGTATGTGATCGCGCTGCTCGTGATCATTGCCTGGACCAGTATTACAATGAATCTGCTTTCGAAAAAGCTGGAACAGGCAGTCTCACCAACGCCCTCTGCTCAGGGAGAATACTGGCTGGATAAGGAAGAGACGCATGTCATCAATGTGCTGGCTTCCGGAGCGCTGATGCCGTGCGATACGGAGAATGCAGAACATGTGTTTTCGAATCTTGGCTCGCTTGTGCGCAATTATGATGTCAGTGCAGTTTCCGTGCATTCGCTGATCGGCCGGAATTCTTCCCGTGTGTTCGGTGAAGCTGCGATTGCACAGGGCTACGGGATGTTCGGCCTTGCCTATCCTGATGTGCTGAGCGAAGGGAAAGAAGGAATCGATGATTCGATGGCCTTCTGGGACAGTCAGAACGTACGGACAAGCGGTACTCATACCTCCACCGATACCAGCAATATTCTGCGGATGGGGGAATTCAACGGTGTTTCCGTCATCTATCTTTCCTATACGGATGTGCTGAATACCGAGATGCCGGAGAATGAAACATATCTTGTCAATGTATACAACGATGAAAAAACGCCGCAGTTTGTGGCGAAAGCGGCGGAAATGGCAGATGTTGTAATCGTCTCGATCGTCTGGAAGGGGGAAGCCGGAGCGCTTCCGGATGAGCGGCAGCGGAAGATCGCCGATGACCTTGCGGATGCCGGGGCATCCATAGTAATCGGTTACAGCGGCCATCAGGTGCAGCCTGCGTGCTGGATTGATGATACGCTGGTCTTCTATTCGCTTGGCGATCTGTACTCCGAACAGGATAAAGCCGAAGAGCGAATCGGGGCACTTGGCGCTGTAACAATCACCAAGACGGTATACGGTGATAAGAGCCGGGTTGAATTGACGAACCCGAAAGTAGACCTTGTGGCTTCGCTCGAGACAGAAGAAGATCATAACGACATCAAGCTGCTTTCCCGGGTAACCGAAAGCGAGATGGAACATCATATCGACTATTACACTGCCTATTGTGAGATCCTGCAGAAGATGGATGACAGTATCCGGATCGGCGGACTGAACTGAATAAAGGATGAAACCGGAATTATGCGTTTCCGGTTTTTTCTTTTCGGTTTCTGCTGCAGAAAAAAGCCCTGCCACTTATGGAGCAGAGCTTACGTTTACAGTGTGACTTCCCGCTCGGTTTCCGGTTCTGATTCTGTACTCCGGATGAATCCCTTCCGCTCAAGAACCGGCAGAAGCGACCGCATGATCGCATAGAGGATGAGAATCTCGACCGGAAGCAGAACGGTATTCTTGATGAGCGAGGCAGAAGCGTAGAACAGAAATCCTTTGCCGTAAAGAATCTGACTCCACATCGATCCCATCAGGACATTGACGAAATAATTGATCAGTGTCTTGGAAAGCACAACAGAGACAAAAGTGAACGGACGGCGGTAGAAGAACAGGCCGAAGATCAGGCTTCCCATCATCTTTGAAATCATATATCCGGGAAAATACGGCCCGAAGGGGGAAACGATATATCCGACGATGTCTGTGATCACAGCCGAAACCATCGCAGCACCCGGGCCTACGATCGCGGCTTCGATCGCGGTCGGAACAAAGGTGAACAGAATGTTGAGATTGTCTCCGACCGGAATCCGGAGCGAATTCAGCACAACCTTCAATGCGATCATCAGTCCGATGACCGCAAGATAGCGGATTGATTTCAGTTTGGCAAATGAGGATGCCCAGTATTCTTTCGGTTCTCTGAGAATTGACATGAAAATACCTCCTTTTTCTTTCTCACCCTTTGGTGAGAAAGTTTCCGGAGGTCTTTCTCAGGTTCAGGGGAGGAAACAGCCACCGCAAGCAATTGCTTTTCGTCTGAAGAATTCCCGACATCTTCAGCACTTAACGCGGATGTTTCAGTTATTACGTAAATTAATCTAACAGTGAGATGCACAGCTCGTCAAGCAGCTGTATTTTTTATGTGACATGTCCGCGATCGGAATGAAAACGAAACGAAAGGGAACCGTTTCTCTTACATGCAGTAAAAAAGGCTTTTGGATTGCCCGTGAAGCCAGCGCATCCTTCCTGCTTTTAATCAGGAAAGCCTTACGGTAAAATTCTGTTTATGGAACAGATTTCAGTGATTGTCTCTTCCTTTGAGACAGCAGAAAAAACAGCCCGGGCCGGTGCGCTTCCGGTATTGCCGGTGGAAGGAGCCCACTGGCGGGGCATGAAAGGTGTTTCGCCTGCGGCACAGTGTCCGGAATTTCCCTATGGTGCGGAAATCAGCCGGCTGTTCCGGGAATCTGAACTTGATGAAGTATCGAAGATGCTTGCGCAGCCGCTGATTCAGAACGCAGCGTATGTCTGGTTCAATGATCTCTGTGTGCTGTCGGACGCATCCGGAAAGCTGCGGCGCAGGCTGATCTATAAACCGGAGTTTACGGTTGTCAGTGCGGCAGATGCCGGCTTCTGGTGTTCCTCTGGCATTGCGGGCGTCAGTATTTCACCGCTGCTGACAATTCATGAAACGGAAGAACTGCTGCGGCGTGTGCCGGAGGCAGAAGTGATGATTCACGGGCATTGCCTGATGTCTGCTTCGGGCCGGAAGCTCCTGAGCGAATATGCGGACAGATGCAGTATGGCAAACGGTGCAGCTCATTCGTTTGCGCTTAAGGAAACGACACGGAGTGAGCGGTTTGCGGTCCGGGAAACCGGAACGGATACGCTGATTTATACCGATTATGTGCTGGAAAGCTTTGAAGAGCTGCCGCGGCTTCTGCAGGCCGGGGGACACCGGTTTCTGATAGACGGTTCATTTCTTGATGAAGAAGAGCTGCTGGAGGCACTGAAAATCTATCAGGCATTGATCCGGAACGCTGACTGCCGGAAGGAGATCGCAGAATTCCGGGCGGGAAGAACCGGATATGCGAAAGGATATTATGAACAGGAAACGATACTCTAAACCGGAACTGCTGGCCCCGGCAGGTGATCTGCTTCGGCTGAAGACGGCCGCAGATTACGGGGCCGATGCGGTATATATCGGCGGACAGCGGTACAGTCTGCGCAGCCGGGCGTCCAATTTCACGCACGAAGATATCAGGGAAGCCTGCAGATATGCCGGAGCGAAAGGCGTTAAGGTTCATGTGACGGTCAATGAGATTCCGCATGACAGCGATCTTGACGGAATCCGGGATTATCTCTGTTTTCTGCAGGATGCGGGAGTAACAGCGATCATTGCCGCAAGCCCGTATATCATGAAGCTGGCAAAGGAAACTGCGCCGAAGCTTCAGGTTCACGCCAGTACGCAGTGTTCCGTACTGAATTCGGCAGCCGCAGAAACGCTGGTACATCTTACGGGCTGTGAGCGGGTGGTGCTCGCAAGAGAATGTTCGATGGCGGATGTGCGGTCAATTATGAACCGCTGCACAGCGGATATCGAAGTGTTTATTCATGGCGGAATGTGCGTCAATTACAGCGGCCGGTGCACCTTGTCCAACCGGATGACGCTGCGGGATGCCAACCGCGGCGGGTGTGCGCAGTCCTGCCGCTGGCACTATGATCTCTATGACGGCGATACGTGCTGTTCAGAAGAACCGCTGACCTTTGGCTCCAGAGACCTCTGTGCGATTGATTCGCTGGCAGAGCTGATGGAACTCGGAGTGACGTCTCTGAAGATTGAAGGGCGCATGAAAACCGAATACTATGTAGCGTCGATTGTCAGTGCCCTCCGGCATATGATCGATGAGATCTATGATGCCCAGCAGCCGCTGAGTGAAGAGCGGATGGCCTATTACCGGGCGGAAGTGGAAGCGGCGATGAACCGGGAGCGCTGGAGCGGCTTTCTGAAAAACCCGGCAGGAACCGATTCTCTGATCCGGCATGCCAACTCGGATGCGGATGTGAACCATTCCTTTCTCGGAACCGTGCTGGAAGACCGGGACGGCTGGATTCTGATTGAAACCCGGAATCCGATCGACCGGAACGATCGGATCGAAGTGCTGCAGCCGGGCATGGAAAACCGGATATTTGAAGTGGAAACCATGAGAAATGAAGCAGGCGACCGGCTGGAAAAAAGCCGGGTGCCGATGCGGAAAATTCTTCTCAGTGTTCCTTTTTCCGTAAAAAAGGGAGCGCTTCTCAGAAAGGCAGTGGTCTGAAACGATGCTGGTGGAAGGAAGTATTTCAGTCAAAGCGGCGCTGCTTGGCGGCAAGCGAAAGGTGGAAAGAGTTTTTCTTGACGCCCGCCGCAACGATAAGGAAGCGTATTTCATTACCTGCAGGGCAAACGAAGCGGGTATACCGGTTGAGAAAAAAGCGCGGGCAGAGCTGGACGCGATGGCGTCCGGACGAACCCACGGCGGAGTACTGTGCAGCGTGAGTGCAAGGCGATATGAGGATGCGGCAGTGCTGTTTTCTGCGGAGGTCCCGTTTCTTGCGGTGCTGGAAGGGGCAGAAGACCCGTATAATCTGGGCTATGTGATCCGTGCCCTGTATTCCGGCGGCTGCACCGGGCTGATCATTCCCGAACGGAGCTGGGAGGCAGCGGAGCCGGTTATTCTGAAATCCAGCGCCGGGGCGTTTGATTATCTTCCGATTGTTCAAAGCTCTGAAGTCGCAGCACTGATTGAAGAAGCCAGTCAGCGGGGTATTCATACCTTTGCGGCAATGCGCAGAGATGCAATACCCTGCTATGAAGCGGATTTCCGGGGGCCGGTGCTGATTGCCATCGGAGGTGAGATGCGGGGGCTTTCCGCATCTGTGCTGGCTGCGTGTTCGACCAATATCTATATTCCCTACGCCAATGACTTCCGAAATGCGCTGAATGCGGCAGGTGCGGCAGCGGTGCTTGGGTTTGAGGTGAACCGGCAGCGCAACTTTGCGCCGAAATAATGATGAAAAAAGGAATGTGCGATGAAAGTGATTGAGTCAGCCGCAAACCGGCGAATCAAAGAATGGGCAAAACTGCAGAAGAAAAAGGAGCGTGACCGGACCGGGCGGTTTCTTGCGGAAGGAGAACACCTGACGGAAGAAGCGATTGCAGCAGGACTGGCGGAGGTGATCCTGACGGATCATCCGGAGGATTATGAATTTGAGCCGAAGATCCAAGTGCCGTTCTTTATTCTCGAAAAGCTGTCGTCTTCGGTTTCCGGTGTGCATACGATTGCGGTATGCCGCATGAAAGAAGAAGAAACTTCGCCGGCGGAAAAGATTCTGGTGCTGGATGGCGTTCAGGATCCGGGAAATCTTGGAACACTGATCCGCACCGCATTGAGCTTTGGCTATGAACGAATCGTCTGTTCACCGGATACCGTCGATCTTTATAACGATAAGGTGCTGCGCAGCACGCAGGGAAGTCTGTTTCATATCTCTGTGATACGAACGGAGCTGGTGCCGTATCTGCGCCGGCTTAAGGATGAAGGAATGCTGGTTCTTGCGACATCGCTGCACAAAGCGGCAGCGCTGCAGTCCTATACATACCGCGGTCCGCATGCGCTGATCCTCGGCAATGAGGGAAACGGCGTAAGCGAAGCGGTTCTTGCGGAGTCAGATGTCTGTCTGAAGATTGAAATGGACCGGTTTGAGTCACTGAATGTGGCGGCGGCCGGGGCAATACTGATGTATGAACTTCACGGATACGGAAAATCCTGAAGCAGCTGCCGTTTCATACGGCGGCAGGGAGGATAACGGAATGCGTAATGTACGAAACAGATCTCTCTGGGTCCGCCTGGTGCTGACGGGTATGCTCATGCTTGGCATACTGGTGCCGGTGCAGGCGGAAGACGCCGGGCTCAGCGGAGGATTCTGCTTTACGGGCATAAATGATGTACAGATGCTTTCAGAGCTGGTGCCGTACAGCGGCAGCACGTCCATCCGGGTAAAAGCCTGGCAGGATGATACGGTATATCTGAAAGCGATGATTCAGGCGGATCAGAACATGC
>JAFYGX010000114.1 GCA_017543025.1 Solobacterium sp.
AGTATCATCTGTTCTATACCGGGCATAATGATACCGGCAATCACGGACCGGGAAAAGAATGCATCATGCATGCGGTAAGCGAAGACCGGCGAAACTGGACAAAAGTACCGGAAGATACATTCTTCAGCCCGGACGGTTATTCAAAGGATGATTTCCGTGATCCGGAAGTATTCTGGTCCGAATCCGATCAGTGTTACTGGATGCTTGTCGCGGCAAGAGAGCAGACACAGGGCGGCGTCGTAGTGAAATACACATCGGATGACCTGAAACACTGGAAGTTTGAAGGACCGATCTATGCACCGCATGAGCAGTATATGCTGGAGTGCCCGGATCTGTTTTCAATCAATAGTACATGGTATCTGACATACAGCTGGGACTGTGTCACTTATTATGCGATCGGAGAGTCAGAAAACGGGCCGTTCCATGCGCCGCATGACAATGTGTTTGATGGAAACGGATTTATCTTTTACGCCGCAAAGACCGCAGAATTCAAAGATATGACACTGTTATGCGGATGGCTTGGCAGGGCGGGACTGACGTCGGATTCCGCCGTTTATCAATGGGCCGGTAATGTTCTGAATCACCAGCTTGTACAGAAGGAAGATAAAACGCTCGGCGTGAAGGCGCCGGATCTGTTTGGGGCATATTTCACACAGGACAGGGATTTTCGCATGGTAAAGAAAGCCGGCAATGTGAAGATCAGGGATAAGCATGCCGAGCTGACGCCCGATGCAGACGGCTATGCACTGGCGGATCTTGGGACGCGGCCAGCGTCCATGATGCTGGAATGTGATGTTTCTCTGGATGAAGACGGCCGGGCAGGATTTGCGTTCGGCGGGATGAACGGAGATGAAACCTGGACGGCGTTATGCCTGGATGCAGAAAACGGACTTCTCCATTACGAGGGGTATCAGATCAGCCAGCTTTCTGCCTTTGAACCGATGGCATATACCCGATTTGATTTCTCGTCTTCGCCGGTGCATCATGTGAAGCTGATATTTGAAAACGAGATTGCGGTTCTTTATGTGGACGAGGAAAAAGCATTCAGCAGCCGGATTACCCATTCCATAAACGGCGCACATATCGGCCTGTTTGCTGAAAAGGGAGCTGCGACATTTGATTCCATTACAATGAAGCTTCCTCCGAAAACAGTGGAACAGGATGATTGAGAATACGCCGCTGGCCACAGAAAATGAATCAGTAACAGAAAAAACTCCGCGGTACGGAGTTTTTCTGTTATCCGATTTGAATGATTCTGCGGTTCAGCGTTCGACCAGCGCTGCGCATCCCATGCCGCCGCCCACACAGAGCGTCGCAAGGCCTTTCTTTGCGTCCCGGCGTTTCATTTCATAGAGCAGGGTTACAAGGATTCTGGCTCCGGAGCATCCGACCGGATGGCCGAGGGCAATGCCGCCGCCGTTGACATTCAGTCTGGAATGATCCCATTTCAGCTCTTTTTCTACCGCAACAGACTGCGCTGCGAATGCTTCATTTGCCTCAATGAGGTCAAGATCATCGACTGTCCAGCCGGTCTTTGCGAATACTTTCTTTGTCGCGGCTACCGGGCCGATTCCCATGATGGACGGTTCAACGCCGGCAAGATCGCCATACACCCAGTAAGCAAGCGGGGTGATGCCGAGTTCCTTTGCTTTTTCTTCACTCATGATGACCAGGGCAGCGGCACCGTCATTGATGCCGGAGGAGTTGCCTGCTGTCACGACACCGTCCTTTTTAAAAGCCGGCTTCAGTTTTGCGAGTGCTTCCATTGTGGTGCCTGGCCGGTTTCCTTCATCGGTATCGAACACAATGTCGCCTTTTTTTGTTCTGATTGTTACCGGAACGATTTCTTCTCTGAATTTTCCGTCGGCAATCGCTTTTTCGCATTTCTGCTGACTTTCAACAGCGAAGGCGTCGAGTTCCTCTCTTGAAAGATTCCACTGTTCGGCAATGTTCTCTGCGGTAATGCCCATGTGATAGTTTTCAAATGCGTCATTGAGGCCGTCGCGGATCATAGCATCTTCCATCATCGCTCCGTTCATCCGGTAACCGAAGCGTGCTTTTGTCAGAAGGTAAGGGGCCAGATTCATGTTTTCCATGCCTCCGGCAACCATGATGTCACGGTCGCCCATTGCGATCAGCTTGGCCGCAAGGTTCACGCAGTGCAGACCGCTGCCGCAGAGGACGTTGATTGTAGTGGCCGGCACTTCGACCGGAATACCGGCGTTTACCGCTGACTGACGGGCAGGATTCTGACCGTTTCCGGCCTGAATCACATTTCCCATATATACTTCTTCTACCATATCCGCCTGAATACCGGCACGGGCGATTGCTTCACGGATGACGATTGTACCAAGTTCTGTTGCCGGAATATCTTTCAGGGTGCCGCCGAATTTTCCGATCGGCGTCCGGCATGCACTTGCGATAACTGCTTTTCTCATGTTTATTTCTCCATTACCATGAATCATTCGTTTTCGTAAATGCGGGCTTCTTCTTCGCCTTTCAGTACACGAAGGGCGCCCAGGGCAAGGGCGATCATTTCACGTTCACCTGGAATTGCGACGACCGGTGCGATCCAGCCGACACGTTCCTCAATACCTTTGACGATTCCCTTGTCATAAGCGATGCCGCCGGTAAGAATTGTCGCGTCGATTTTTCCGAAGTTCACGGTCGCAAGTGCTGCAATATCTTTGGCGTGCTGGTAAATGAACGCTTCCCGGACAATTCTTGCCTGTTCGTCACCGGCTTCGATCCGTTTCACGACTTCACGCATATCTGCGGTGCCAAGATAGGCGACCATTCCTGCGTCACCGACTGCCCGCTTCATCATTGCATCGACGGTCGGATATTTTCCGGAGTAGCAGAGGCGGATCAGATCGCCGACCGGAACTGCACCGGAGCGGGTCGGAGAAAAAGCACCGTCGCCGTCAAGGCCGTTGTACATGTCAATGCATTTTCCGTTTCTGATGATGACAGTTGTGCAGCCGCCGCCCATATGAGCGACGACACAGGTGACATCTTCGAATTTTTTACCGACGGATTCGGCATATTCCCGTGTTACGGCACGGATGTTCAGCGCATGGATCAGTGAACGCCGCTGAATGTCCGGCATTCCGGAGATCCGGGCGACGGGAATAAGTTCATCGACAGCGGTCGGATCAACGATATAGGAAGGCTTTCCGAGGGGATCGGCGATTTTCCTTGCGAGCAGACCGCCGAGGTTAGCCGCATGGTCGCCATGCAGGGCGATCGAAAGGTCATAGACGATCGCATCATTTACGAGATAGGTGCCGGCTTCGATCGGATGGAGATAGCCGCCGCGCCCGACGCATGCATCAAGCTTGGTGACATCGTAATTCTGATCCTTCAGATAGTTCATGATGACGCGGTAACGGAAATCGAGCTGATCGATTGTCTTGGGATATTTCGCCATCTCATCGGAAGGGTGATTCAGAACGGTTTCGGATACCATCTGATTGTCTTCAAACAGAGCGATCTTTGTTGAAGTGGAGCCTGGGTTGATTGCCAGAATATTGAATGCCATACATGCCTCCTTATGCAGCTGCTTTTTTCATGCTTTCCGATACGACTGCCGCAAGGGCGATGGAATTGACTTTGACTTCCTTGGTATCGGAGCGGGATGTCAGGATGACCGGAGCTTTGGTTCCGGTAAGGATGTTTCCGTTTTTGATGCCCGGCACCATGTGTACCATAGCTTTGTATACGAGGTTTCCGGCATGGATATCCGGGAAGAGAAGCACATCTGCTTTACCTGCACATGGACGATCCTGTGCCTTCTTTTCGACCGCAGCCTCTTCATAGAGAGCAATGTCGAGGGAAAGCGGTCCGTCCACGACACAGCTGTCGCCGAACTCGCCGGCTTCATATGCTTTGCGGAGTTCATCCGCATCGACCGTAACCTGCATCTTGGGATTGATGACTTCCACTGCGGCAAGCGGTGCGACGCAGGGCTTTTCAATGCCGCAGGCATGTGCCACGTCAACGGAATAGCGGATGATAGCCTTTTTGTCTTCCAGCGTTGGATACGGCATGAAGGCGACATCGCTGAGAAAGAGAAGATGGTCGATATGCGGTACTTCAAAAACACATACATGCGAAAGGGGCTTACCGGTGCGCAGTCCGACGTCCTTGTTCAGAACGCTTTTCAGAAAGTCCTTCGTGTTGAGCAGGCCTTTCATGTACATATCCGCTTCACCGTCATGTACGAGTTTTACAGCCGCAAGGCTTGCGGCAACATTTTCTGGCTCGTTGATGATCCGGAATGCATTGGCATCGATCCCGAGCTTTTCGCATAATTCACGGATCTTCGCTTCATCTCCGACCAGAATGGCATCGACAATGCCGAGGCTGTGTGCTTCATTTACCGCTTCGAGCACCGCTTCGTCCTCGGCGCAGGCAACGGAAAGCACCTTTTTACTGCATGTTCTGACCCTGGAAAGAAGGTCGTCAAATGATTTGCTCATAAAAACAGCTTTTCCTCCTTGGAATATAATTTTACCGCTTAATATGGTAACATTTTCACATGTCCCATACAAGGTTCGGCAATGGGAATCCAGAGGAGAATCTGGCTTTAAAACAATTGGAAGGAACAGTATTATGAAAGCATGTTATCCCGGAACATTTGATCCGATTACAAAAGGGCATCTTGACATCATTCAGCGAGCTTCCCGGATGTTTGATGAAGTGGTTGTGCTGATCATGCGCAACCCGTACAAGACCTGTCTGTTTTCGGAGGAGGAACGGAAGGAAATGATCGAGGAATCGATTGCCGGAATTGCGCATCCCGAACGGGTCAGAGTCATGATCGGCTCCGGACTTACCGCGATGTTTGCGGAATCGATCGGCGCATCAGCTCTGATTCGCGGCATCCGGGCGGTAACGGATTATGAATATGAACTGATGCAGGCGACGGCAAACATGCAGCTGAATGAGAAAATCGAAACGCTGCTGATGATCGCAAGACCGGAATACTCATTTCTGAGCTCCAGCGTCGTCAAGGAGATCGGCCTCAATCAGGGTGATTTTTCCGGGATGATTCCACCGGAAATCTACGGAAAAGTAAACCGGGCATTTGAAGCGAAACGGAAAAATCTCTGAACCGCGCTTCCGACCTGCGGGGTCTTCCGCAGATTTCGTGATTTTTTACAGCTGATCAGGTAGTATGATGGATAGAGAAACAGCTGATTTTTCAGTGTGTCTGCAGCTACAGGAAAGAAGAAGGTAGCGTCTAAAGTCTATGAAAAACCGGGACTGAGAACTCCCGGAAAGACACACCAATGAAGTGAATGTGTATCCGGAAGATCGGATGACAGTGATCTTTGAAAATTCAACACCACTTTGAGTACTCGAGAACGAAAAAAAGGCATGACGAAAACATCTGCACGCATGGAATGGTATTGAATCAAGCTTGTGCTCTGTGATACTGGCCGGACATCTGGATC
>JAFYGX010000115.1 GCA_017543025.1 Solobacterium sp.
AGCAGCGATCACTTCATCGCCGGCCGCAATGACGGGAGAAACAGAACTCTTTGCGAACAGACATTCTTCTTCCGCTCTCACCATAAAGGCAGTGCTCTTCGTCTTTGTCTTTCCGGTCACTTTTGTGACGCCCAGGCATTTCAGCGTGTCAGCCTTTCCACGTACGCCGGAATCACCGGAGGAAATGACCGTTCCGCCCTTTTCAGCAAATACATCGATCAGGGCGCAGGCATCCGGACTCAGATCGGACGTATCTGCAAGAATCACCGTCTTTTTGCCGGCAAGTGCAGCTTCACTGACACCGTTTGCCCGGACTTCATCGAACGGAATATGGGAGGCACTCAGTGCACGGACCCAACCGTACTGTTCGGGATCATATCTGCCCTGTCTGGACTTGCTTACCAGCAGTACTTCTGCCGCACTTGAAAGGCCCCTGATCAGATCCTCATTCTGCTTATGGAATCGGAAGACATCCTTTGTGCCTGCAAAGACTGCCTTGTCCCTGTGGTTGTCCAGGCGTCCCATGATATAGATACTGATGCTTCCGGAATTGGCAAGATTCTGCCACTGACGGAGTTCAAGCACACCCGGTGAAACAGAACTTTCGCGGTAGCGGAAACCCATGAAGTCCACGCTTGCATTGTCAGAAACCAATGTACGCTGTGCGCCGGAAGTGATCCTGGAATTGGAGGAAGCGCTGTATACCCAGATTGGTTCACCGATCGCCGTATGCGATTCCGTTCTCAGATAATCAACTTTATCCAGAGCGATTTCCGGATTGAGTGCCTTGATCGCCTTGTTCATCTTAGCGCGCAGTTTTCCGGAAGCCGCAGACTGGAAGCCCATGTATCTCAGCATTGCCGGATCACGCATATCCATCTTCTGCGGAACATCCATGCCTGTAGCTGCCTTAAAGCCGTTCCGGCAGTTATCGCATGTGCAGAAGCCATGGATCTTTTCATTGTAGTCGATCGCAATGAAGCCGCTCATATTGCAGTAAACACCGTCAAACGGATGCGTGCTCAGCAGCTCCTGCAGAATCTCAATGACCTTTTCCTGCTGGTATTCACTGTTCTGGCAGGTCTGCACGAAACCGTTCTGCTCGATGATCTTTCCTTCTGCAGTAATAAATGCCCAATCGGGATGCTGTTCATATACGGCATAGGGAATTTTCGAGAAATCCATGCGGGCAATGACCTTAATGCCTTTTGCATGGCATGCCTCGACCATCTCTTTCAGGGAGCTGCCGGTCAGATAACTGCTTACGGTATGAAACGGAAGTTCGCTCGGATAACTCGCAAGAATTCCTCCGGCATTCAATGTCACAACGGTCGCACCGAAATCCGCCAGATCCTGTGCGAATTTTTCCGCATCAACATCTGCCATATCGATTTCACGGAAGTTTGTCTGTACCATTCTCCACGGATAATTTGTCCACCAGCTCATAGTGCCTGCCTCCTGTTAATTATCATCAATTCTCACACTTATAATGTATCTTTCCATCTGTTCCATTGATATTTGCGTATTTGCTATTATGTGTTCAAATTTGATGTCTGATAACCGTCAGATAAACGCCTGGTGCACTCCTGTTTCAATCACCCGGGCAACTTCCGCCTTTGCGGGGCTGCAGTCATTCCGAATCCATTCCAGGATCACCGTCAGGATTCCTCCGCACATATATGAGATACGCATTCTGCGAAGAGGATCCGTTTCCGGATTCTCCTGCGCAGCGATCTTCTGTATTTCCTGCAGAAGACGGAACGCAAAAACACTGTCCGTATCATTGAACAGAATCCGGCACAGGTTCTTCCGACTCTCAATCAGGTCCAATGCTTCCTCAACGCTTCTGTGAAGCCTTACAGCTCCATTTCTTTCACTGCTGTATCTTTCTGAAACATCCACAAACAGCTGACGGAAAAAGCTCTGAGTTACAGCGTCATACAATGCATAGATATCCTCATAATATCTGTAGAACGTAGCCCGGTTGATTTCCGCCTCATGACAGAGATCCTGGACAGTAATTCTGTTCAATGGTTTTTCTTCCAGCAGGCGGATCAGACTTTCACGGATATCCCGGTCTGTTCTTCTTCTTGATGCGCTCATGTTTTCCATTTTCTTTTTCCTCCGGTCAGTTTTCATCCATCTGACGCATTGTGCGACAGTTTTCGGAATCATGACGCAATTAGAAACAAAGTGTACACATCTGCGTCTTGAGTCCCTATATCACAGAATTTATTCTGAAATCGTCGAAAATGCAACAGATGATGTATTTTGAGACGAGTGTAAAAAGGAGAAATGGTATGAGACACGAAACAAAAGCAGTAAAAGAAAATTCCCGTGAACTTCGCATTCAGGCAATGAATGAAATTGATGCAAAACCGGTCAGAACACTTCAGGATGAAATGGTAAAGCGGATGTACGACTGGTGGGGAAACTGGGTACCCGATTATGAAGGCTGGCTGAAACTGGCAGACAGCCTGTATGCACCGGATGCCATTATCAATGCAATCGGCGGCGAACAGAAGTACAGTGACTACCGCGTAAGCATGAAAGATCAGCGCGACCGCTGCACCATGGAAATGGGTCCGATCATGCAGTCTATCGTTGGCGAAGATACAGTCGCACTGGTATATGACATGTATCTGATGCCCAAAGGAATGGAAGACAAAGTTACATTCACAATGACGGTAACAGAATTCAACCATTTCGGCATCGTGGACGGAAAACTGATGGTTACCCGCCTGGATCTTTATACCGACGGCGGAAACATGCCGAAATAATCATATTTATCTCAGCGGACTTTATGAACCGTCCGTTTTCCATAAAGAAAAAAGGCTGTAACGAACAGGCTGTTGATGAACAATCATCAGCTGCCCGGAGGTTACGCCTCTTTTTCTGTATTCTGTTGATCATCCGGCAAAACTGCCGAGATATTTCAGACTTTCCTTCGGAATTCTTGTCTGCGTGCTTCTGTCCACGGCAATCAGACCGAATGTCATGCTGAAGCCCTTTTGCCACTCAAAGTTATCCATCAGGCTCCAGTAGCAGTATCCCTTTACCGGGATGCCGTCATCCATGCAGTTTTTCACACCCTGCAGGGCTCTGCGTATAAATTCCACTCTTCTCGTATCATCAGAAACTGCTACGCCGTTTTCCGTTACGATCAGATCTCCTTTGAAATCTTCATGAACACGGCGGATGACATGTTCCAGGGCTTCCGGATAGAATTCATAATCCATCTGCGTCAGTTCCGCTCCTTCCGGACACG
>JAFYGX010000116.1 GCA_017543025.1 Solobacterium sp.
CTTCATACTTCCAGCCTGCTTTTTCCAGCGCTTCTTTTTCTGCCTTTGCAGAAGTATAGAAATGTTCCCCGATGTTCGGGTTGTACATCCGGTAAACTTCGATCTGATCCAGCACTTCAACGATCTGGAAGGTGACCGGTACGCTGCCCGTCAGATTATTGATTCCAGTGATGGTAACCATCGCTTCACCGATGTTCACATTGTTCGAATAAGACAGCTTATAATCGGTTCCTTCTTTCAGCTGTACCTCGCCAAGCTTCACCACCGGTTTCGGCTCAATTGCCTTGCCAGTATATTCCGCATTATTGATGCCGCTGATCGAAGTGTTGCGGATATCTGCCTTCTGAATTTCAAATTCAGTTTCCAGTCATCGAAATAGCTTCCCTTCCCGCTCAGAAGAATCTGGTACGTCCCGGCGTTCTTCAGGTGTTTACCGGCAGTATTCACTGTAAAATCCGTATTCAGCGTCAGCTTTTTACCCCGGACTTCGACAACCAGATTCTGAACCGTTCCGTTATAGACACTGGCTGGTACTTCCGCCAGTCTGATGCTGGTAAGCGTTCCTTTCGGATTATCGATCACCGCTTCATTGATATTGTATTTATAACCGTAAATCGTTCGGACACCCACATTGCGGGTAAGCCCCGGTTTACTGCTGTCTGTACCGATATCCGGAATTGCAGAAGCGGATTTATAAGTCAGAATAATCGAATCTGCATTCTCCTTCGTGATGGTGAAAGAAGTTTTACTGATCGGAATGCAGAGCTCGTCTTCGCCCGGTATCCGCACCGTCGTCACCGGCTTTACCGTAAAGCTCGAAGTCCCGAGCTCATCTGGAAACACAATTTTGGACGCATTGCCACTGGAAATATCCAGACATCTCAGTTTGCCGTTGCCGCCGGAAGTCTCCTGAAAAATCAGATCCGCCCGCTTCTGTTTTCCGTCCTCAAGCTCCACGACGGCCGGGACCAGCATACTGTCCGGCATCGACGAAATCGGCGAGGCAAATATGATGTGAACTCCGCCTGCCGCATCCTGAATGACCGGCAGACTGTCGGTAAATCCCGCTATCGTCCAGGTTGCCTTCCGTTCATTGAGCCAGCGGATGTATTCTTCATAATACGATTTTCCTTCTTTGCCCGGCTCAATATCCCGTTCGATCTCCCCGTTCAGCACAGCGATTTTCAGCGCCGTCACATCTCCTGTATTCTGAATCTTCTGCCCGAAAATTCTGAACCATCCGGTACGAACAAACAGAATGATGTAATTCTCCCGTGATGTACCGCGCCGGATCTGACGCAAAGATTCATCTGTCTTTCGCGTTACAGTTCCGGATACCGCTCGCGGTCCATATATTTACGCTCCAGCCCAAGGCACAGACTGAGCCAGTTTTCTGCTGTGCGCAGCGCATTGCCGCAGTTGATGTGATACTTCCGCCACATCTTCATCGCTCTGATTCCGCCCTGTTCCAGTCCTTCCCGTATTTCAAGCAGCTCCTTTCGCTTCTCTTGCGGAAGATCAAGGGCCAGAATGCGGTCAATCGCATCAATACTGTCTCTGGCAATAAAGGCGTTGTTATGAATCACAGTGGAGATCTGTCCTGCCATCTTCATCAGATACCCCGCGTTGATCTTATACACCGCTCCGCTGGTGGAATTCGTGCTGTGCCTGCGGTAGGACATCAGCACTTTCGGAATAAACGGCTGTGCTGCTCCGATTGCCGCAGCGGTCTGATACGTGAAGTTGTCAAAGGAAATCGTCGGCGGGAAGTCCGGGTCTTTCATGACCGCTTTCACCGCTTCGTAAACCTTCCAGTCAAAGAAAAGATTGCAGCCGAACACCCGGTGCGTGAAAAACGAATCCATCGGATGAAGGATTTCATATTCATAGGTACTGGCAAAGTCCGGATCTCTGAGCGTACCGTTTTCATCGATCACTTCCATATTGCAGGTGAAACAGATCGGCGTATCTTCCCCTTTCGCCTGCTTGATTCCATCTGCCGTCTCAACATAGCAGGACAGTTTGTCCGGTTTCCAGACATCGTCGTTGTCCATGTAGGCAAAATACCGGAAGGAATCCCCGTTGGAATTGATCACCAGATTGCGGAAGTTTCCGTGTGCGCCCCGCCGGCCGGAATTGTTGTCCATGATGTGAATTCTCGGATCCTTTGCCATGAATTCGTTTACGATCTCCATCGTCGCATCATTTGCCAGATCATTTGAGAAAAGAATTTCCCAGTCTTTGTAGTCCTGTGCCTCCACGCTGTCCAGCTGTGCGCGGATATACTTCTCTGTGCTTGAAAGCGCACAGAGGATCAGCACTCCTTTTCGCTTTTCCATACCATTAATCCATCCTTCTGATTCTGCATCTGTTTCCGATATGCATTACGTTCTCTGATGCATGCCATACCGCATCTCAATCACCTGCATCCGAAACCCTGCAGACACTGTCTCATACAGACAGTTTATACCCGCTCTTACCGGAACTGAACTGGTTTTCTGTCTGCAGATTCCGAAGACCGGAAAAAAAGACGGATCTCTCCGTCTCAGGCCTGTTCATAGCACGCTTCTGCCAGCCGGCTCCCCGCCTCGCATGTCAGGATGCCATAGAAGAGTCCGGTAATCACATCGATCACCGAGTGCTGCTTCAGAAACATGGTTGAAAGAATAATCAGAACATCGATAACTCTTACCGCTGTCTTCTGCCAGTTCTTCCGCAGGAGGCCGGATCTCTGCCACAGCAGATCCATGAGCACTGAAGTTGATACATGCAGGCTCGGGCAGACATTGTAGGAATTATCCGCCATCCAGATCATCCGCATCATCCAGGCAAACACGTCGTTTCCCTGCACCGATGCCGGTCTCAGATCGACGCCGTTTGGCACCAGAAGATAGAAGATCAGCGTTGTAAACGTGCACAGCGCCATTGAAACATACAGCTTCCAGTACATCTTCCGGCTTCCCCGGAACAGAAACACTGCATAGGTCGCAGCCAGTGCCGCAAACCAGATGTAATAGAACGGCGCCGCATACTTTACAAACGGAATCATGTCATCAAGCCGCGCGTGCAGGATCAGATGCCGGCTGCGCGGAAGATGTTCAATCAGAGAAAACACAAGCAGATAAAGACCCCAGAATGCGATCGTAACCGCAACCGGATGTTTATCAGCCCTGCGGAGCAACACCTTTCCCGCTTCCGGTTTAACACCGTCAAGTACTTTCACTGTCATACCCGGTTATCATAGTCACCGGACTGTGTTCCGTCAAATAAAACGGATTATGTTCTGAAAATTACGGTCAGACAATCAGGCACCGGATAAAGAACTCCCATCATCTGCTGCAGTACAGAGATCAGACATCTGCGTCTTCCGGCTTTTTTTCCGTTTTCCCGTCCGCCTTTTCTTCTGGCTTTTCTGCCGGTTTTACTTCCGGCTTCTGCTGTGCATCGCCAGGTTCCTCTGCAGGAGCCGGTTCTGCCTTTTTCAGAAAGGTAAGTGAAAGCAGCGTAATATCATCGAACTGACCTGCCCCTGCCGAGTAATCCTCCAGTGATCTGCGGAGTGCACTGACAAACGAACAGCTGTCACTGTTTACCGAAGCCTGTTGGGCTGCTCTGAGCAGCCGGTCCATGCCGAACGCATCACCGCGCGGATTGACCGCGTCAGTTGCCCCGTCACTGTAAACCAGCAGCCGGTCGCCCGGATTCAGCTGAATCTCATAATCGGTATATTTCGAATTCTTCATGATCGCAAGCGCAAGCCCGTGTTTGTCCTTATACAGTTCAAAGGGCTCGTCTCTGCGTTTCAGCATCGGATATTCATGCCCTGCATTGGTAGCGATCATTCTGCCTGTGGTCAGATCAAGAATTCCCATCCACACCGTGACAAACATCGCTTCAGGGTTGGACTCCAGGAGCACCGAACTGACCGCTTCCAGAATCTCTGCCGGATCAGAATGATTTCCGGCTCTTGCCTTGATCAGCGTCTTGCAGGTCATCATGAACAGCGCGCTCGGAATTCCCTTGTCCGAAACATCGCCGATTACCAGCGCAAGCTGGTGATCGTTCAGGAAGAAGAAATCATAGAAATCTCCGCCCACTTCTTTTGCCGGATCCATCAATGCATAGAGATCAATGCAATCATGATCGGGAAAATCCCGCGGCAGCACACCCTGCTGAATCCGCGTGGCAATCATCATCTGCGCATTGTGACGGCCCTGTTCCTCCGCATTCTTCCGCAGTTCCTGCTGTGTCTCCACAACGTTCTTTTCCAGCCGGTACAGCGCGATGCTCAGATCTTCGATCTCATCGTTTGATTCAATTTTCAGCTTCAGCGGCTGTGCTTCATTTTCCGCATTGTTCATGGAGGTAAACTTCACCGCATCTTCCTGGATACTGATGATCGGAACTGTCAGGGTATACCGGAATATCGTCACGCCGACCATGGTGCACGCAAAGGTGACAATGATCAGAAAAATGAATACATCCGCCAGATACACATTCTGAAGCCGTTCCAGAACAATCTGATCCATTTCGCTGACCAGCCAGACATCCTCTGCCTCAGGCTGTGCCTCCTCTGAATTCACCCGATACATCGCCACCATTCTCACATGCGGCTTTTCATCATCATAAAATGATTCGTCTTCATAGTAGTTGGTTGAAATCAGATCCTGTTCCGTCAGATCTTCTCTGCTGAACCGGTATGGCAGCGTCTCTCCGATACGGTCCTTATCCTGATCAGAGCCGAACACAAAATAGCACGCGCTCTCTCTGCAGGTACAGAGATACATATCGTCAATAGAAAGCCGCAGCTCCATGTCTCTGATCCTGCTCATAAAAAAACCGAGGATCGTCTGTGAAAAGTCCGGATCATTACTGCTTCTTGCGGCCAGTTCCCTGACCAGGGCTTCCCCGTCATTCAGATGTTCCTTCCGCGTTTTCTGAAAGTCCTCACTGGCTGCGATTACGGAGAATTCTCTCACCTCATGATAGTCAAACTCTTCCGCATGCATACTGACAGACTGTTCGACACGCCTGGAAAAATCTTCCCGTTTTTCTCTGAGATACTGAAACGAGGCAAAAAGCAGTCCTGAACCGACTGCTACAAATACCAGAACCGACAGCATTACCACCATCTTCGTATCAATACTGACACGCTTTTGCGGCGCTTTCGGTTTCGTTACACTTTTTGTCTCATCACCCTGCATACTCTCATTTTTATCAGCGTCTGACATTCCGGAAAAGAAGATTTCACGCATGTTCTTCTCCTGCTTCTCTTTACGCTCAGTCTTCCCGGAAAATTGCCTGTGTCAGTTCGGTTTTCATCTGCCTCGCCATCAGCTCTTTCACGATGTCGGAAGGCTTCTGTCCTTCCCGGATGATCGCATTGACGCCGGCAGTGATCGGCATTTCAACCCCATACCGTTCCGACAGCGTCATCGCTGCAGGAAGCGCATTGATTCCTTCCACAACCATGCCAACCTGCTTTACCGCTTCTTCCGGCGTATATCCCTGCCCGATCAGATAGCCGCATCGATTGTTGCGGCTGTGCCGGCTGGTTGCCGTCACAATGAGATCGCCCATACCGGCAAGGCCGGAAAACGTCTCAGAAAGACATCCCATCTTAAGCCCGAGCCTTGCGATTTCCGTAAGACCTCTGGTGATGATCGCAGCCTTTGTATTATCGCCATAGCCAAGTCCGGCTGAGATACCGGAGGCAAGTGCGATGATATTCTTCAATGCGCCGCAGAGTTCCACGCCCCTGATATCGGTATTGGTATACACACGCATGACAGAATTGGTGAACTCTGCCTGTACTTCTTCCGCCACCTGCATATCCCTGCAGGCAGAAACAATCGTCGTCGGCAGATCCTTTGCGACTTCTTCCGCATGAGTCGGTCCGGATAATGCGACAACAGCTGCGTCCGGGATTTCTGAAAGAATCACTTCACTCATGGACAGCAGTGTATCCGGTTCAATTCCCTTGGCCACATCCACAATGATCTGCCCCTCCTTCACAAAGGGAGCGACCCGTTTTGCGGTTGCACGCACAAATACCGACGGTACTGCAAACAGAAGGATCGCATCCGAGTCACAGACCTCCGCCAGCTCGGAAGTGAGGGTAATCGCTTCCGGAATTTCCATGTCGGGCAGATTCTTCTGCCGGCGCGTCCGCTTCATCGTTTCAATTTCTTCCGGCAGCGCAGACCAGACCTTGACCGGATGCCCTGCATTGCAGAGCATTCTCGCCAGTGCCATGCCCCAGGTTCCGGCACCGATCACACTGATTTTTTTCATGTTATTCTCCGATCCGGGACTGTTTCTGTTACAGACAGCCCTCTTAATATATACATTGTTTTCTCTGTGCATGAAAGCCGTTGATTCTTCTTATTTCCGGGCGGAATGAATCTATCTGCTCTCTGCATATGCTGACAGCCTTTTTTTACTCTGCCCGCAATGCGTCAATCGGGTTCAGCCTGCTTGCCCGTCTCGCCGGAGCCCAACCGAATACAGCGCCCACAGTCAGAGAGAAGAAGAACCCGATCAGAACCGCCATGACATTGACTCTGAAAGGGGTATTCAGTGCAAGCGCCGCAATGAAGCTGATCAGTTCTCCCAGTACGATTCCGATCATGCCGCCGCAGAGCGAAAGAATCATCGACTCCAGAAGAAACTGAATCTGAATAATCGCCGGGTCTGCGCCAAGCGCTTTGCGCAGGCCGATCTCCCTGGTCCGTTCTGTCACCGATACCAGCATCATGTTCATGATTCCGATCCCGCCGACCAGAAGCGCAATGCTTGCGATGCCGCCAAGCAGCCCTGACATCATCGTAGTCATGGTATCCATTGCGGAAAGAATGGAAGAGAGATTCATGATGTAAAACGAATTTTCAGCGTTATTGAACGCTGACTTCACATAGGTTTCAACTGCCGCCATCGTCTCATTCATCCTTGAACTGTCCGCCGCGTACACCTCCAGGCTGATAATTGAATTCTGATGATTCATCAGCATCCCGTTCCGGTAAGGAATGTAGATCTCGCCTTCCTTGTCATAGCTCTGCTCGAAATTATAGTCGCCAACCGCACTGCCCTGTTTCCGGAGAATTCCGACCACACGGTACTGAATTCCGCCGATCCGGATCGTAGTATTCAGGGCGCTTGCGCCATTGTACATCACCCGCTCCGCATCTTCGTCAATCACACAGACCGGTATTGTTCCGTTCATATCCTTGACGGTCAGCGGACGGCCTTCCCTGATCGCATGATTGCGGAGAAAAAACTGTTCGTTCCGGCCTCCGACCCTGATTTTCCTGTAAATCGTCTTATCTCTGACCACGCTGGTATCCACACTGAAGATCGGAGACACGCTCGCCACATTATCAATCTCTGAGATTTCCTGAACCTCCGCTTCCGTAAGACCAGACTTCGTCGGCGTTCCGAAGATGTTCACCTGCATGGAGCCTGCCCCCATACTGGAAAACTCGCCCACCAGATTATCTGTCACAAGATTGACGATTGTGATCAGCGAAATCACGGCCGAAACACCGATAATGATGCCGAGCATCGTCAGAAAGGACCGCATCCGGTTATTCCGGATATTGCGGATCGACATTTCAAATGTCTGAATGAGCATCGCCGGATTAAGCATCGTTCACTCCCCCGCCTTCATAGAGATTTCCGTCCAGTATCCTCACAATGCGTCCGGCATGGGCGGCAATCCCGGCGTCATGGGTGATCATGATGATCGTATGCCCCTCTTCGTTCAGTTCATGAAAGATCTTCATGACCTGCTTTCCGGTCGCCTGATCCAGTGCGCCGGTCGGCTCATCCGCCAGCAGTAACGCAGGCGTATTGACAAGTGCCCGGGCAATCGCAACCCGCTGCTGCTGACCCCCGGAAAGCTGGGAGGGCATATGGGTCATCCGGTCTTCCAGCCCGACCTTTTCCAGCATTTCCATTGCCCGGCGGCGGCATTCCTTCCGGGTTGCCCCGGCATAGATCATCGGCAGTTCGACGTTCTCCAGTGCATTCTGATCTTTCATCAGATAAAAGGACTGAAAGATAAACCCGATTTTCTTCGACCGGATATGCGCCAGTTCGGATTCCGAACGATCTCCGATCCGCTTTCCCTCAAGCATATATTCGCCGCTCGTCGGACTGTCAAGACAGCCGATGATATTCATCAGTGTCGATTTGCCGGAGCCGGAAGGACCAAGTACCGCAAGAAACTCTCCCCTGTATACGGTGAGCGTAATGCTTTTCAGCACCGTTGTAATTTCATCGCCCATCCGGTACTGTTTTACGATATCCTTCATCTCCAGCAGAATTTCACGATTTTCCTGCATTCGATCACTCCAGCGTGACAACGTTCTCGGAACCCGGCTTACGCGCAGACGCAATGTACAGAACAATATCCTGATCGGAAAGCCCTTCGGTGATCTCCGTATAATACCCGTCAGAATCGCCGGTTTTCACATCCGTCTCCTTCAGGGTGCTGCCGGTTTTGACATTGACATAGGAACTGTTGTCCGCCCGGAAATGAACCGCTTCCGCCGGCAGACACATCGCCCCGGTTCGATCAAGATTTTTCAGCCGAACCTCCGTGCTCATGCCCGTGCGCACCACATCATCCGAGACAAAATCAATCACAGCGTTGTAATAGGATATTCCCTGTACAACCTCGGCGGTATCCGATACCGAACGGATCGTACCCTGATAGGTGTTTCCGATTGCGTCAACATAAATATCGACCGGTTTCCCTTCTTGTGCGTTCACCACCGAATACTCATCAATTCTGACTTTTACAGACAGCACATCCAGTCCGGAGATCAGCGCGATCTGCGCACCGGAAGCCGCCACTTCCCCTTCATGAACCGAAAGGGCAGTAATCGTTCCGGAAGAGGGTGCAGTAATCACATAATTCTCCAGTGCCTTCTCAAGATTTTCCAGTTCCAGCCGGCCGCTCTGATCATTGGCATTTGCCCTGATTTTCGCGATTGCAGTTTCGTATTCCTGCAGCTGCTGCTGAACCGCAAGCGCAGTGGAGTCATAGCTGATCCGTGCAGCTTCCAGTTCATGTTCCGAATTTTCCACTGCCTGCTGCAGCCGGTGTTCCGTTTCCGTCCGGGTGCTCTCCGCGGTATCAAGCGCTTTCTGTGCGGCATCCACTTCCCGGACGGCCGCCTGATATGCACTCACCGCTTCATTGACCTGCATATAGATGGCCTCAGCCTGCTCAAACTCCGTCTCAGCCTCTTCATAATTACGCCGTGCAGCCGCTTCCCGCTCTACTTTCTCCGCCCAGATGATCCGCTTTTCCTCTTTCGCGGCAGAACCTTCTTCTTCCGCTTCATAGGCAAGCCGGGCAAGCTCCTGATCACTGATCGCTTCATCGAGCACATCTACTGCAGTATCCCGCATCGCGACAGCTGTCTGATAGTCCTGGGCAGCCTGTATGACTGCCGTCTCATCCGGCAGCGCCATCGCCGCAAGGTCTCTTGCGGTTTTCGCAGTGTTGAGCCGTGCTTCTGCCTGACAGACCGCTTCCTCAGCCGGACTCAGCCCGCTCTTCAGAGCATCTTTCGCATGGTTTACCGCAAGATTCGCCGAATCAAGGGATCTTCCGGCTGAAATCATCGACGCATTCAGACCGCTTTCCAGTGCGGTACGGTAATTCTGATACGCGGTCTCCGCATCTTTGATACTGTATGCACTTGAAGTTCCCGACTGATTCATCATCGCCTTCTTCAGGGCAACCTGATACTGGGCTGCGGTATCGTCAAGCACTGCGATGACCTGCCCCTTTTCCACATAGTCTCCTTCCTTCACGTTGACGGAAGTCACTTTACTGCTGACCTGCGAGAGAACCCGGTAATCGGTATTTGCCTCAACTGTGCCGTTAAAACTGTTGTAGGTCAGAAGATCATGCGGCTCAAGCGTAATCTCTGAATAGGCAGCCAGCGGGTCAGGTCTTTTCAGCAGAGACACAGCTGTCAGAATGATCGCTGCCGCTGCCGCCACCGCAAGAAATTTATGCCGGGAAATCCAGCTCTTCAGTTTATTCATGTTTCCAATCCTTTTTTAACGGCACTATTATATAGCGTAATCATACATGCAGAAGAAAAAACGACCGCAGGTTCCCTCCTTCAGAAACTGACCGAAACGATCGTCCAGCTTCCGCTGCGGACGCACCCGAGGAGCCATCGGCATCCGCTGTAATCTCTGTCCGGCTCAAACGGTTCCATGCATGTTTCATCTGTATGAAACGCCATCATAAACTCCATGGCCTTCACATAACCGGTTCCGTTTTTACAGGAATTCCGGGAATTGATCCGGGAAAGCAGCGCCCCGGGATCTGTTTCTTCTGCACAGCAGACAAGACTGCGCAGTTCACAGCCCCGCCACCGTGCAAACCGGCACCGGATCAGATCCGCCAGCTCCTTCCGCTCGTTCTCACGGAACAGCGAAGAGGTTCCGAGATCGATCAGAGGCTCCGCTGCCTTTTCCCCCCGGAGATATTCTTCCAGTGTCAGTCCCTGTTCGGTTATAAACCGTGCGCACAGCCGGTCCTGAATATACCGGAAATGCCATGGCTCATACGAATAGCCGGTAATATGTTCTTTCCCTGGCGGATAGCGGAGAATAAACCCGTATTCCGCAAGCATCGGATGAATCACTTCCCATATCCCGGTACATTGAAACAGTTCGTCATTACAGGTGATATCGTTTCCATCCACAATCGGATACACATCCAGCGCCAGTCCGGTATGATGCTCGGAACAGCCGGGTTCTGCGACATATCTCGCCGTATAGTCCGCTCCGTACTTCGCCTGAAAGGAATCTGCGATTGCCTGCTGTGTTTCGATACTCCGGTATGCAGAGTCGATCTCAATCCGAATCCCCATTGGTTCAAGCGCATCCCGCAGCCGGCAGAAGGCCTGATATGCATTCACTTCGGTCTCTGTCATCTGACCGGCATGATTCACCGCCTTCACCGTTCTCAGTTTCTGAATCCAGCCCGCCGGAAGCGGGTGGAGCTGGTTGACCAGAATCAGATAATCCAGATCATATTCCGTTTTCTTCATCGTTTTCTTCATCGTTCCCTCCATCTGTATTCCGCCGCTGTTCTGTTTCTCTCCATGCACAGTCACTTTATCCTGTTCTGCCGGGAAAAGAGGAACCCCGTAACCGGAGCACAGAGACCGTCACTCAGGCGCCTCCGGGCTGTCGGTTCACCGATGTTCTTATCTTCCAAACAGCTCCCGGTCATCTGCTTCCCCGAATTCCGAAAGCGCCGGGTGGCCAGTCAGCCGCCGGATGATTCGCCAGCCGGTTCTGCTGGATTTCGCATTTTCCGGAATCGGACGGAAGCCAAGATCCAGATAGAGCCTGCAGGCAAGCCAGGTTGTGGTCTGAGTCGGAATGATGGCTCTCTGATAGCCGAGCGTTTTCATATGCCGGAGCACATGCGTGATCAGCGGTCTGGAAAGGCCTTTGCCCTGATCTTCTTTCCGTACGGCAACCCAGTGAAGCCAGCCGGTGACTCCGTCATCGCCACGGTAAATGTTATAGTATGCACTGGCGGTTGCGGCTTTCTCTCCTGCTTCATTCACAATAAAAAACATCCGGTTTTCCAGTTCGTTCTCTCTGCCTTCAAAATACTTCGCCCAGGCGCGTTCTCCTTCCTCGCGGGAAGCGAATTCCTCTGCACTCTGCTCAATACTTATCCATTGTTTCTCATCTCCCGGGCTGTAATTCACATAATGAAATCCTTCCGGCAGCGGCACTTCCTTAACTTCGTCAAGAGAATTTTCCAGCAGCAGCTCATAAAACGCGATACGGGTATCCCGGTTCCTGAACGTCAGCTGTGTACTGCCCACATTCGTTTCTTCATCCTTCTTCATATCGTTCCTCTTCCTCCTCCTCATCATCATCCTGTTCCACTACGCTCAGCTCTTCGATATCCTTCGGGCCGTTTCTGCATATCCGGCGAAAATATTCATGCCCCCCTGCAATGGAAACACTGCCGCAGGAACAGGTCACAAGCTCATTTGTATCTGTGCTTTCAATGACGTCGCCGCAGTTTCTGCAGCGGATACGGTTCTTCAGAATTCTCTGCATCTTCGTCTCTTCCCTTCTGATTGGCGGCCGATTATCAGACGTTCAATACGGTTTGGGCACTTCTTCTGCGGATTCTCCGTCAGAAGCGTTCAGAACCCCCGTACATACCGGATCTCTGCGTTCGATCAGCTCAAGCATGAGTTCCGCAAAGCGGGGATCAAACTGCGTCCCCTTCCCCTTCAGCAGTTCATCTCTGACCCGTTTTTCCGAAATGGATTCCCGGTAGCTCCGGGAAGAGGTCATCGCATCATAGGCATCAGCTACTGAAATGATGCGGGCAATCACGGGGATATCTTCCCCCGCAATTCCGTCCGGATATCCGTTTCCGTCAAACCGCTCATGATGGTAATGGGCTCCGACACAGAAATACGGCGACTGCCGGATCCCGGAAAGAATATGGTTTCCGTACACCGGATGCATCTTTATTCCATGAATTCTTCTTCGCTCAGCTTCCCTTCCTTATTCAGAATGCGGTCATGAATCCCGATTTTCCCGACATCATGCAGCAGGGCTGCATAATATACCTGCCCGCAGAATTCCTTTGAAAACCCGGCCTTTTCCGCAAGCCGTCTGGAGATCATCGCAACTCTCGCCGAATGACCTCGCGTATACTTGTCCTTCGCGTCAATCGCATTGGCAAGCGCTTCTGCGGTCTGTTCAAACATTGCCCGCTCTTTCTGCTCTGCCTTCCGGTAAAAATCAATTTCCCGCTGCCTTGCCCGCTCAATTGCCATATTCATATCGTTCAGCGCATAGACAAAGAAGACGCTCACAACAAATACCATTGTCATATTTGTCAGTGACACGCCATAACAGAAGATCTGCACGAACGACATGACGGAAGGCAGCGCAATACTGACGGCGATCGCTGATACAAGCCTGTGATCCAGTCTGTTCCGGCAACGGAACAGCACCGATTCCTGAAGCAGAATGATGAGAAGCGGAATGATATAGCAGATCACGAAACCCGGGGAACGCTGATACCGGTTCTGCGCGTCAAAGGTATAGTACAGACCGGTAAACTGGGAAATGATGATCAGAACCGTACCGATCATAAACAGCACTTCGCATACCCGCAGCCGCTTCGTCGCATACCCGAGTTTCCCTTCCTCTTCGAACAGATCATACAGATACCTTGTCACAAGATGAGGGATGAACAGCTGTATGAAAAACACCATTCCATTGCTGAAGCGAACCATGAATGTACCGAGTTCACTTCCGTTTCCCCGATAGAGATAAGCAGCCCGGTCAAACAGCAGTAAGAACATCGACGCGACTTCCATTACCGCAAGAATGCTCCGGCACTTTGGCGACAGGGATCTTGGCACAGCAGTCAGAACCGCAAGAATGCCGCAGATCCCGCTCATAAACAGCATGATATCAAGCTGATATTGTCTGAGAAATAACATAAATGATACACTCCTGTCTCCGTCGCAGACCGTTCAGAGACATTATTCATTTTGAACGTGCTCCTTCTTCAGGCCGGATAACGGTCTCCGCCTGCCGGGATATTTCGTGCCGTACCACTGTGTTTCACCTTAAGCATAATCAATACGCTTCATAATTACAGCACCATGCAGTAATTACCTGAAATTTTCCTGCGCCCATAACAGCACTGCATGATTCTCTGCGGTACGCCCGGGCCAAAAGGAAGTATGCACTGTCTGTAACTGGCTTGTTTCACCTGAAATGGACTGAACCAGCAAAATGAAAACATCATCATTGCCTGGCAATCATGATGTTACGGAATCAATCAAGCTTCGAACTGCGTTTTGCGTCGAACGGTTCTGCTTACTGAACCAGTCGTACAGTTTTACAAAAGAAGGATCTTCCCCGTATCCTGTGGGAGATGTCCTTTTTTTTACGGATTTGGAGTATTTCGGATCGTCCTGTGTAAGGTATTCATAAGAACAGTTCAGTATCTCGGCAATCTTGCGTAACCGGTCTTCAGGAATGTGCTGAATCGTACCGTTTTCATAACGTGCCATTGTCGATAATGTTACGCCAAGACTGTTTGCAAGATGCTTACTTGTAAGCCCCATTTTTTTCCGTTCATTTGTGATCATTTCATGAGTAAGCATATTTTTCCTTTTTCTATGTTCATTGGAACCGCAAATAATTCGCCGATCAACAATTTTGTTTTCAAAGCATTGCCAGATAAAAGCTATTTTACCTGCCAGTGTCCGGTCTTATTGGAGCCGATACGGTTGATCAAGCCCTTTCCTTTGAGAGAGGCAAGAACACGGGTGATTGTACGTTGAGATTTTCCTGTTTTTACAATCAATTCCGCATTGGTCA
>JAFYGX010000117.1 GCA_017543025.1 Solobacterium sp.
CCGGTTTCAAAATCAACCACGTTCCGGTATTCTTCACCTTTCAGCCAGTGTGCCAGGTTCTCACAGGCAATGTCAACGATGCACTCGAGAGTGTGCGGCAGGTGGTAGCCGCCCGCCACGTGCGGGGTGATGACCATGTTTTCCTGCAGCCAGAGCGGGTGATCCGCAGGAAGAGGTTCAGACTCCGTCACGTCAACGGCCGCTCCGGAGATCTCACCATCCTGCAGGGCTTTGAGAAGAACATTGCTTTCGACAGCATTCCCACGACCGCAGTTGATAAACAGTGCGCTGTTCTTCATCAGACAGAAGCGTTCTGAAGTGTAAAAGTGCACGGTTCCCTTGGTGCTCGGAAGAATGGAGAAGACCACGTCAGCCCTGGGGAGAACGGAATCGATTTCGTCCGTCTGTACCAGTTCGTCAATACCGTCCGGACAGCTGCCCGGACGGCGTTTTACGCCGATGATATAAGCGCCCATGGCTTTCATGATTCTTGCATACTGAAGCCCGATTTCACCGAGCCCCACCACAAGAACGACAGCGCCGACGGGGGAGCTTACGGTCCCGCAGTCCTTCCAAAGGCTTTTCTTCTGCTCATCACGGTAAAGATGGAGCTTTTTCATCAGCATCAGCGTCAGGGCAACCGCATGTTCCGAAACGGTGCGGTTGTAGGCGCCGGTTGCGTTGCAGAGCACAGTGGATTCGGAGAGGAGGCCGGGCGCGAGATAGGCGTCCGCTCCGGCGGATTCCAGCTGCAGCAGTTCCAGACATTCCGAACCCCGGATCATTTTCGCAGGGACATTACCGATGATTACGTTTGCCTCGGAAACCTGTTCTTCTGTTACCTCTCTGCCGGGAACAAACAGGACGTTGCAGCCCGGTGCAGCATCGCGGATTCTTGCCTGATGTGTTTCCTTGACGGGCAGAGTCACTAACACGTTTTTCATTATTATAGATCACTCCAATCTGATGCTGTTTTCGGTATACGTTTATGTTTGACGGCTCAGATGCATCCATCATATCATGCGGACGGATTATTTGACAACGAAAAATGAAATGCTCTTGCCCGGAGTGCGGAATCTGTGATACAATCCCCAAAGAACAGAATTCAGACAGAGGTGAGCACGCAATGCTGAAGATCGATTGCGGAAACTGTGGAAGCAATAACGTGGTGCTGGAAGACGGCGTATATCGCTGCAAATCCTGCGGGAAAAAGTATGCGGTTGCCGAAGCGGAGCAAAGAAACCTTGACCTGCAGAAATGGGGTCAGATGAGAAAACTTCAAATCATTCTCCTTGCAGCCTGCTTTGTGTTCCTGGTCATAGCAACTCTCCTTCTGCCCGGATATGCCAGCGAAGGAAGTCATGCCGCTTTGATCATCTCTGCGACGTGCATCTGCCTTGCGCTCTTTATTGCAGCTATTATTGCGAGAATCCGTTTCGGACAAATCCGGAAAAAACTGTACAAGCGGTAAACCATCGATGATATAAGAAAGAAGGATCGCCTTGGCGATCCTTCTTTTGTCATACCGGATCTGAACTGCCCAGTTCGAGCAGCGTATTACCGGTAATCCGGTATACCGTCCATTCGTCCATCGGAACAGCGCCGAGGGAGTGGTAGAACTCGATACTCGGGGTGTTCCAGTCGAGGCACCA
>JAFYGX010000118.1 GCA_017543025.1 Solobacterium sp.
GCTTTTCAGAAATGGGGTTATCGCCCCGTATAATCTGATTGGGATGACCTCACCCCAACCAAATTTAGATAGTCATTATCCTGAATTCGGCAGAAATGCCGGTTTTTCCGTTCATTCCTTCCGGCATCCCAGCGCACGCATCACTTCCTCAACCGTTTCCGCAAAGACGACACGTGTCAGTTCTTCCCGCCTCAGAAAGCCTTCCGCAGTCATTTTTTCATACAGATGCTTCAGATCATCGTAATATCCGTCCGGACTGAAAATAACGCATGGACAGGAAATCAGTCCGATCCGGAGCGCAGATATCACTTCGCTGATCTCTTCCAGCGTCCCCGGTCCGCCCGGAAGCGCAAGAAACGCATCGCCCATCTCCATCATTTTCTGCTTTCGCTCCGGCATGCCGGTTACTGCGATCAGCTGATCCAGTCCGTTATGACTGCGATGGGCAAAAAATCCCGGAATCACTCCGATCACCCTTCCTCCGTTTGCTTTCACCGCATTCGCCGCAGCTCCCATCAGACCGTCGTTTGCCCCGCCATAGATCATCGTATGTCCGGCAGCTCCGATCCGGCTGCCGATTTCTTCTGCCCATTTCAGATACAGCGGGTTGTTTCCGGGATTTGAGCCAAGATAAACTGTGATATTCATAACGGATGTACCTCTTGTTTCAGCCTGCGCAGCTCTGATTTCATTGCATCATCAATGCGATAGCTCTCCAGCGATTTCTGAATTGCCTTCAGCCGGGTGAACCGATCGATCCGGCTGCCCTGCAGCAGCGGCAGAACCGCTTCCGGCTGCTTTGCCAGCGCGGTCGCAAAATACCACGCCCGCATCATATTCACATAATAATGATCCGACCGCATGGAAGCGATCTGCTCTGCCTGTTCAATCCGGAATCCATCTTCCAGATAATAAGCCATATACAGCCCGATAGCTGTGCGAACCGTAAACGGATGGCTGCTGCACATCCACTGATTCAGATAAGGCTCCAGCAGAGCAGTGTGTGATTTCATCACAGCCGGCCGTATCGCATCTGTCACAGCCCAGTTATCCGCAAACGGAAGAAAACGCTGCAGTTCTGCAATGCATTGCTCCGCGTCCCGTATCCGGCTGATCAGAATCGCATGCATGACATTCTCTTCATGATATTCATGCGGAAGCTCTGCCAGAAATGCGGGCACAATACCTTCTTTTTCCGCCTGAACCGCCAGCTTTCGCAGCTGCGGCACCCGCGCGCCGAGGATCCGCTCCGCATCCGTATCCGGACACAGACGCGCCAGAAATGCCGCATTCTTCGGATCCTGCAGTGCTCTGATCCTATCCTTCAGTGAACCGTTTTCCATCCCTTATCCTCCGTCTGTCAGAATCTTCAGGAGTTTTTCTTTCTGTTCTTCCGGGATCCCGGCAGAAAAAGAAATCTCATAATGAATCTGATTGTGATCCAGCACGATCACCTCTGCATCAGAGGCTCGGCTGTGATTTCCTTCCCGACGGTCGTAATCCGTTTCTTCCGCAGCGACTTCTTCCATTTCCGAATCGTTCTGAAACGAACGGATCGTTATGATCTGATCGCCATTTCTGATTTCCGTAAACCCGCTTCCATCATCCATGATCCGCTGTTCAACCACCTGCGCATCCGAATAAGCGGAAAGATCAGGCAGCAGGCTGTGCGCTTCGGAGGCGGCCATTGCATTCATCTGCATCATCTCTTCCGAAACTCCGGTTTCAGGCGCATCAGCCGCATATTCTGTCGCTGAGGGTGTACGGGACAGCGGCAGAACAACAAGCAAAATCACAGCCGCGAGCCCGCCGATGATCCCGGTCCAGAAAGGCATGCGAAACGCCGGCCTCTGCCGGACAGTTTCAGACGATTCCGGTGCATCCGCCGTCTTCAGCACTTGATTCAGAACCGCCTCTTTCGCTTCTTCACTCAGACGGATCGATTCATTGAATTTCCGGTACTTATTCGAAGTCATAGTCCTCCCTGAGTATCTGTTTCAGTTTCTCTCTTGCCCGGTGCAGGTCTGACCGCACGCTTCCTTCCCTGCGGTCAAGCAGACGGGCGATTTCAGCGGTAGAGTATCCTTCCTGATAAAACAGATGGATCACTTCCCGATAGCGCACCGGAAGCGACTGCACGGCATCCCAGACAAACCGCAGATCAGCTGATTCCGGCTGCTCCACATTATCTTCCAGCTCTTCTGCCGCATGGTTCCGGAAAAACCGCAGCCGATTGCGGGAAAGATTCGCCGCTGTTTTCATCAGCCATCCTTTTTCCTTCAGCAGATCTCCCTGAAAATCCGGCTGGTACCGCAGATACTGCAGAATCGTATCCTGTACGATTTCCTGTGCGTCTGCTTCACTGGACAGATATGAACAGCCAAGCCGAAACAGGCTGTCGCCATACAGGTCAAGGATGCGCCGGACTCTGAGTTCGTTCGATGATTCACTCATAGTCCTATTCTACTTCCCTTCCCAAATGGAAACACCTGATTTCGTTCATTCGCTGCACAAAAAAGAACAGGAAACCCTGTTCATTCTTCATTGCCGGAAGTCTCATCTTTCATTTCCGTACGGGGCCGGAGCGCCTGCTTTCCTTTTGCGAGCAGATCTGATCCGGCTGAGAGAAATTTCTCCTTTGTGTTCCGTCTTGCCTCTGCCCGTTCTGCATCCGCACGGTCTTTCGCGCGTTTTGCGGCTCTGGCGTGTTTTGTGAGATAGGCTCTTACTTCCGTCATCTCTTCGGGAAGAAAATAAACCGGAACCTTTGCCTTTCCCATCGTGAAATACACACAGTGATGCCGGTCGTCAATCCGGATCGGAAACGTTTTCTCATACGGATGAAGTCTTCCGAACATGACGATTCCCCGCGGGGAGAGCCCGGAATCGATCCGCATGTACAATCCGCCGGCAAGCAGAAATACAATGGTCTGTATCCACCGGAAGACGCCGGTATAGTTGAAGAAACAAAGCGCCGCCACTGCCCAGAATATCACCGGGATCATCCATTGCGGACCGATGCTTGTGCGGATATGAATCGCACGGGAATGGCGGAGAAATCTAAATAGGATATAGAGGAGAACAATATCCGCCAGATAGACCAGAATGTCCCCGAAATTCATGAGTGAATTCTCCTTTCCTGCGGCTGAGAGGAAGCGGGACGGATCATCTCCGCCCCGCATTTTCCGTTTATATCTGAAACAGCAGTTTACTTCACCGGATGTTTGACACGTTTTCCGTCAATGGTTGTCTGAACGATCTCCGTGATGTTGTATCCGTGCTGCAGAAGAATATCTCTCATCTTCTCAACCGGAATATCGCCTGTTGCTTTGACCACGACTTCTGTGCCCCGCTCTTCCGTATGGAATACGGCAAGCGATTCAACGTTCGCAAAATTGTCCGCAAACAGTTTGGCAATCCCATGGAAATAACCCGGCTGATCCACACAGCGGATCACAAACCGCGTTCCCCGCTTGCCATAGCCAAGCAAGTCAACGAATGCCTGGAACATATCCTTTTCTGTAATGATTCCGACAACCTTCTGCTCTTCATCGATGATCGGAAGAACCGCAATGTTGTTGTCGATCATGACTTTGGCCGCCTCTTCCAGGAAGACATCCGGCGTCGTGGTGTGCACATCGGTAATCATGATGTCTTTGACCTTGCGCTTGGAGAGAAGATAGTTGAGCTCGAAGATCGAAAGAGATGTCGACTGCATGCCGCTGCTTTCTTCCACCATTCCCTGCGTCACAAGGCCAATCAGTCTGCCCTGCGCATCCACTACAGGCAGACGGTGAAAATTATTCTTTCCCATGATTTCCAGCGCCTTGGAAATAGACATATCCTCTGTGACAGTCATGGGATTCTTCGTCATATGGTCCTTAACGTACATACCTTATCCTCCTAAATATGCCTTCTGTACTCGTTCGTCCCTGGATAATTCCTTGCCGGTTCCTTCCAGCGTGATTCTTCCGGTCTCCAGAACATATGCATGATTTGCAATTGCGAGTGCTCGCTTCGCATTCTGCTCTACCAGAAGCACTGTGGTGCCCTTCTTATTGATCTCTTCAATAATACTGAAAATTTCCGAAACCAGCAGCGGTGAAAGACCCATGGAAGGTTCATCCAGCAGAATGATCTTCGGGTCTGCCATCAGAGCGCGGCCCATCGCAAGCATCTGCTGTTCGCCGCCGGACAGTGTGCCGGCTAGCTGTGTACGGCGTTCCTTCAGACGCGGGAACAGCTCGTAAACAGTTTCCATATCCATTTTGATTTTAGCAGTATCTCTGCGGAAGTATGCACCAAGAATCAGATTTTCTTCGACTGTTTCCTGAGCAAAGACCCTTCTTCCTTCCGGTACCTGGGCAAGCCCCCGGGTAACGATGGAATGCGGCGGCACTTTTGTAAGATCCGTGCCGTCCAGATAAATACTGCCGGAGGCAGGTTTCAGAAGACCGGAGATCGCATGCATCGTAGTTGTTTTGCCGGCGCCGTTGGCACCGATCAGCGTAACGATCTCACCGTCTTTTACTTCAAAGGAAATACCTTTGATCGCTTCGATCATTCCGTATCGCACGACCAGATTTTCTACATTCAGCATATTCGATCACTCTCCCAGATAGGCCTTGATAACCTGCGGATTTGACTGGATCTCCGCCGGCACGCCCTCCGCCAGCATCATTCCGTAATTCAGCACTGTGATCCGCTCACAGATTCCCATGACCAGCTTCATATCATGTTCGATCAGCAGGACTGCGATCCGGAAGTGATCCCGGACAAACCGTATCATCTGCATCAGTTCTTCCGTTTCCTGCGGATTCATACCGGCTGCCGGTTCATCCAGCAGAAGAAGCTTCGGCTGCGTTGCCATCGCCCGGGCAATCTCAAGTCTGCGCTGTGCGCCGTACGGAAGATTTCCGGCAAAGAGATCCGCACTGTCTGCCAGTCCGAAGATCGACAGCAGCTCCATCGTCTCATTCTCAACCATTTTCTCCTGCTCATAGAACTTCGGCAGGCGGAAGATCGCTTCTGCCGTATTGTAGGTAATTCGTTTTCCCATTCCGATCTTGACGTTGTCTCTGACCGTAAGATTGGAAAACAGACGGATATTCTGAAAGGTTCTTGCGATTCCGGCCCGGTTCATCTCAACAACCGTCATTTTCGAGGTATCCTGACCCAGAAAACGGATTGTTCCGCGGGTAGGCTTATAGACCTTTGTAAGCATATTGAAGACCGTTGTCTTGCCTGCCCCGTTCGGGCCGATCAGACCGACGATCTCTTCGCTGCCGACGGTCATTGAAAGCTCGTTTACCGCAGTCAGACCGCCGAAATCGATGCCTAGATCATTTACTTCGAGCACCGGTACCCGGTTGTTATTCATGTGCGGGTTCCTCCTTTTTCTTCTGAATGAACGAGCGGATTTTCTCGCTGAGCTTGCGCTTCTGTTTATCAAGATACAGCTTGATCGTCATATTATTGGAAAGAATCATGATCAGAATCAGAATAATCGCATAGATCAGCATACGATAATCCTGCAGGCCGCGGAGCAGCTCCGGAAGCAGCACAAGAATAATCGTTGAGATGATCGTTCCCGTCATATTGCCAAGACCGCCGAGAACGACATAGACAAGAATGAGGATCGAAAGGTTGAAATCAAATTTGCCCGGCACCAGCGTTGCATAATTCAGACCGTACAGTGCCCCCGCTGCACCGGCAAGCGCAGCGGAAATCACAAATGCGAGCATCTTGGTATTCGCCACATGAATGCCGACCGACTCCGCCGCAATCCGGTTATCACGGCAGGCCTGAATATTCCGGCCGTTTCTCGAATAAATCAGATGATAGATGATGGTCAATGCGATCAGAATCAGAATTACGCCTACTGTAAACGTACTGATGCGCTGTGTGCCCGTCGCACCCATCGGCCCGTTGATCAGCATTTTTCCGCCCGGGTTCAGCTTCAGTCTGTTTTCCACAAAACTGAAATGCATGCCCCGGTCATCGAATCCGATATACATGTTGTTGATCAGCGACTTGATGATCTCACCGAACGCCAGGGTTACAATTGCGAGATAATCCCCCTGCAGCTTCAGCACCGGAATACCGATCAGCGTACCCATCAGCGCCGCAATCAGCGCCCCGAAGATGATCGCAAGAACCAGACGGACAATCGGATTGCTGATGGAACGGGCAAGCGATCCCGATATGCAGACACCCATGAACGCACCGATGCTCATGAATCCGGCCTGTCCGAGATTCAGCTCTCCGGAGACTCCGACATTCAGATTCAGACCGAGCGCCGCAACAATATAGCAGGTTACCGGTACCAGCAGTGACTGAAACATACTGGACAGACTGCCGGTCTTCATCATTCCTTCCACAGCCAGATAGCTGACGATTACAATCAGATAGGAAAGCGTGCGGCTACGGTTTGCACGGTGAAACGATGATCTGATCCATTCCATGAATTTTTCCATACATGCCACCTTACACTTTCTCATTCTGCCTTTTGCCGAGCAGACCGGTCGGACGAATCAGAAGAACAATGATCAGCACCGCAAAAACGATCGCATCGCTCAGCTGTGTGGATACATATGCTTTGGAAAGAATCTCAATCACGCCAAGCAGAAGACCGCCGAGAAAGGCGCCTGGAATTGAGCCGATTCCGCCGAATACCGCAGCCGTAAACGCTTTGATGCCCGGCATCGAGCCAAGCGTCGGGCTCAGAGTCGGATAAGTGGAACAGAGCAGCACTGCAGCTAATGCGGCAATACCGGAGCCGATGGCAAAGGTGATCGAAATGATCCGGTTGACATTGATTCCCATCAGCACTGCCGCACCTTTGTCTTCCGAACACGCACGCATTGCCATGCCGGTCTTTGTTTTACTGATGAACAGTGTAAGACACACCATGACCGTAATACATACCGCGATTGTCACAAGCGTGAGATAGGAAATGGAAAGTTTTCCCCCGAACAGCTTTACCGCGCCGCCCGGAACGATGGACGGAAATACTTTTGTGGAAGAAGACCAGAGCAGCTGTGCGCTGTTCTGCAGAAAGTAGCTGACACCGATCGCGGTGATCAGCACCGACAGACTCGACGCATTACGCAGCGGCCGGTAGGCAAGCCGTTCAATCAGGACGCCGAGAACCGTCGTTGCCAGCATTGACAGAATCACAGATACAATGACCGGCAGACCATAGGAATTCAGCGCAAAAAATGCCACATATGCACCGACCATCATAATGTCACCGTGTGCAAAGTTCAGCATCTTTGCAATTCCGTAGACCATTGTGTATCCAAGTGCAATAATGGCGTAAACACTTCCGAGACTGAGCCCGTTAATCAGATAAGACAAAAAAGCCATACACTATCCCCTTTCCATAAAAATACAATAAGGTTGCCAATGTTTCCATCGGCAACCCTGATTTTTCCGTTTTTTTTCGTGTAATCAGCCTTCAGCGCCAACGTAAACGCCGTCTTTGATAACGACTGCCTTCGGAGCTTTGGAAACTTCACCATTCGCATTCCATGTGACATCATTACCGGTCAGACCGTTGAATGTCATGGAAGTGAACTGGCCGACAAGTGCGCTGCAGAGATCTGCGTTGCTCATATCAGGTGTGGAACCTGCATTCTTAAGCGCCTGCGCAATTGCATAGACACAGTCATA
>JAFYGX010000009.1 GCA_017543025.1 Solobacterium sp.
GGCGTCTATGCAAGAGAAACGGCAGATAACATGAATCAGCTTCTGTTGTGCAGCCGATACGGAAAGAAAGAACTGTATCTGATCAAATTTGCTGCTGGCCTTACTTGGATTCTGGCAGCGGCATTCCTTTTGCTTCTTGCGATATTCACCCCTTATTCCCTTGTTTACGGGATGGAAGGGATGGGGGAAATGCTGCAGCTGGTAAAGCCGTGGTCCATGCTTCCGTATACGCTCGGACAAATGCTGGGGGTGTACGTAGGGATTTACCTTCTTGCAGCGGTCCTTTTTGCCGCTGTGACCATGCTGCTGTCTGTGATTACACAGAATCAGCCCGCTGTGACCTGCGGATTGTTGGGATATCTGATCATTGATCTGTTTGCAAATCTTCCGGATCGCTTCGGCATCATACAGAGAATATGGCTTCTCCGGCCGAATGCGGTTTTGATGAATACAGGATTTACCAACTACCGACTGATACATCTGGCGGGCAGATTGTTTTTGAACTTTCAGGCAGCGCCAGTTATCTATGCTGTGATCAGCATCACAGCTCTATTGATCGGAAGAAGGAAATACCGTAGGCTTCAAGTCGGGAATTGATACCTACCTATATAGAAACGTAACCAAGCCATAGATAAAGGAATTCCTGTGTGTAGGAGTTAAAGAGCTCCTATCGCCGGAATCCTTTTTTTCTTGGACCTTAATCATTTTTGGGCTATACTCAAAGTCTAATACCCTTCTGGAAACCATTTTCTGGAAGCAGTCTTCAATCTTATTTTGATCGGCGAGAGTGCCGGCGTCCTGTGCCGCTTTCTGGCACATTCTTTTCAAAACTAAATCATATCTGAAGGAGAGCACTGAATGGCAAAACTGGTTTCAAAGAGAATAACAACAACTGTAACTGAGGAGATGGAGCTAGTTCCGGCTACCCCTGGTGAAGAGAAGGGGCACCGTTATTTGAAGGTATGTGGTTATGGCACATATCGGGATGCGGATGGAGATGAAGTGGTTAAGCCTCAGATCAACCTGAATGCCAAATGGCTGGCGGAAGCGGGGTTCAAAGTCGGAGACCAGATTGATGTGACTGTGGCGGAGAATGAGCTTGTGATCAGGAGAATGATTATCAGTGAGTGAATAATCCTTATTGTGACTAAATTGGTTGAAGTGGTTGCTATTAATGAGCCAAGGAAAACATCATGAATACGAAGAAGGATTATCAGGGCATAAACGTCAGCTGTATGATACAGATGGTTAATCTGCTTGGCATGGATATGATTGCAGAGGGTGTGGAAACCGAAGAACAGGCAGAGTTCCTGCTCGAGAGAGGCTGCTGTGAAATGCAGGGGTATTATTTCTTCCGGCCGATGCCGGTACAGAAGTTTGAAATGCTTGAAACAAAGATATGAGCGAAGTCTCCTGCATGGCTGAAATAAGCGATAGAATGACAGAGGAGATAAGGGATGTTCTGCAAAAAGTGCGGGTATGTGCTCAGCGAAACGGATGAGTTCTGTCCGGTCTGCGGCACGAAAATCGATTCAGAAAAACCGTTGAATGCACCGGTGCTTCATCCCTGGCAATGCGTTTCCTGCGGCAGTAATGACATCAGGGAACTGAAGGCCGGGGTATTTCAGTGTGCGCACTGCAATACGATGTTTTCGATGGAAGAACGCGCAGAACAGAATGATGAGACATCTGAGGAGACAGAAGTGGCGTTACTGCTGGCGGAGGCAGAGCGGTATGCAGGAAAAACAGATATCAGAAAAGAGATTCAGACGCTGTTAAAGGCACTGGCGATTGATCCGGAAAACAATGACGTGCTTCTGCGGCTCGGCAGAGCTTACTGGAAGGTTGATCTGACGGAGAAAGCACTTGAATACTATCGGAAGGCGGAAGCGCTGTATCCGGAAGATCCGATCGTCTACAGCAATATTGCGGCGGCATATCTCAAGCAGCGGAAGAATTCTGAAGCGAAAGAACAGTATGAAAAAAGCATCGCAATCATTGAAGCGGATCCGTTTTCTGCGGTTCCTTCGGATATAGCGGTTGTCTACGGGAATTATGCGCTCTGTCTTGGCCGGCTTGGCGATCGGAAAAATGCAAGGAAATATCTTTCCATTGCAAAGGCAAAAGGCTACAGCCCGGAGTCGATCAGAACCATCTGTCAGGAATTGAATCTGAACCGGTTTCTGCTCTGACTCTCAGGCAGACGCTGCAGGGAACCCGGAAGCCCAGAAAAAATGGGAAGAAATGGGTTCTGGCTGCTGAATCAGAGGAACTCCCTGCATCACTGTTTCAGCAGGAAGAAGGGAACTGTGTGCTGCAGGCACAGTAACGATATCGCCTGAAGCTGTCCATGATAAGGTTTTTGAATCGTATGATGTGCGCGCAGGCGTTTTTTCGTTCGGGAAAATACCGGTCTCTTTGCGGGGGTGAACCTCATGCGGGAATACAGCAATCATCCTTTATCATATGGAACATACATACATGTGTATAGTATGATGAATTCAGACAGGTAATTGGATTCGTGAATTGCTGTGAAACGTTCAGCGACACGGATCGGGTGAAACTCATGAATCAGATCGGAGGGAAGGATAATGGAACAGGAAGGCTGCCGCAGCAGGTGGGATATGCAGGCTGTCAATGCATGCATTGCAAAAGCATATTCACAGAGAGCTGAGAATCTGTATTGCGTCAATCTGGAAACCGATGAATATGCACAGTACAGTTCCGACAGCTTTCCCGGGCAGGTTAAATTCGGCAGTGGTTTTTTTGCATTATGTGAAGAGACGATGAATTCCTGTGTCCATGAAGAAGATCGGGCGGCATTTTCAGCTGTGATGAACCATGCCTGTTTTGTCAGTGCAATGAAGGAGAACAGAAACGTTTCATTGACTGTGCGCATGCGGAAAAACGGAAGAGAGGGTTTCCGGGAAATTGTCCTGTGTCCTTCTTTGCCGGAAAACAATCTGATTTCAGTTGCCGTATCAGATATCGACGAGCTTGCCAGACTGCGGAAAGAACAGGCGCAGATAAAGGAAGAACTGCTGATCTATGCGCGCCTTCAGGCGATCTCTTCCGATTTTATCTGTGTCTATGTCGTTGACCCGGATCGCGAAACCTATCATGAGTTCAGCGCAACCGAGATTTATTCCGAGAGTATCGATCAGGCAAAAACAGGTACAAACTTTTTCAATACCGTACGTACCGCTGCGCTGAATTTCAATCATCCGGACGATCTGGATCGGTTTCTGTCGGAGTTCACCCGGCAGAATGTTCTTGCAGAGATTGAGAAAAACGGACTGTTTACACTGGATTACCGGTTTCTGATGGATGGGCATTATATCCATGTCGCACTGAAAGCGGCGATCGTGAAGGAAGCGGACGGCGTCCGTCTGATTGTCGGTCTCTGTGATACAGATGCGCAGCACCGGCAGAAGGAGATCAGTCAGGAGATTGAACGGCAGAAAGAAGTCTATGATCAGATCACAGCAAGTCTTGCGGAGCAGTATGATACGCTGTATTACATTGATCTTGAAACCGGAACATATCATGAAATCTCTTCGACGGATGAATACAAGAAGCTGAATGTACCTGCTACCGGAAATGATTTCTTTGCGGAAAGCAGGCGCAGTATCCGCAAATATGTACATCCGGAAGATCAGGAGAAGATCATCCGCATTCATTACCGCGACAATATGCTGGAAAACCTGAAAAACCGGAATTCCTTTTCCATCGCCTATCGCCTGGTCGTAGACGGTCAGGTCCGTCATATCCGTCATACGGAGATCATGGCAAGAGACCGCAGACACATTATTGTATGCATTGAAAACATTGATCTGGAAGTGCAGGCTCAGCTTGCGCTGAAGGAAAGCCAAAAGCGCAGCGTTACGTATACGCAGATCGCGGAAACGCTTGCGGATCATTATGACATGATCTACTACATAGACTGCGAAACGCTGAATTATGCGGAGTTTACCGCGAAAAAGAAAACAGGGGAGCTCAGAATCCAGCATGAGGGAAATGATTTCTTTACCGACTCTCTGATGAATATGGACCGTCTGATCTATTCGGAAGACCGGGAGCGGATCAGACAGTTTCTCGACCGGGATCATCTGATTTCCGAGCTGGAAGAAATCAGGCAGCTGACGCAGGATTACCGGATGGTGATCGACGGCGAAACCATTCAGTATACCCGCATGAAGGTGACCTATTCATCTGATCGCAGCCATTTCATTATCTGCGTGGAAAACAGAGACCGGGATGTGCGAAGGGAACAGGAATATCTGGCAGAGCTTTTAACAGCGAATGAACTTGCCCGCAGGGATGATCTTACCCATTCACAGAATAAAACCGCCTATCATGAGCATGAGAAGGAGCTTCAGAAAAAGATGGCGGATGAGCGCATGACGTTTGGAATTGTGGTCTGTGACATCAACGGTCTGAAAACGATCAACGATACCGAAGGGCACCGGGCCGGGGATGCATATATTATCAGTTCCTGTTCGCTCATTTCCCATATCTTTGAGAACAGTCCGGTATTCCGCATCGGCGGAGATGAGTTTGCGATCATCCTGCAGGGAGAGGATTATGAGAACCGTCAGGCTCTGATACAGACGCTGCGGAAACAGGTGGAAGATCATATTCAGCTGGGAGAAGGTCCTGTGATCGCTTCCGGGTTAGGGGTCTATGAACCGGAGCGCGATCAGACTGTCGAAGAAGTGTTCAACCGGGCAGATAATGAGATGTACATTGACAAGTCCCGGCTGAAGGAACTGAAGCTTCTGCAGGAAAGCCATGCGCGGAAGGAAAAAGCGGAAATCCGGCCGATTACGGAAGAGCGGAGGAACATGGTCGATGCGCTGTACAAAGCATTTAAGGTGGTTTCAGAAGGTACCTATGTCTATCTCTGTGATATGAAATATGATTTTTCCCGCTGGTCGAAAGCCGCAGTGGATGCGTACGGACTCCCGTCTGTATACATGTATGGTGCAGGAGATCTCTGGGAGGGAAGAATTCATCCGGAGGATCGGGAGGCGTATCATCTGGGCATTGAGGAGATTTTCTCCGGCTGTGCATCGGGGCATGACATGCAGTATCGGGTGATGCGGACGAACGGAGAATATGATGTATGTACCTGCCGGGGAATCGTTATCCGTGATCCGTCCGGCGAACCGGATTATTTTGTCGGAACCATACGCAATCACAGCATTCAGGGACATATGGATACGCTTACCGGGCTGAGGAACCAGTATGGCTTCTTTGATGATCTGGAAGGGTGTATCCGGCGCAATGCGAAGATATGTATTGCACTGGTCGGTCTCAGCCGGTTTTCTGAAATCAATGAGATGTACGGTTACCATTACGGAAACCGCGTCCTGCAGTCATTCGGCCGAAAAGCATATGAAACTGTCGGCAACTACGGGCATGTTTACCGGATCGATGGAGCGAAATTCGCGGTCATCAGCAATTCGCTTTCCATGGAAGATTTCCGAGTGAAATATGACCGGTTCAGGGAATACATGCATGAGGATTTCGTGGTCGACGGGAAAAAGATTCTGGTGGATCTGAACTGCGGCGCGCTGAGCGTCAGTAACGAAGAGATTGATTCACAGACGGTATATGCCTGCCTGAATTTTGCATTTACAGAATCAAAAGTGCGCCTGAAAGGGGATCTGTGTGAATTCCGAAACAGTGAAAGCGATGATAACTATCTGCGTCTGGAAATGCTTCATGCGATCCGGGCATCCATCATGCATGATTATGAAGGGTTCTATCTGCTCTTCCAGCCGGTTGTTGACGCAGAAACGGAACAGGTGATCGGAGCGGAAGCGCTGCTGCGGTGGAAGAGTGATGTATATGGACTTGTCCCGCCGGATCAGTTTATTCCTGTTCTTGAATCCGACCCGCTGTTTCCGGAACTGGGCGAATGGATCATCAGAGAATCGGTTATCTCCGCGAAGCAGATACTGAGAAAACAGCCTGATTTTATCATTAATGTCAATCTTTCCTATACCCAGCTTGAGAAACCGGATTTTGCGGATATGGTTGTAAGAACGCTGGATGATCTGGAGTTTCCGCCGGATCATCTCTGTCTTGAGGTGACAGAACGATGCCGGCTGCTGGATATCGATCTGCTCAAGAATGTGCTGACCGGTTTGAAATCACACGGAATTCAGATCGCCCTGGATGATTTCGGGACCGGATTCTCTTCCATCGGAATTCTGCGGGAAATTCCGGTCAATATCATCAAGATCGACCGCAGCTTCGTGACAGCGATTGAAAATAATGATACTGATCGCAGGATCATAAAAAACATAGCCGATCTTGCGCTGATCTTCAGCGCAAAGGTCTGTGCGGAAGGAATCGAGACAGCCGGTATGCGTGATATTCTGAAACAGTATCATGTAAAGAGTTTTCAGGGCTATTACTATGCAAAACCGCTTATGCTGGATCAGTTTCTTGCCTGGCGGCTCAAGCGGTAGATTCAGGGTCAGAGAGGATACAGGATACCGGTAGTCTGCGGGCGGTGAGGATTCACTGTCTGCGGCGGTAGCGGTTGAAGAGTGGTGTGCAGAATACAGAAACAGGGAAGCGGATATATGCTTCCCTGTTTTGAATAGGCTGAATTGTTCTGCTGATCAGGAAGCGTTCGGCGAAGATTCTGTGCCGTTTTCTGCCTGCATGGCGAGCACTTCGTTCAAAGATGCGCCGTAGAAGAGAATCGTGATGATGGTTTTAAGCCACATCGCAGTCAGAAATATCGAGGCAAGCGAGCCGTAAAGCGCAGAGGCGCTGCAGGATTTTGCGATAAACAATTCAAACAGCAATGAGAACAGATGCCAGTTAATTACAGTAAAGACGGCGCCGGGAAGCTGACTTCTGAAACTGCGGGTATGGCCCTGAAGGAAGGTGTAGGCAAGCATAACAATCACCAGTGTTGCGGCAAGTGTGATGAGTCCGCCATCGTTCAGAATTGAATTCAGAAGATCCGAGATTTCGGGCCGGTTCAGAAGTCTGGCAATTTCTCTGCCGAAATCCGAGATTGAACTTCGCAGAACACGGAATATCAGAAGGGAAGCGATCACCAGGATAAACAGAACCGTACAGAACAGTGATGCGATTCTCAGCTTCAGTTTGGACTGATTGCTGGAACAGAGACGTCTGAGACCCAGCTGGAGCGCGGATACGCCCTGCGAAGCAGACCACAGCATGCTCAGAAGCGAAATCGAAATGACAACGGTGCCTGTTGCAGGATTAAAGTGAGAAAGCAGGTCTTTCAGCATATCCTGAATCTGCTCGATGTCCGGAAAAAGGCTCTGGATCAGGTCCGCAAAGCTATAGAGATATTCTTCAGGCAGGAAATTGATCAGGCCGGCAGCGAGGGAGAAAAACGGAACCATTGCCATGAGAATGTAGAATGTCGCATTGCCGGAAAAAATACTCATGTCCTTTTCAGAGAAAAGCCGGAGGTTATCTGTGATGATCCGGACCGTTCGCTTCTGAAGAAATTCACGGATCAGGGAAAAAAGTGAATTCTGTTCCGGCTGTACGGAACGCTCGGAGGGATTCAACTGTTCTGTTACTTTCATACGCTTCCTGTGTCTGCTTTCTTTTTAACGTATTTCCGAAGAAGTCCCCGCTTTCTTACGAAGTGTAAAGGCATGGATGAATTCGGATGTCGGATATGATTTAATTACGTCAGCCATAATTGGCATAGAGTATGTTGAAAACAAGGGAATTAGACAATAATAATCATTCAGTATTTTCGATGTATTACCATCTTATTCTTGTTGTGAAATACCGCAGGAAAGTCTTTGATGATTCGATCTCTGAATATGCAAAAAGCATATTCGAAAAGATCGCTCCGTCTTACAATATTTCTCTATTGGAGTGGAATCATGATGCGGACCATGTACACATCATGTTCAA
>JAFYGX010000010.1 GCA_017543025.1 Solobacterium sp.
GGACCGGTCCGGTTGTATTCCCAGCACAGCGTCTTTGCCTTTTTCTGAAGCTGTGACGGATTATCGGTATGCCTGGTACAGTAACTCTCCTGTGAGGTCATGATTTCGAGTATAGTTTTCATTTCGTTCTCCTGTTGTGCTGTTATACATTGGTTCATGCCGTTTCCGGCATAAACAATCATATCGGATTTATTCTGCGATTCCGCAAAAAAACGGAGTCCGCTCTGTGCTGATTCCGTTCGTTCTGTCACATATCCGCAGGTCTCTCTTCCTGCGCATTCAGGATCAGTATACCCAGTTATACACAATCTCAAATGTTCTGCAGTTGTCGTTTGACGAGCAGGTGCCGCCCACGGTTGCGGTCGCAGAGCAACCGTATTTCTTGTGACTGCGCGTATACTGGTTGTTCAGATAATAACACGCATCGTTAAAGGGGCAGTTTTCTCCGTCTTTTACGGTAGACACGCACTCGGCCGGCCAGTTGATTGTCACCCCGCCGCCGATGGCCTTCAGTTCTTCATCGGAGAGTTTGGATTCAAGCAGTTTTTTCTTCTCTTCAGGTGTCATGATCAAAGTCCTTTCTGTCTGTTTCCGTTATCAGTTTACTTCACGGATATTCTGTATTCCCGCGCATGCAGGATCAGTAGGTAAAGTCGTACTTGATTTCAATCAGCTGGCAGGTATCGTTGGTCCAGCAGGTACCGCCCACAGATGTGGTCGCAGAGCAGCCGTATCGACTATAAGAGCGGTAATAGTGAATCGCCAGTGTATAACACGCATCATTTCCCACGCAGCTGGATCCGTCTTCTACGGTCGCCGAGCATTTTTCCGGCCAGTTGATTCTCACTCCGCCGGAGATGGTCTTCAGTTCTTCGTCGGAAAGGTTGGATTCAAGCAGTTTTTTCTTCTCTTCAGATGTCATAATCAGAATCCTATCTGTTATTTTCCGTTTTCAGTGTACTTCACAGGTGTTCTTTTCACAATAAGGTCTTCCCGTCCAATTGCCCGCAGGACATCCTCTTTCCGCTTCTTCCATCCGCCTCTGAAATACTCACATGCTTTCATGTCTCTGGCGAGATAATCATCCAGGGAGGTGATCAGCGCGGTAGCCCGGCAGCCGCCGCAACAGGCTTCCCGGTACTCGCATTTTCTGCACTCCGGATTGTGATCCATAAAATCCTGAATCCGGAAATTGATCACACTCATGTAATGCGACGGATCATCGAGAATCTCCTCCAGCGGCTGCGTCAGAAGATTCGGGAATTCCTTTTCGATCGGCGTAGCGACAAGCGACATGCACGGAAGCACATTGCCCTCCGGTGAGACATACATACTGCGGCGGACAACCGCGCACATCGGCGCATCCGCAAAGTTTGCCTCGGGAATCCATTTTTCATACATGCCCTGTTCGACCTTCTCTTCCGTGTTGTAATGAAAGAGTCCTTCAAGAACCAGTGAGAGCGGAGCCCCGTCCTCAAAGAAGTGCGGAATGTAGTCCAGATAAATCTGATTTGCCTCGGCATCGGTCAGGTAGTGCTCCGGCTCATTCTTCCATTCTCCCTGCGGTGAGGCGTTGTTGATCTTGAGACTGGCGCAGCCCACCGATGCGAGCAGCTTTACCGTCTCGCGTATGCTGGGGGCGCTTTCCCTGCACAGGGCCATGGATGCTGAGGTACGAATGTCATGTTTCTGACAGCGCCGGAAAGCATCCACAGCGATCTGTTCAGCACCCTTTACGCCCCGCATCCAATCATGGTGTCCGACCCCGTCAAAACTCAGCTGGACAACCGGATGAAGATCCCGTTTTTCCAGTTCTTCGATAAAGCGGTCATCAACGAGTTTCCCGTTGGAGTAAATTGTCGTGATAAACATATCCCGCTTCCGGATCTCATCAACCAGCTGCCAGAAATCCGGCCGGATCAGCGGTTCTCCGCCGGTCAGCCCGATTCCTCGGATTCCGCACCGCTCAAAACTGTCCAGCATCGTCATCAGCTGTTCATAGGACGGTTCTCCGGTTAAGGCGTGCGGTGCCGACATAAAGCAGTGCCTGCAGGAATAATTGCATTTTCCGGTAATGGACCAGCTGATGGAAGATTTATAGCGGCAGTCATACGCTTTATATTCCTGATACGGCAGAAGGTGCTTCTTCTCCGTGCAGCGCTGTATGACATTCTGTTCTTCCCAGAAGTCATACCAAGCTTTCTGTTTCTCACTCAGCGCATCATAGTCAATCAATGTCTCGCCATCGCAGTCCAGCATCAGCGCATAGGTTTCCTTATCCACAAACTCGGTATTCGTTCCCCAGGCCTGTGTAATGCCGAACGGCAGGAGTTTCCATCCTCTCAAACAATATGCCGGAGAAAGAATATAGATTCGTCTTTCAGTTTCACTGCTCATAGATATCACTCCCAAAGCACAGATTTCTCTCGCGTCAATCATAATCCACTTCCGCTTTCCGCACGAAATAATATACGCAGAAAACGAATGCTTCCCCTCAGCGGAATTCCGCATGCCCTCCTGTGCCCTTTGCGGACTGCCAGTTTATTCCTGCGTTATAATATGCCGGTATAAGAAAAACATAAACGGATATGATTAACGAAAAGGTATATACAGCACTGAAGAAATACGGTCTGGAAGACCGTTTCACAAGACATGAAGAAACCATCGATACGGTGGAACATGCGGCCCTGCGGATCGGATGCACGGAACCGGAGATCGCCAAGACACTTTCCTTTGTCGTGGAGGAAAAACCGGTCATTGTGGTGATGGCCGGAGACGGCAGGGTCAACAGTTCGAAGTTCAAGGCGCAGTTCCATACCAAGCCCCACATGGTTCCGCGCGATCAGGTGGAGACACTGATCGGATATCAGCCGGGCGGCGTGTGCCCGTTCGGCACCCCGGAAGAAATCACGGTCTGGCTGGATGTCTCGATGAAGCGGTTTGCGTATGTGCACCCGGCTGCGGGAGATGAATATACATCAGTCACCCTGACGCCGGAGGAACTTGAGCTTGCCTCCCGCGCACAGGGCTGGTGCGATATCTGCAAAGGATGGCAGGACGGGCAGCTCTGACCGGCATCTGTGTCATGCATGCGGCCTGTCTTCTGTTTTCTGTGAAATAAGCGTTATTGACAATATGCGCCCGGAAACGCGCTAAAATAAAAACTGTTATGAAAGTACTGACAGAACTGATTGATTCTCAGAAGATCCTGAATCTTATATCGGCATATAACCTCA
>JAFYGX010000119.1 GCA_017543025.1 Solobacterium sp.
AGAATTTCAAGCATTTTCTTATTCTGCTTACTGCGGCCGGAAAGCCGGATCACTCTGTAAAGCATGTATCCCGAAACAGCAATCAATACAATATTAATCAGATACTGGATTTTCATATTTCATTACCTCGTTCCTTATTATACCTGTTTCGCGATACCCGGCACTCTTTTCCGCATCTCTGTTTTCATTAATGTCTCCCTGCAGGTACAATGAATACAGTGAAAGGATTACCTGTGGCATGATTACCAGAGAACTTCGATTTCTTTTCCGGAAAGATGGTTTTTATCCGGATATCACCGGCGAATGCTCAGAAGAAACACTGGAGGAAGCGAAACGCTGGACCGGGACGGATCCGTTTGAGAGGCTGTATGAATTCGGCGCTGGTCCGAAGCCGGATCAGATGAGCTCCAGCACTGCCTACCTTTATCTGGTTGCGTCCTCCTTTTTCCGCTGTCTTACAGAACTTCCGGAGCTGGAGATTGCCCGTGACAAAGTCTCGGTCAGACTGAGTTCCGCTCAGATTGATCAGCTGCTCGCCGCTGTGCCGTTCGGCATCGGCAGCGAGACTGTAGATAAAGCATGGATCCGGATGATTTACCGGCATCTTCTGAAACGCTTCCGGAATGAAATCAAGGCTTATGACGGTTCGGTTGAACTGTATCTGACAGAGAAAAACCAGAATCTTCATGTTCCGGAACGGATCTTCTTTCATCTTGTGGAAGCTCCGAAAGATGCGGAGTTTCCGTTTGCCTTCATGGCAACCTATGCATCACGCGGCACAGATAAAAAAGTGCATCATTATCCTCTGAAATATGCTCTGACGGAATACAACGCAGACCGCAGAAAACTGCTGGAACTGCTTTCCTGTCTGAATAAGGCAGCAGATGTATCTCCTCTGATTGCGGAATTCATGAAAACCGGAGAACTGTTTCATCCGCTTCAGCTGAGTGCAGATGAAGCCTATCAGTTTCTCTGTTCTGCCGCCGCAATTGAAGAGACCGGCATTCTCTGCCGGATTCCGAACTGGTGGAAACAGAAGGCGATGAACGCCTCACTTACCATCCGGCTCGGCAACGAAGCACCTTCCATGCTGGGATTTGAAAGTATTCTCAGCACGACGCCTTCTTTGACAATTGATGGCGTGGAACTGAGTGAAGACGATATACGCAGGCTTCTTCAGATGACCGAAGGGCTTGCGATGATCAAAGGCAAATGGATTGAAATCAATCACGCCCGTCTTTCTTCTCTGCTGGAGCGCATGCATAACGGTACGGATACGATTACCCTGCTGGAAGCGATGCGCAGCAGTATGAAAGAAGACGACGCAGATGCGGACAACGGCGTCATCATATCCAACGGTCAGTGGTTTTCTGAGTTTCTTCAGTCTCTCCGGCATCCGGAAAAACTGCATGGCATTTCTGTACCGGATACGCTGCACGCGTCGCTTCGTTCTTATCAGAAAACCGGATTTGACTGGCTGTGCTATATGGACTCCCTTGGCTTCGGCGCATGTCTTGCGGATGACATGGGACTTGGAAAAACACTGCAGGTGCTCAGTTATCTGGAACATATCCGCACGCAGAAGCCCAATGCGCATGTTCTTCTGATTGTACCGGCAAGCCTGCTTGGAAACTGGCAGGGCGAACAGGAAAAATTTGCGCCGGATATGGAACTTCAGATTCTGCATGGCCTTCCGAAACAGCAGCTGTCAGAGCTTGCGTCGCATCCCTGCTTTCTGACGATCACAACCTACGCCATGTCGCTCCGCATTCCGGAGCTGGCCAAACAGAAGTGGGACTGTCTGATTCTGGATGAAGCACAGGCAATCAAGAATCCGGTTGCCAAACAGACCCGGGCGATCAAAACCTTTCAGAGCCGCATGAAGATCGCCATGACCGGCACCCCGATCGAAAACGATCTGACAAATCTCTGGTCCCTCTTTGATTTTCTCAACAAGGGACTGCTCGGCTCTTCAGATGAATTTTCTTCTTACTGCCATCAGCTGGAAGGGAAGCCGGAAGATTACGCCCGCCTCAAAGCACTGATCAACCCGTTCCTTCTGAGACGGATGAAAACCGATAAACGAATCATTAAAGATCTGCCGGACAAATTCGAGATCGTCGATTATTCTGAACTTTCCAGAAAGCAGACCGTTCTTTACCGCAAGCTTGTCAGTGAACTGGCAGAAAAGCTTGAAACAGCTGACGGCATCAGCCGCCGCGGTATGGTTCTGGCGGTGATCACCAAGCTGAAGCAGATCTGCAATCATCCCGACCAGTATCTTGGACAGCAGGCATATTCCCCGTCTGAAAGCGGAAAATTCGAGCTGCTGAAAGAGCTTTGCGAAACGATCTATGAGAAGCGGGAACGCGTGCTTGTCTTTACCCAGTTCCGCGAAATCACCGATGTGCTCAGCAGCTATCTAGCGGAAATTTTCCATGCAAGGGGAGCGGTGATACATGGCGGCGTCAGTCCGAAGCAGCGCTCAAAGATCGTTGAACGCTTCCAGTCGGAAGAATACATGCCGTATATTGTATGCTCTCTTAAGGCAGCCGGTACCGGACTGAACCTGACAAATGCGAATCATGTGATTCATTTTGACCGCTGGTGGAATCCTGCAGTCGAGAATCAGGCAAGTGACAGGGCATTCCGGATCGGACAGAAAAAGGATGTCATGGTTCATAAGATTGTCGCAAGGGGAACGATCGAAGAAAAGATCGATCAGATGATTGAGTCAAAGAAAGAACTGGCTTCCAATGTCATCGGAGAAGGAAGTGAAAAATGGATCACCGAACTCAGCAATGAAGAACTTGTTTCTCTGCTGAAACTGGATTAACAGGAGGGAGTTATGCGAGGTTACTGGAATACCGGCTATTACAGGGCTCCCAGCACTGAGGAGCTGAAGCAGAATGCGGAAGCGAGTATTGCCAAAGCAAGAAAAAAAGGAATCATATATAAACCGATTCTCATTGAAGGACGTAAGATCACAAAGAGCTGGTGGGGTACCGCGTGGTGTGAAAATCTTGAACGCTACGCGGATTTCGCCTCAAGGATTGACCGCGGCAAACGCTATGTGCGCAACGGTTCGGTAATCGATCTTCAGATCGAACGCGGGAAAGTTACGGCACGTGTGCAGGGCACACGGAAAACACCCTATAAAATCGAAGTGAGAATCTCTCCGCTGAGTGAAGAAAAATGTGTGAAGATTCTGGACCGGTGCGGAAAGAAACTTGAAAGTGTAGAAGAACTGGTATCCGGTAATTTTCCGGAAAGCCTGAAAGATCTCTTCTTCGCAGAAGATGGTCTGTTTCCGTCTCCTGCAGAGATTTCCTTTCTCTGTTCCTGTCCGGACTGGGCGCTGATGTGCAAGCATGTGGCGGCCGCGCTGTATGGAATCGGTGCGCGGTTTGATGAAAACCCGCTGCTGTTCTTTGAGCTTCGCGGTATTGATGTGGACCGTTTTATTGACACCGCGATTCATGACCGTATTGATGAAATGCTCAGTATGGCAGACAACCGCACTTCCCGCATGCTGGACGAAGACGATCTTTCGCTCTTCGGCATCTTATAAAACAAAAAACAGGGAGGCTATTTCATGAAACATTTCAGCTGGATTATCTGTTCTACCGCAGCGATTCTGCTCACAGGCTGCGGAACATCTTCTCCGCAGCCATCTGCTGCACAGCCAGCCGCAGAAACAGCCGCTGCCACTGCAGCAGCGGACGATGTGTTTCTTCCGGATATTACGTTTTCTGCAATCAGCGGCGACTGGGCATGCAAGGAAGGCAGCTGTCGTCTGGAAATCTTTGACGACGGCGAATATCAGTTCATGCATGACAGTATGGGCGGAATCGGAACGCTCGAACGAAGGGAAGAAAACGGAGAAACACGTTATGCATTCAAACCGGATCAGGAAGATTCGCTGGCAAAGGATGCGTATCTGATCCAGGATTCCCAGTATCCGGGGTCTCTGACACTGATTCATGGCAGCGGCGCCGTTCTCCTGTATCCGTACCGTCAGCTTGCCAATCCGTTTATCGCAAACTGGTATGATGATGTGAAAGATTCGCTTTCTGATCCGGAAGAAGTAAATCTTTCCGCCAGTCCAAGCGCACAGAAGTTTGTTATTTATCCGGAATGGGATGTGAAGAACTTCGCGTTGGTTTCGCTGAGCGATATGAATATGAAAGACGACGGAGATATCGAATTCCGTACGGAAGAGCTGTTCCATAAGGATCTGTTTGAAGGCCGGACAAATCTTCTGATTACCGCAGAGCTTCCGGAGACCATACCCAATCTTGGCCTCCGGTTTGAGCGGGATGATGCGGATCATACGATCTCCTGTTATTCCATTTCTGTCAGCGGAAAAGACGGTACACTTGTAATGACTCCATTCACCCAGAAGAACTGACAAATATACCTGCATCTTACAGCCATGAAAAAAAGGAACTTTGCAATAAGGTTCCTTTTTATCTGTTCTGCAGCGATCCACCGAACAGAAACTTCCGTTTCTGAAAATAGTTCACTTCATAAATCAGAAGGATTAACAGCAGTACTGCCCCTGTGATGCAGAGCACTTTTCCGGTACCTGCAAGCCGTACTGCAGATACTGCCAGCAGAAGAAACAGCAGGGAAGTGAGTATATACAGCACCAGCGGTCCGCTGCTTTTATGCCCGGCCAGAAGCTGCCGGCTGAGCAGACATAATCCGATTCCTGCCGTACAGATGATACCGGCCAGCAGAAAGGATGCTGTTTGAGAACCATTGACCCTGCGCATGGAAAGAAACAGTACAGCTGCCGCCACCAGCAGAATCAGCGCCAGTGCATACAGCCCGTAGCTGACCAGAAATCCGTAGAATTTCATATCCAGGCCAAGACGGGCCGCAGTCCTTGCTTTGACGTCCCGGATTTCCTGCATCCGTTCTTTTCCGCCCGCTGGCGATGGTTCAGGCTCCATTACAGACTGCTTCTGCGTCTGCTGGCGGAAATCTGCCAGCTGCTGTGTTACAGAATCCAGCGGCTTGCCGCATACCGGGCAGTGCAGCAGAGAACCTGTTCTGATCTCTGCCCCGCAGTAATGGCATTTCATTTGAGATCTGCCTCACCTTTCAGCACTGCAAGATTGATATTCTTCGATACATACACAAGTCGGAATTTGTTGTCCGGAATCATCCGGTAGAATTCTTTCATGATACGGTCGATAACAAGCTGCACATTATCATCCGGCAGATTCGAGAACAAAACAATCCGCTGCGTGCTGGAGAACCGCGCTGTCACATCAACTTTCCGTACGGTATTGTTAATGGCGGATTCGAGATACTTCATGACCATTGTCCTGTCGGAAATCGGCATATCCGCACTGTCATTGAACAGAATCGTAAACAGCACAAGCTGAATCATCTGCGCATTCCGGTTGCCGAGATTCCGCACCAGTTCATAAACTCTGCCGAATTCCCGGTATTCAATATCAAGCGCTCCCTGATACCGGAATTCCTTTTCAATCATATCGGACAGCGTATCCAGGTCTTTCTTGGAAGCCAGACGTTCTTCATCTCCGAAATCGTGATAGATCACAATTTCCGCTTTTCCGTCTTTCTTTGCATCGCCGAGTGCGGTTTCCGCACAGCTCAGCATGCGGGCAAACCGTCTGCCGCAGATCTCAGACACCGCTGCACCGAAGGAAAGCGTAACGCCGGAAAGGTTTTCCATCTCATTAAATGCGGCTTCCATCCGTGTCCTGAGGGATTCAATATACGCAATGATCTTCTCGTTATCCTTCAGTCCCGGACAGTAGACAAGGAAGGAATCTCCTTCATAGCGGCAGACCTCGTACGGTTCATCCGAAAGCAGTATCTCCGCAATGATCCTGAGACAGCCGTCGCCGCAGAAATATCCGTATTCATGATTCAGTTTCGCAAAGTTGTCAATGTCCATCAGAATCAGACATCCGTCTTCTTTCTTCAGGCTTTCAATGACATTCCTTTCAAATTTCTGAACCGTACCGGCATCGCCCATTGCCTCCAGAAGATCTTTTTCTTCCGATTCCATCAGAAGATCCCGGATCCGGTTACTGACTTCTTCCAGTTCTTTCGCAACATCCGGAGGCAGTTCTTTTCTCTGATCTGAATCTGCATGCAGCGGTTCCTTTGTAATCTCCGGTGCCGGCATATCCGGGCGCTGATCAATCCAGTTGATTTCGCCTTCCTCCAGCAATGAGATCATTGCGGCAGCGGCCTTCGGATCAAACTGCGTTCCGGCACAGTGCTCCAGTTCGGAATGAATGTATTCCTTTGTGAAATGCTTGCGGTATACACGGTTGCTGTTCATCGCATCAAAGCTGTCTGCTACACAGATAATCCTCGCGATTTCAGGAATATCTTCTTCCTTCAGTCCTTCCGGATATCCTCTTCCGTCATACCGTTCGTGGTGATATTTCGCACCGATTTCAAGATCCGGGAATGATTTCACATCATGCAGAATCTTGCCTCCGATTGTCGGATGCTGGCGGATCATGGAGAACTCCTCATCCGTCAGTTTTCCCGGTTTGTTCAGAATCGAATCCGGTACGCCGATCTTTCCGATATCATGCAGAAGGGCAATATTGTATATATTCGAGGCTTCTTCTTCGCTCTTTCCAAGCTTCCGTGCCAGTGCTCTGGAATACAGTGCAACCCGGTGGGAATGACCTTCGGTATAGGTATCTTTCGCATCGATTGTATTGGCAATCGCAGTAATTGTCTGAATCGCCATTTCGGAAAGCTGCCGGGATTTATTATCGATTTCTTCGGTATATTTTTCATTCTGTGATTCGATCTCTTCATACAGACCGGAAGCCATGTAGGAAAATGCAAATACCAGCACGATGAGGGCAATCCGGATTTCCGCATCCCGGCTGTTTGCCATTGTTATTTCACCATTGCAGATACCGGCGACAACCATGATGAGATTTATCCCAAGACTGCACAGACCGAGATTACGGATCAGCTTTCTGTCATGATAGAAAATCAGCAGCGACAGCATCGGAAAGATATAGGTAAACACAAACGGCGTATTTCCTGTCAGAAGCACAAACTGATACATGATGAAATAGCCAAGACTTACATAATACTTCAGTTCTCTCTGATCCGGATTTTTCTTATAGAACTCATAGCTGATCAGCAGCGGAACCAGTGTCACAAACAGAAACAATCCATAATAAATGATCGACCGTGTTCCTTTCAGCACTTCCAGAAAGTAGGTTACGGTAAGGATTATTGCAATGACACTCCAGCCTTTCAGCAGTTTGCGGTTAATCTGATGATATTTATTCATAACGCTTGAATTATAACAGTTTCCCGCTTAATTCTGTGAAATACCGGCGCGGTTCATTATGAATTACACCCGGCAGTTCGTTTCCGCTGCGCATTACGCTGACTGCTCATTACCCATTCAGACTCATCGGTTGTGAGATCCTGCTTTATTACATACGGCCTGGGATTCAGAGAACCGGCGCGGCTGAGATTCTTCCGCATTCTCCAGCTTTCTTACGCATTCTTCCGCTTTCTGTGCCGCATATCTGAAACACCTGTGTAATGCGATTGCTATGCATGTATAATCCTACGATAATCCCCAAAAGTAGGTCTATAAATTTTGGCGCATGAAAACAGGTAATCTTGTATCATGCGTTTTTTCATATCGGCAGAAGCCTCAGATATGAATTGTGCTGGCACGGAACTGTTCCAGTTTGAAACTCGTCGGTACAGTAATGTCGAGATCTTTGTAAAACT
>JAFYGX010000120.1 GCA_017543025.1 Solobacterium sp.
ATCCGTCTTGTGCCCGCCGTCCTTTGCCGGCTGATCGACCGCAACAGAGAACCGCAGATACTCCTTGCCGCTGCTCGTCTGCTTCACGGTGAGGTCGGCAGTGATTCTGCCCATGAAAATGATTCTGTTCAGCATTGTGGTTCCTCCTTTTTTCAGAAGCTGTGCCGGAGACGGATCGGGTTCATGAATCGGAATCAGCTGAATATTGCAATCCACCTCCGTCAACAGGGCATAAAAAAGCCCGGTTTTTCATGGGTGAAAGACCGGGCGAACAAATGTCTATTTGGTTTCGATGATTATTTCACGTTTAGGAAAACATCAATTCGCAACAAGGAAAACGGTAATCCGCATCAAGGAACGCACCAATCCGCAACGAGGAACGCATCAATTCGCGCAAGGAACGCACTTGCAGATGGTGGCGTAACTGAATGAATGTTTTCACTGCTTCTGCCGGAATGAAGCGAAGCGAAATGTAGGCAGAAGCAGTGAAAACGGCGTCGGTCACACTAGCAGGATCTTCTGTCCTGATCGACAGTGAACCTATCCGATGTTACAGAAGATCACATCTCCGGATATTCGATGCTGTTTTTCTCTAAGATGGATCTGAGTGCGTCTATGTACGCATACAGCCTCTGAATTTCGATCCAGTTACCGTGACACAGCCGGTCTGCTTCTTCCAGTTCATGGCGAGTCAACTCGTAATCTTCCCATTTTAGGCATTTGTGATCTTTGCTGAAGGCGCAGTAGTTTTCCATCATGACTCTGCCTCCTTTGCCTGCAACTGGCGCATATTGATGTCACCCGAATACACCCATGCAGCGGTATGTACGATCCTGTCCATGATCGCATCAGCGTGGATACCGCCACCCAATCGGCTGTGCCAGTCCTCACGCTTATACTGCGTACAGAAGATTGTTGAGGTGCAGTCATAGCGGCGCTCGATCAGTTCAAAAAAGAAATGCTGCTCGTTCTCCGTCATATCGTTCAGCAGCCATTCGTCAAGGATCAGCAACCGGTATCCGCTGAACTTTTTCAGGAGCTTTGTTCTGCCGCGTACATCAAGAGATGCTTCACTAAGCAGCTGCATGAGATCAGGAACCCGGATATATCTTGTGCGGAATCCTTGCATACAAGCCTGTCTTCCGATGGCACATGCAAGGTAGCTTTTTCCTGAACCGGTGAATCCGTTGAATACGACCGGCTGGTTCTTTTCGATGAAGCCGCAGTTTCCAAGCGTCAGGATCAGATCTCTGTCCAGCCCGCGCTTTTCATAGTATACATTCACAAGCGCCGCATCAGCAATCCGGAATTTAGCCGCTTTGATCAGACGGTGAACCCTGGCATTATACTTGGCAGAGTAAGTGTAATCAACAGCAAGATTCATACGTTCATCGAAGGTCAGTGTCATATATTCCGGCTGCTTTTCCTGAAGGTCAAGGGCTTCGACCAGTTCACCGAGATTCATTTCACGAAGCTTGCGTCTTGTCTCCTCACTCAGCATGATCGTCACCTCCGTAATAGGCAGCACCGCGTACAAATCCGGCGGGCGACGATTCGTTCTGCTGCTTCTTTTTCTCCTCATATTCCGCATCCTGACCGGAGGAAAGAATCGCTTTGAGATGCGAGTAGCGCGGTATACTGACATGTTCAAGTGCCAGCTCACAAGCTGCTTCCAGACGCTCAGCAGAGTATTTTTTGCTCAGTTTCAGCACAGACATTGAGGGATTGATGCCCTGTTCAGAAGTGCTGAAGCTTTTGAAGATACGAACAATGACGGTCAAAGTATGCTTGCCGATGGAAGCTGCCCACTGCCGGATCGTAAGCTCGTTCCATTCCGTTTTCTGAAAGCGTTCAGGAATATCCTCCGGGTATGTGTCGTACCTGTTACGAACATAGCTCGGAAAGCGTTTGTGAGAAGAAATGCGTTCATGGCCGCAGTAGATCTCGATCACGCTGTCAGTGATCTTCAGATCAACAGTCTTGCCTACGAAACGATATGGCACGGAATACTTGCAGGTCTGGTAGGTCACATGAAAGTCTGAACCAATCACACGTCCAGATTCCCACACAGCATATTCATATGGAAAGGCAGGCAGCGGACGCAGTGTAATGCGCTCATTTGCTTCAAACACCTGACGGCGGCTGCCTTCGCGCTTCTGAAAGTGCTTATTGTTGAAATCCTCCAGTGCTGCCGCCACATCCGTTTTGAGATCATAGATTGAGGTGTACTCATTATTACGCAGACGGGCGATGATGGCAGTGGTGATCTTTCCGACAGTACCTTCAACGGAAGCCTTCTGTTTCGGCTTTTTCACACCGGCGGGCATGATTGCCGTGCAGTAGTGGTTGGAAAAATCCACATAACACTGGTTAAGAATGATGTCTCCCTCACGCGGATGCGTGATTACACCGGTCTTGAGGTTGTCGCAGACTATTCGCAATGTAACGCCGCCATAATATTCGAACATATGAATATTGCAGTTGATCCAGGTCTGCTCATTCATGTTCAGGCAGGGCTCAACATATGCAAGCTGGCTGTACGGAAGAACTGCGACAAAGAGGTATACCGGATATACCTTACCTTCTTCCGGATCATGGAGTCGCATTGTCTTACCGCTCCAGTCCACTTCGCATACAACACCGGGCTTGTGCGTGATATGGCTCGTGAGGTCGTTCTGCTCGACATACTTAGTGTAGTCTTCGCAGAATTTTGTGTATCCTACCGGAACGCCGTCTTTCACGCCATCTTTGTACTCCTGCCACAGCAGTTTGAGCGTGACACCGATTTTCTTCAGTTCACCGTGTACATACTCATA
>JAFYGX010000121.1 GCA_017543025.1 Solobacterium sp.
TAGTCAGGTGATTCTGTATTGTCCCGAGCAGGACTTCAAACGCTGCAGAAGAGGAGAGTCCGCTGCCCGTCAAAACACTGGAACTCACACATGCGTCAAAACCGACCGGTTCAAATCCTCGCTGCATGAATCCCGCAGCAACTCCCCGAATCAGTGCCGTTGTGCTGTTTTTTTCCTCTTTCCGTACGGTGAGGGAGCCAAGATTCAGTTCTGTCATCGGGTATCCTTCTGAAAGCAGCCGTACACATCCGTCCTCCCGGGGACGTACCGCTGCCACAGTTTCCAGATTCACCGCTGCTGCAAGAACATAGCCGCCCTGATGATCCGTATGGTTGCCGCAGATTTCTGTGCGGCCGGGCGCCGAGAAAACATATACAGGATCCTCACAAAAGGTTTTTCTGAAGCTCTGTTTTAATGCTTCGTACATACTGATACCTCCGCCTCATATTCATGTACAGCATAACACAGGCCATATTTCCGGTCAAGCGCTATCTTGTCAGGCTGCCTGGAATATGCTACAATACCGGAAAGAGAAAGGAGGGGTTTCCCATGCCAGATTTTAACGGCTTCCGGCCCGGAAATTATCAGAATGGGAGTTTCCGTGACGTCGGTTCCTCCCCCGGCAATCAGGCTCCCGGAAGAAGGAGTCCCGATACAGCGCATCTGAAGCGGAGTGCCCGACGTATCCTGTTGATCGTCCTCGCTGTTCTTCTTGCTGCCGTCATTTTCAATTCTTTCTATAATGTCAGTGAGCAGGAAAATGCTGTCGTCACCATGTTCGGGAATGTAGTTCGCACCGACACCGCAGGGCTTTATTTCAAGATTCCGCTGATTCAGCAGGTTCACATGGTAGATATCACCACCCACGGAACCGGAATCGGTTATTCTGTCAGTTCCGGCGGGCAGAACATTACAAACATGTTTGACGGAATCATGATCACCAAGGATTTCAATCTCATCAACATTGACTTCTATCTGGAATACAAGGTCAGTGATCCTGTCGCCTATCTATACAATTCCGAACAGCCAGAACAGATTCTTCATAATATTGCTCTGGCAAGTATCCGGAGCACCGTTATCGACTATACCGTCGATGAAGCCATGACAACCGGAAAAAGTGCCATTCAGGCAGATGTTAAGGATAAGATGGTTCGGGAATTGCAGGATCAGGGCATCGGCATTCAGGTAGTCAATATCACCATTCAAGATGCGGAACCGCCAACGCAGGAGATTATTCTGGCCTTCAAAGAAGTTGAAACCGCCAAACAGTCTGCGGAGACCCGGATCAACCAGGCCCGCAAATATGAGAATGAACAGATTCCCGCAGCGGAAGCCCAGGCTGACCGCATCATTCAGTCCGCGGAAGCGGAAAAGTCCGCACGCATTGCCGAAGCGGAGGGACAGGTGGCACGCTTCAACGCAATGTATGAGCAGTACGCATTGAATCCTCTGATCACACGGCAACGCATGTTCTATGAAGCGTTGGAAAGCCTGCTTCCTGATTTGAAAGTCATCATCACTGACGGAACGACACAGACTATGCTCCCGATTGAGAGCTTTGTCAGTGAATCAATTGTTGACTGAGAGGAGAAAACCATGAAAATAACTGGAAAACGCCTTGCGGCACTTGTCTTGGTTCTGCTCCTGATAGTCACGCTCTCCAACAGTTTGTACACTGTACAGCCGAAGCAGTATGCCGCTGTAAGACAATTTGGCCGCATAGTAAACATCATAGACACCCCGGGTCTGAAGCTGAAGATTCCATTTATACAGAATATTCAGCGAATTTCAGCAGCGATCATTCTATACGATATTCCCGCTTCCGATGTAATCACAAAGGACAAAAAGTCTATGATTTCCGATAACTATGTCCTCTGGCGGGTGACAGATCCGACTCTGTACATACAGACTTTGAATGCCATAGAAGCACGCGCAGCAGAACGAATAGAAGCTGCGGTCTACAACAGTCTCAAAAAGATCATTTCCAGTATGACGCAGGATGAAATCATCGCCGCCCGCGGTGAGCGCCTCACGCAGCTCATCACCGATGATGCCAACGGAGACATTCGTGTTTACGGAATAGAAATTGTCCAGTCACAGATCAAGGCACTGGATCTCCCGGAAGACAACAAGGCCGCTGTCTTCACTCGTATGATTTCAGAGCGTGAGAACATTGCAGCAGGTTATACTGCGGAAGGTGCCGCAGAAGCGCAAAAAATCCGCAATGAGACGGACCGTCGGGTGACCGTAATGACAGCAGAAGCAGAGAAAGAAGCCGCCACGATCCTCGCTGAAGGAGAAAGCGAATACA
>JAFYGX010000122.1 GCA_017543025.1 Solobacterium sp.
AGAAGAATCTGAACATGGCCGAGTACAAGGAGTCGATGAAGGGGATATTCACCACTTCAGTCAGCCCGGAGACATTGGACGAAGCCCCGATGGCCTACAAGTCCTTGGACGACATCATCGATGTGATCCGCGATTCTGTGGATATCATCGATATCATGAAGCCTATCTTCAATTTCAAGGCTTCTGATGATGAAGTTCCGTGGAAGAAGAACAAAGGGACGTCTGGCGGCATTGCCGAACAGGTGGTAGAATAATAACAGAAAGGCAGTTCTCAGTTGCGAACCAACAGATAATATGGGAGGATCAACGGCGTGGCACTTACAAACATATTGAAAAGTCCCGAATATGATTTCCTCTATGCTCACCCTCGGCTGGGAAGCCGTATTATGCTGCTCGGCGTGAGCGGGAGCTATGGTTATGGAACGAATCGTGATGGCAGTGACATTGATCTGCGCGGCGTTACGCTGAATCTGCCGTCCGATCTGCTTGGTCTGACTGTCTTTGAGCAATATGAAGATGCGGGGACGGATACCGTCATTTATTCCTTCAATAAGCTGGTAAGTCTGCTGCTGAACTGCAACCCGAATACGATCGAGATTCTCGGTCTGAACGAGGATCAGTATCTGATCAAAAATGAGCTTGGGCAGGAACTGTTGAACAATCGGCACCTGTTTCTGAGCAAGAGGGCAGCGGAATCCTTTGGTCAATACGCCGACGCGCAGCTTCGCCGTCTGCAAAACGCCATAGCCCGTGACAGCATGTCGCAGCCCAGCCGGGAGGAGCATATTCTGCGGTCCGTGCGTCACGCGATGGAGGATTTCAATCGGAAAAACCAATCCCTTGCGGAGAATCCGGCAGAGTTGTTCATCGACGCTGCCGTAACGGAGGGGCTGGAAACAGAGATCTTTCTGAAGGCGGATTTCAGTCATTATCCGCTGAGAAAATACAATGAGCTGATGAACGGCCTGAATTCTGTTGTGAAAGAATATGATCACATCGGGAGGCGGAATCATAAGAAAGATGACAATCATCTGAACAAGCATGCCATGCATCTGGTCCGTTTATTCATGATGGGGATCGATATTCTGGAAAAGGGTGAGATCCGAACGCACCGCCCGGAAACCGACCTTGCTCTTTTGCGAAGCATTCGGAACGGCGATTACATGACGGGCGGAGCGTTCACTCCGCAGTTTTACGAGATCGTTTCGGATTATGAGAAGCGTTTTGCGGAAGCCGAGGCTCGCAGCAGTCTTCCGGATAATCCGGATATGGAGGCTATCGGACGCTTCGTGGAGAGCATCAATCGGAGAGCAATTTCGGAGGATTTCTGATGCGCAACATACTGCAAGAGATTCAGGACAATCTGAATGCTATTGAAAAAGAATACAGCGTCAGGGTTCTGCTGGCTGTTGAATCGGGCAGCAGGGCCTGGGGCTTTGCTTCGCCGGACAGTGATTATGACGTCCGCTTCATTTATGTACGTCGTGCAACGGATTATCTGCGGATCGATCCCATTCGGGATGTCATTGAGTGGAAGCTGGATGAAGTGCTTGACATCAATGGCTGGGATTTGAAAAAGGTACTGGCGGCAGCGGCAAAAGGCAACCCCAATATTCTTGAGTGGGCAGGGTCGCCTGTTGTTTATCGCCAGGCAGAGGACTGGCTTCCAGTCAGAGAAGCCATCATTCAGTATTTCTCCGAAAAAACGGCACTCTGTCACTACTACGGGACCGCTAATAATACCTGGAGCTCATATCTGACCGGCAAACAGATTCGATACAAGAAATATTTTTATGCGTTAAGGCCGCTGCTTTGTTGTATCTGGATCGAACGCTATCACACGATTCCACCGGTGCGCTTTGAAGAACTGCTGACCATGTTCGGGGAACCGGCTGAAGTTCTGACAAAGGAGCTTCGTGAAGCGATTTGGGATCTTCTTGAAAGGAAGAAGGTGACAGAGGAGAAAGATCTGAATCCGCAGATTCCTGTTATTCAATCTTTCATTGAGAACGAATGCGAGCGGCAGAAACAACTCGCAGATGAGGCGAAAGATGATCACCAACATAGCTTCTCAGTCCTGAATGATTGCTTTAGAGAAGTCCTGAATTTCCAGGAACAATTAACCACCGGTTGATTGACAACTCTCTCTCACCTGTTATAATAAGCCCCGGAAAGGAAGATAATACTACTATGAACACCATGACCAGAACTAGCCTGTTATATTCGTTCGAGCTCGAATCCCTGTACTTTGAACAGGGCTCGTTTTCGTGCGGAAATAGCGGGAGGCTGCGAATGGACAAGTGAGTTCAGATAGCAGATATCAGCCAAGGGGCGCTTCTCGGGATTTCCGGGAGGCGCCCCTTTTCTATGCCGCACCATCGTCTAATCGGTAGGACGTCGCCCTTTCAAGGCGGAAATGCCGGATCGTTCCCGGTTGGTGTGATTCGTATCCGACAGGATACATTAACCCCTTATAGACCACTATGGAGGTGGGGCGGTCTGTAAAACCGTCGGCTTAAGGCCCAGATAGGTTCGATTCCTATTAGGGGGACGCGCCGGTAGCCCAATTGGCAGAGGCATGGAGCTTAAGTCTCCATCAGGTGCGGGTTCGACTCCCGCGCGGCGTACGGCCACATAGCCCAAAGGAAGGAGGCACTGAGTTAAGGACTCAGACAGTGCAGGTTCGAATCCCGCTGTGGCTACGCAGGTGTGATGCAACCGGAAGACATCACTCTCTCAAAAAGAGTGTTCTGCGGGTCCGATCCCCGCCGCCTGTACGTCCCGGTACCCCAATCGGTAGAGGGGCTGCGTTCAGAACGCAGTTATGTGTGAGTTCGAATCTCACCCGGGACACTCCGGATGATCCGGAAGGAAGGAGGTGGCTGACATGCCAACCATTGATATGGCGGCGACAGGCCGCAACATCAGAGACAAGAGAATCAAAGCCGGCATGACGGTGGCAGACGTTACGGATGCCTGCGGCGTCAGCGCGGCGGCGGTCTGCAAATGGCAGAGCGGCCAGAGCATTCCGACCATTGACAACATGATCATCCTGGCTGCGATCTGGAACTGCAAGATCGATGACATCGTCGTCGTAC
>JAFYGX010000123.1 GCA_017543025.1 Solobacterium sp.
AGGTCAGGCAGATTCCGAAGTTTATTATTTCAGGATTCTGAGTTTACAGATGGCGTTCAGTCCCACCATCCTGGCACTTCTTCAAACGGAAACAACTTATAAACTTTACCTTCCGCCTTATGCCCCGTAATCTTCGAATACGAATCCAGAATCATACCGTCTTTCTGAATTACACCTTTGTAGATTATATTCCCTCTGGGTAGTTCAATCACAAATCGGATACGGTTTCCGTTCCGCTTCCAGCGTCCGCCCTCCCGTGTTTCATTCTCATAATCCCAGTTGAACCATTTTTCATTCGGAAAATATCCGTCTCCCGGTTTCATCTGGCTGATCACAACCGATAATACAGCCCCGTTGTCATCTTTTCCGGCGTTGTCAGAAAAGCGGAATACATCATTGGTCACTAAACCGTCTTCCCCTTTTCTGATACAGCAGTACAGTCCATATATTTCCACCGGAATGTATTCTTCTTCAGGAACAGCATCTTCATGTTTTCTGTCCGACACGAAAGGATACGGTTTTTTGTTTGCAAAAAACACTATGCCTGCGGCTGCAGCCGCAATGATTATGATAAGAACAATGAATAAAACACTCATTTTCGTTACTCCTTTCCGGGCTTCCCGCAAAGATCACGCAGAGAAACAGAGAAGTCTTTTGCGTCAGCTGTTCCGATTACACTATGTTTCCGAACCTCATGTCCGCACGTCCGGCACTTATAAGCGGAGTAGTACATATCCACAGCGCCGTCATATCCGCCATGGTGATATACGCTGCCAAAACTCCCGCAGAACGGACAGCATAGCTGATCCAGCATCGGATCCCCATCCGGGAGAAGCCGTGCAGCATACTTCTTTAATACTAGATCGGATTTCGGGTCCGAAAGGATCACGTCAATGATGTCGCGGTCTGCAGGCAGCCGCAGTCTTTCGATCGCCGCAAGACGTGCATTCCGGTTCCCGTTCACTGCCAGATTACGCAGCTCCTCGCGCTCCTGCTCATAAGCAAGCATCCTTACAGCTGTCTCCGCACACTTCCCATCTTTTTCAAAGATAATCCGCATCAGCTTTTCACGGTCATCGGGATAAGACATTCCCTTCAGATCATGCAGAAGATTCGCGTCTGTTTTCCTGTTGTGAATACGCATGCTGCACTCAAACGGCGGATGGTTCATCTTCTCGTAAGCCGCCTCGCAGATGCGAAGGTCATCCCGGTTTCCGCCGGCGGTCGCTTCCACCACCTCCGCAAGACAGCGTTCGTCCTTCATTCTTCTCACTGCTTCGAGCCGGATGTCACTCGAAGCTGCGGTTCTCGCAACCAGACTCAGACCTTCTTCGGAAGCCCCTTCGAGCGCAGCCATACGTACTTCATAATTCAAAAGCCGCTTTGTCAGTGCCGCATCAAGGCGCCGGTCTGCATTCCGGATTTTTTGTGCAGCCTTTATCTGTACACTAAGGTGCGGGCATTCTGATGCAATACGGAAAAGCGTATCATCATCCGTCACCTTTTCGAGGGCGCGCATCGCTTTTTGTTCATCCCTGCTCATCCAGCCCGGCTGAAACAGTCCCATAGAATGGCCTCCTTTTCTGATCTGTTGTACTTAGAAAACGCTCTTCAGCCGGATCAGTTTCTGACGCATCTCCCCCATCTTCTGATATCGTTCCGGATCGTACCGTTCGATTCGTTCCATGCTTCCAAGGAGTTTCATGGTCAGTTCATCGATCTGTTCATCACTGAGCCGTCTGTTCTTCAGATCCCGTTCAACCTGAATCTGAAATTGTGACGAATTCTCAACGAGCATACCGCCTGCAGTTTTGTAGTAACGTGTTTTGATCTCGTTATCATAAAACCGCATGAGCCAGTCCAGTTCCTCATCCGTCAGATTATTGACCGGATGATACCGGATCGATCTTGAACTGCGGCCATAATTATTCACATAGTAGATTGAGGAATATGCCTGCTGTCTCTTCCATGAGGAATACAGTATTCCTGCAATCGCCGCAATCACGATTACCCCGGCAACAATCAATACTGTTTTCATTGGTTGTTAATCATTCCTTTCACCAGTGTGACCGCCTTTTCCATTTCCTGGTTTACATTCTTCCAGTCATCCGCACTCCATCCGCAGCCGAATCCGAAACAGTTGATGTCGGTGAGGATTACGCCGCTGCCAGAGAATTCCTTATCGTCATACCGGATCTTCCAGCCTTTCTGATAATACTTTTCCGGCAGTTCCGGGCGGTCTTCTGTCACAAATTTGATCCACCCGCCAAGCCCCCGCTCGTTCTGTACGATCGGATAAAACACCACATC
>JAFYGX010000124.1 GCA_017543025.1 Solobacterium sp.
AGGGACGCCTTCAGCAGTTTTGCGCTCGCATTCGAGCTGAATCTGAATGATTTCAAAACAAACTCCTCCCTTTCCAGAATATGATTCTATTTTCCTTCAGATTGATCATAAAAAAAAGGGAAAATCGAAATTTCCCCTTTTCTTGATGCAGAATGTCCGGCTTCAGACAGCCATTTCTGAATCAGGCATCCGGTTCCTACTGCAATGCATAGAACCCGATATCTTCATCCTTCCAGCCGATCTTGATGAGATTCTGCCGTTCTGCATTATTGGAAGTATAGTGGTGCGACCCTGCGCCGATTGCGTTCGGATTATACAGACGGAACATTTTCACCGTCTTTGCGTCATCGCTGTACCAGCCGATTCCTTCATCCTTCCAGCCGACATTGAGCAGACTGTTCCGCTCTTCTGCGCTGAAGGTATAGTGATGATCGCCGGCATTCGGATTGTAGAGACGATACATCGGGGTATTGGATTTCTGTGGCGCATAGAATCCGATTCCTTCGTATTTCCATCCGGCACAGACCAGCGAATACCGTTCGCCTTCGTTTCCGGTATAGAAATGTTCGCCGCTGTTCGGATTGTACAACCGGTACATTGCCATCGCGCCTGTCGGAGCAGGAGATGCATTTTTTCCGGTATATAGCTTGATCATCGCATCCCTGTCCATATGCTTACCATCCAGCGTGAATCCCGGACCGCTGAATGATGATGTGAATATCGCTCCGCCATAGGCCTGCTCCAGCACCTCTTCATATGGAATCAGAAGAGCGCTGCTTCCGTCGCACTTGTATTTTACCGTAACCGTTACCTTCGACTTTGCGGTTGTTTTAAACGGATTGTCAAGTTTTACCGTATAGCATCCAAAATACGGGGCGCTGATAATGCCGGATGTGGTATTTTTTCCGTCTGTTGCGCTGACGGTAATTATCATATCCGCATTACGGGTCACAACATTGACCGCCTTGACATATTCACCGGCGTCAACAGTGAAATCCTGTGTTACGGTCGCTTCTTTCTTATCGAGCTCAATTGCGTCCTCGGCGATCGGATTCAGATTGTACGCATATACATCATCATATTTCTCTGTATCCGCTTCAAAGGCAAATGCATAGGCGCTGTTAAGGCCGTAATCATAATAAGAGATCCAGAAATAACCGTCAAAACTGTATCCCTGACCACCCCAGCTGTTGCGCACCAGCCATGCACCATCATGCGGCGCTCTGTATCTTCCGAAATTGTTCCTCGGGAAATTATCATCCCATCCGACTATCATAACCGCATGATTGGTTTCCTTAAGTGCACAGAGATAGCTGTTATATGTGGAACTGTAATATTTTTTGTCCGCAAAAATGGATACCGCAATACCGTTATGGTCGATAATAGCCTGCTTCATATCATCCAGCTCACTCGGAACAATCAGATAGGAATCCGTCACCTGTACTGTATTGGACGAAACCGCCAGACTGTCCGGAACGGTCCAGGAAGAACCTTTACTGTAAGGAGCGTCTGCTTCTTTGACCGGCCCGATATTATTCGCCAATGCGGCACTTGAAATGAAATAGTTTCCGCCGTTGTCCAGATAGCTTGAAGACTTCTTCCATTTAATCGAGTCTCCTTTGAAATTGCCATTTGTATGATTGAAGTCATGCGTAGTGAAGTACGCAAGCTGAAGCTCGGAAAGATCAATGGACTTATCTGCCTTTCCGTCATGAATCAGATCTGCTTCAATTGCGCCCATTGTCGCAAATGTCCAGCAGGCGCCATACGGATCCTGATTGCGGACAGCCGGCATCTTATCCTTGTTATTGTAGACAGCAGGATAATTACCCTTCAGTCTTCCCTCAGATACCGGGTTTTCCACCTTAAACGGCAGTTCCGTTGCACGGAAGCCGCCCATCAGCGCGTCATTCGGATCGCCGACAATCAGTGTTACATACGGAAGCTTCGCATCAAGCAATACGGTGTATTCATCTGTATTCGGAACAAATACATAAACTCCGCGCTCTTCTTCGTAGTCGCCAAGACACTCCCAGTTTGCCGGAATCTCCGTCCATTCGCCTTCGGACTCCTCATCTTCCGCAATCCGCACACGAATCGTTGCAGGCAGTTCCGCAAGAATCTCTTCCAGTGCCGGCCTGGTGTCTTTACTGATTTCATCAAAGCCGATTCCTTCCGCTTCCTTAATGATCTTTCCTTCCGGTAAAGCGGTCTCTTCCAGAATCTCTTCCGGTTCCTCGGAAAGCTCTTCCGGCGACTCTTCAATCTCCTCCGGCACTTCCTCGGAAACTTCTTCTGATACGATTTCTTCCGGCTGTTCGGTTTCTTCTTCCGCAAGAATCGTACTGCTGCTGAAACCGCTGAATGAAAGCATTGCCGCAAGGGACGCCTTCAGCAGTTTTGCGCTCGCACTCGAGCTGAATCTGAATGATTTCAAAACAAACTCCTCCCTTTCTTGAATATACTTCTATTCTCTTTCAAATCACGGATGAAAAAAAGGGGAAACTGAAGATTCCCCCCCTTTTACTGGACTATGTAAATTTGGTTGGGGTGAAGCCACCCCTGTCAGATTATAAGGGGCGACAACCCCATTTCTGAAAAGCCACCTTTAAACAGCTGTGGGGCGGAATAACCCGCCCTTTCATTTTTCATGGGGCCACCTGCTTTCGGCAGTCTTCACTGCACGAAAATCCCTGGAGGTGCGGAACCTGGGTTCCGCTCGTTGGACGATGGCACCTTCAGGTGCCTGAGGACAACG
>JAFYGX010000125.1 GCA_017543025.1 Solobacterium sp.
TCCGTCTTTTCTGAAATATGCAATCAGATTGTGTGATATGCCTTTTTTATCTTCAAATATGAAATCCCAGTATTCAGTGCCTTCCGGCTCATACAGGATTGATTCATCCGCTGCGATGATATAGCTGCGGATTCCGGTCAGATGTTCAATATTCTGTGCAACCAATATCAGTTCATTCAGTTTCATACAATTATTATACCTGAAATACTCAGGAACCAAAAATATAACCGATTTTTAATCGGGATTTCCTGAAAAATAGGGAGGGGGGTATTTATGCTTTCTGCAGAAAGAATGTTAAAGTTTTATGAAATCATCTGCACATGCCTAAAAAGAGAACCCGAAGGTTCTCTCAAAATGATATGCTCATCTGTTTCTTCTGTAATAATTCACAAGTGCGCCGATCAGATTGGAGCTGTTGGCATGGGAACATGCCCTGACATCTGCATGAGCAACCGGGAATGGGAAGAGACCGAACAGACTGTCAAATTTCCCGGCAATACTTTTTACAAAGAATGCATCAGCACTGATCCCGCCGCCGATCACAAACCTTTCTGGATCATAGATCATCTGCAGACTGAAGAGCTGATCCGCAAAGACATCCGTATATTCATCAAACAGCCTGACTGCATCTTCATTGCCAGCCTTGACCAGTTTCATAAACGCTTCACCGTTCAGCGACTCATCATTCAACTCTTTCTGGAATTTCTTCGTGAAGTCTGCCATACCGCAGGAGGAAGAGAAGAATGCGGAGGTGCCTTCCTTTTTCAGGCTTCCTTTCAGCATGATCGAAAACTCACCGGCATACCCATGCGTACCCCTCAGAATCTCACCATGACTGACAAGTGCACCGCCGATTCCGGTTCCGATGACAAGCACAATACCGTATCTGCAGGCTTTCAGTTCACCGGTCTCCGCTTCTGCAAGTGCAGCGCATCTAGCATCGTTTTCGATCGAAGAAGGCAATGAATATCTTTCCCTGCATATCTGAATCAGATTGACGTCATTGTTATACTGCAGCGCACCGCCCTGGCGGATGATTCCCGTTTCGGGATCCATCGTGCCGGGCAAACTGAAGGCAATGCCTTCCGGATGATGTTCCAATACCAGCTGATCCAGTGTTTCGGTAAATTTTTGAAAACTATTTTTTGGAGTCGGTACTTTACCGGACGCTTTCAGTTGATATCCGTCGGCTTCAGCCCATTTGATGAATGTGCCGCCGACATCCACTGTGAGAATTGACATGGTCATTCACTTTCTTTGGATGCATTTTCTTCAGCCAGTGCCTGATTATCAAGAATCTTCATAAATGGATAGTAGAGCAATGCCAGAAGAATGAACTGCACAATACCGATCAGCAGAAGCTTCCAGCCGCCGATCAAAAGATATTTCAGAACAGTCGGTGTTGTGAAAGGAAGCGCGAGCATCATCGGAGGGTTCAGTGTGGACAGGAATCCTGTCTTCGCTGCCAACCAGCCAAGGAGATTGCCAGGGAGGCTGCTGAGCACGAACGGAATGAACATATAAGCATTGAAGACAACAGGCATACCGAAGATCACCGGTTCATTAATTTCCATGATATTCGGAATAATGGTTGCCTTGGTGAATGCTCTGTAGCGTTCGGATTTCGCAAAGATGAGGAAGAGAATCAGAAGAACAAGGGATGAACCAGTGCCGCCGAATGATCCGGTTAAGTAAGTCGCAAGTGTTTCAATATTGGAAATTGCTGCGCCGGCTGTGAATTCTTCCATAGCCTGTGTCAGAGTTGCCATGAGCAGTGGTGCCATGACGGCAGTGACAGATACAGGATGAATACCGATGAAGAACAGAAGGTTGCTGAGAATGCCCAGGAACATGAATGTCCACGGTGTTGCGCCGAACTTCATTAACGGAGCGGCAATGAACGCATTGATCAGTTCAAACAGGCTTGCGTCTGTGGTAAGAGACAACAGGAAGCGAAGCAACGCAACAACTCCGAACACAATGATACCGACAAGCATTGGAGACAGCGACTGGGAAACCATCGGCGGAACAGAATCAGGAAGCTTGATCATCAGCTTCTGATTGTCTGCCAGTCTGCAGTAGAGCCAGCTAATGAAGAGACCGAGAATAATACCGACGAAAATTCCGGAACTGCCCATGTAGGATGTTCTGAATGCCGCAACTGCTGTCTCCCCTTCACCGACTGTATTCGGCATGAATGCGAAGAATGTTGTCAGAGCGAAGATTCCGGCAAGACCGGGATTCTTTCCTTTTGCCTGTGCGTAACGGTATGCGACGCCGAAGACTACCAGCATACCCATGAGACCGATCGTGCAGTCCGCAATTGCTTGCAGAATCGGCGCAAGTCCAATATTCTGAAGGAAGCCTGTGACTGCCGGAAGCGGGAAGTTTGCAAGCAGTGAGCATACTGCACCGCCCAGGGTAATCGGCAAGAACATTGTCATACCTGCCGCGATTGCCTGGATAAATGAATTGGAACTGATTTTCTGTGAAACCGGGCCCAGAACTTTTTCGAGAGCCGACTGAAATCTGTCAAAACTTGTCATATTTTTTTTCCTTTCTTAGCCTGTATCAGCTTTACGGTATTAATATAGTTCTTTAACGCTTTCGATTAATGTAAATTTCAAATGTATTTTGTATATTTCGCACTATTTTTCAGAGATGAATTCCATCATTTCTTTCAGGCATAAAGCTGCACTTGGGCTGAAATCAAACTTCGTCAGAAAACCATGAGACAGGCTTTCCTCTTCTGCGGCCGTATAAAACATTTCATTTCTGACATTCAGATCATCCGCACGTTCTTTGATTCTTAAGGCCGTTCTGTAAAATTCCGGTTCCTGATTGCTGGCGATGATATAGGAAGGCAGAGTTCCGTCTTTAATCCAGAGCGGAAAGTCAGTCATCAGGGAACGCTCCCCGGTTTCCATGTCCTCTTCAGATACCCACGTCTGCAACATTGCCTCAAGCACTTCATTTGAGCTATGAATGCCGACTACCGCTTCATCGATCACAAGACAGCGGACCAGACATGGATCAACACAAGGGTGAATACCTGTTTTTTCACGGTATTCACTATTGCAGAGCAATGTCCCGTAGATTCCGGTCAGATTTGCGCCGGCACTGCTTCCGGCAATGATGAAATCTTTCATATTTAGACGGTATTTTTCCTGATTTTCTTTCAGAAAAGCAATTGCCTGGTCAATCTGTTTCAGCTGTGCCGGAAAGATATATTCCGGCGCCAGTACATAATTCAAAGACGCAACGGTATAACCGCTTTCTGCCAATTTCTGCAGCAGACCGACAATCCCTTTGTTTTTTGCCAGCGGATCGCCGGAAGCTTTATCGCCGAACAGCATCCCGCCACCATGCATATAGATGATCAATGTATGAAGATTTTTCTCATCTGATGGATACCATAGATCCATCACACTGTTGGGATAATCGCTGCTGTATACAATATCATTCACTGTGTGTACATCGTTTTCATGGGCCGTCTCTGCCGTCTCTTTGTATCTGTATGTATTCACTTCATCCGGACCGGTATTGTTTCCAAACACCATCTTTTGGATTTTGATGCATAAATCATTCGCTTCAGACAGTTTCATGATTTTTTCCCTCCCTTTTCA
>JAFYGX010000126.1 GCA_017543025.1 Solobacterium sp.
CGCGCTAACAAGATAGCACAGAACTACCACCTTTTCGTTTGAAGAGGTGAAAAGAGTGTTTCAGGCAGCGAAAATCGCTGCTGGAACATAGAAAAACAGGTGGGGTCAGATATAGGTCAAAATGGTCGATTTTTGACACTACCAAGAAGAAAGTGAGGCAGCTGCTATGGAACTGATCATTACCGGTATGATCCTGACCGGAGGCATACTGATGATCTATAACATCTACGCATTTGCAAATTTTGCGGCCTATGTGCGGGGACTGGATGAGAAGTGGTATGAAAATCCCGGTCTTCTGTATTTTCCGATTGCGCTTCTGGTGATATTTCTGATCGGATATTTTGCGGTCGGTCTGTTTGGCAATCCGGATCTCATGACTGCGGTGATTCTGTTCGGCGGCAGTATTTTTGTCTTTGTCATGCATGTCGTGCTCAGACGGATCACGGAACAGGTTGTAAAAAGTGAAGAATCAAAGCGGAATCTGCTTGCCGCTAAGGAAAGCGACCGGATGAAGATGGATATTCTGTCCACAATCTCGCATGAAATGCGCACGCCGCTGAATATCATACTCGGACTGGATCATATTCTTCTCAAAAGCAATGATTTTTCGGACGAGAATCGCACGCATCTGTACAGAATTCATTACAGTGCGTCGCATCTGCTGAGTCTTGTCAACAATATGCTTGATATGAACCGGATTGAAACCGGTACACTTATGACGAAGAAGGAACCGTTCTGCCTGAAGGAGGTACTGGATCAGCTCAATGTGATCGCGGAAGCGCTATGTCTTGAAAAAGGGCTGCAGTTCCGCGTGGAACAGGATGATACGGGGAACGACCGGTTTCTCGGAGACGAAGCGCAGCTCCGTCAGGTACTGCTCTGTATTATTGATAATGCGGTAAAATATACCGATGTGCCGGGAACGGTGCTGTTCAGGTCTTGGAAGGAACGGAAAACGGATACGGAGTGGCTGTTCCGGTTTTCTGTGGAGGATACCGGAATTGGCATTGATTCTGCCTTTATTCCGAAGCTGTTTGATGCATTCAGCCGGGAAGACTCCAGCAATACCAGCCGGTTCGGCGGCAGCGGGCTTTCGCTGGCTGTGAGCCAGAAAATGGTCAGAGGAATGGGCGGAGCGATTGAGGTACAGAGTGAGAAAAACAAAGGCTCTGTATTTACCGTAATCCTTCCGCTGCAGCAGATCCGGGAAGCGGTACAACCGGTAACGGAGGCTGCAGAAGAAACCATCAGCCTTGAAAACAAACGGATTCTGATTGTGGAAGATATACCGGAAAACGCAGAGATAGCTGCCGATCTTCTGGAGCTGGAAGGAGCGGTTACGGAACATGCGGAAAACGGAAAACTCGGACTGGAGTTTTTCGTGAGCCATCCGGCGTTCTATTACGATGCGATCCTGATGGACCTTCGCATGCCGGTCATGGACGGTCTTGAATGCACGAAACAGATCCGCAGTCTTGATCGGCCGGACGCAAAGACCGTGCCCATCATCGCGCTGACGGCGAACTCGTTTCAGAAAGATGTGGATGCGGCGATGGAATCCGGTATGAATGCGCATCTTGCAAAGCCTGCAGATGCAGATCTCTTATATTCGACCGTGAAGAAATGTCTCGGAAAAGGAGAACAGAGCCTATGATTGAATCGGGAGGAATTAAGCGCCGGCATCTGGTGCTGATCGTGGATGACCATGAGATCAACCGCGATGCGCTGGGTGTTACGCTGGAAGATGAATATGATGTGATCTATGCGGAGAACGGCGTCGAGGCGCTGAAGCAGATTGAAGCGCATATCAATACGCTTTCCATTATTCTTCTTGATCTCATGATGCCTGAAATGAACGGCTTTGAAGTGCTGGACTATATGCGGAACCATCCGGATATGAAACGGATTCCGGTCATAGTTCTTACCGCAGAGAAAAATGCGGAGCTTGAGGCGTTGCAGCTCGGAGCGGCAGATTTCATCACAAAGCCGTTTGACATGCCGGAAGTGATCATCGCCCGTGTCGCGAGGATCATTGAACTGAGTGACGGCAGACAGCTGATTTCCGCGGCTGAACATGACAGCCTGACGAATCTTTATTCCATAAACTTCTTCATGGAATATGCAAATAATATTTCTCATTTCATGAAAGAGCTCCATATGGACGCAATTTCTCTGAATATTGAACAGTTTCACACCGTCAATGCGCTCCATGGACGGGAGTTTGGCGATCATGTTCTGAAGTTTGTTGGTACGATGATTACAGAATTTCTGAAACAGACTACCGGAATTGCCTGCCGGGCGGAAGCGGATCGGTTCATGATCTACTGTCTTCCGCAGCCGGATTACGGTGCATTGCTGAAACACTTTCAGGAACAGCTCAGTGAAGCGCTGCCGAATGTGAATATTCATCTGCGGATGGGTGTGCAGCCTTACCACAGCGAAATGGACCCGGTTCAGATGTTCGACCGGGCAGTGACCGCATGCAATATGCGGCGCAGGGATTATCAGAACCCGCTGATGATTTACGATGAGCAGATGGAACAGAAGGAACTTCTGAATCAGCGTCTGATCAACGATCTGCGGGCAGCGGTGGAAGAAGGACAGTTTACTGTGTTCTTCCAGCCGAAATATGATATTCAGAGCAATCCGCCCCGGCTTACGAGTGCGGAAGCGCTTGTGCGGTGGAAACACCCGGAACTCGGTCTGATCAGTCCGGGAACCTTCATCCCGCTGTTTGAAGGAAACGGCCTGATTTCGGTCGTTGACCATTATGTCTGGAAACAGACGGGAAAGCAGATTGCGGAATGGAAGAAGAACTACGGATTCGGACTTCCGATATCCGTGAATCTTTCCCGGACGGACGTATTTGATCCGGAGCTGATCGGCATTCTGAAGTCTGTCGTGGAGGAAAACGATCTGACATATCAGGATCTGCTGCTTGAGATCTCGGAATCCGCCTATACGGAAAACGCCAGGCAGATGTTTGATGTGATCAATCGGATCCGCTCGCTTGGCTTCCGGATTGAAATGGATGACTTCGGGTCCGGTTATTCGTCATTGAATATGCTGTCGGAAATGCCGGTTGATGTTCTGAAGATGGATATGAAATTTGTCCGGAATATTGAAGTGAGTGAAACGGATCTTACATTGGTCAGACTTGTCGAAGATATTGCAAAATATCTTAAGCTGAAAGTGGTCGCGGAAGGAGTGGAAACAGAAGGGCAGCTGTCGCTTCTGAAACATACCGGATGCGATCTGGTTCAGGGATATTATTTTTCGAAACCGCTGCCGGCGGACGAATTTGCAAAACTGCTGGAAAAGGAAAAAAGACAGAGAGGTAAGTGAATATGACAATTCAGGAACTTTATCAGATGATCGGAGGGGATTATGAACAGGCAAAGCGGGTGCTTCGCGTGGACAAGCTGATCGACAAGCATATCCGCAAGCTCACTGACAGCGGAGTAATTGAAAAACTGCTTGCGGCGGAAAAGCGGATGGATCCGGTTGAACTGTTTGAAACGGCACATGCGGTCAAGGGAATCACCGCAAATCTCGGGCTGGTTGCGATTTCTGAAGCGGCATCTGTCATTGCCGAGGAATACCGGCCGGGATCGGTACGGAAGATGAATGATGAGGAAGTGAAGGAGAAGCTTGCGGAGATCCGTGCGCTTTATGAGCGGACTGAAGAAGGGATTCGTGCATATTCAGCCAGCTGAGCTGTATCCAGGGAAGGGAGGAATTCTCCATGAATAAGCCAACCAGAGACAGACATTCCTATTTAACCGTACTTGGCGCCTGGGCGCTTGCGTTTGGCTGCAGTGTCGGCTGGGGCGCTTTTGTGATGCCCGGCACAACATTTCTTCCGGTAGCGGGTCCGCTTGGAACGGCGATCGGACTCGGAATCGGCGGCCTGATGATGCTGGTGCTCGCCCTTATCTATCATTATCTGATGAACCGGTTTCCCGACGGAGGCGGTACCTACACCTATACCCGGGAGATGTACAGCTATGATCATGGCTTTATCAGCGCGTGGTTTCTGATCCTAACATACGGTGCAATTCTCTGGGCAAATGCGACGGCGCTTCCGCTGATCGCAAGAACGCTGTTCGGATCGCTGTTTCAGTTCGGATTTGATTATGAGGTTGCCGGCTTTCACTGCTATATGGGAGAGATTCTTCTCGCCGAAGCATCACTTGTCATCGGGGCGCTGCTGTGCATGCGGAAGAAAGCGGCGGAGATTACGCAGATTCTGATGGCGCTGCTCATGATGGTGGGCGTCGCGGCCATGGTGGCAATGATTGCCGTTAACGGAGTCGGTGCACAGGCTCTGTATTCACCGGATGCTTCGCCCGAAGAAGGTATCTTTACGATTTTCGCGCTTGCGCCATGGGCTTATGTCGGCTTTGAATCGATTTCTCATTCGGCTGGTGAAGCGAAGTTCTCCATGAAAAAGTCCTTTTCGGTTTTTACGGCAGCACTGGTCTGTGCGGCACTTGCCTATATCATGCTTACCTGTCTGGCTGTCAGCGCCCAGCCGCCGGGTATTTCTTCCTGGCCGGAGTATATTTCCCGGCTCGGAGAATTCAGCGGTGTGGAAGGGAATCCGACGTTCTATGCGGCGCAGCGGGCGTATGGTTCTTCAGGCGCGCTGTTTCTCGGAGTATTAGCGCTCTGCGGTATTTTTACGGGACTGATCGGCAATTATATCGCGCTCAGCCGCCTGCTTGCCGTATTAAGTGAAGACGGTCTTCTTTCCCGCTGGGTCGGCAGGAAAAACGAACGGGATATACCGGCAAATGCGATCCTTCTGATTCTGATGATCTCCATGGTACTGCCGTTTTTCGGCCGCGTTGCGATCAGCTGGATTGTTGATGTGACGACCGTCGGCGCTACGATTGCCTATGCATTAACTGCGATGGCCGGATTCAGGCTTGCGAAGAAAGAACAGAATAAGCTGTATATGTTCGTTTCCGGATTTGGACTCCTCGTTTCCCTGATGTTTGCGATCGATTTCCTGGTTCCGAATATCACCAGCGTCAAAACGCTTTCAACGGAATCTTATCTGATACTTGCGGCCTGGGGTATCCTTGGCTTTCTGGTATTCCGCACGATCCTCAAACATGACAAAAAGCGCCGGTTCGGGCATTCGATTGTTGCCTGGGTAGTTCTTCTCGGACTGATCATCTTTACCTCAAGCGTCTGGCTTCGCCAGTCGGCAGAACGGTCGATTGAAAACACGATCAAGCCGATCAGTGAATATTATCTTGGTGTTCTGGAAGAATCGGGCGTGGATATCACGACAAATTCGACAAAGCCGGCTTATGAATATACCCGTGAAGTTCTGCGGGAAGTAGACCATACGCTGTTTGTCAGCACCTTTATTCAGACTTCACTGATTGTCGCTGCGCTCCTGGTGCTGTTCGATATCTATTCCATGATGCAGAAACGGGAAAAGCAGATGGAGATTGAAAAGGCACTGGCAGAGGAAAGCAGCCGGGCAAAGACCAGCTTCCTGTCGAATATGAGCCATGAGATCCGGACGCCGATGAATGCGATCATCGGTCTGGACAATATTGCATTGCGGGATCCGGACATTTCACCGCGAACTCGTGAATATCTGGAGAAAATCGGGGCAAGCGCAAAACATCTGCTCGGGCTGATCAATGACATTCTTGATATGAGCCGGATTGAAAGCGGAAGGATGGTTCTGAAAAATGAAGAATTCTCGTTCCGGGAAACGCTGGATCAGATCAATATCATCATCAACGGACAGTGCGTTGACAAGGGGCTGACCTATCAGTGCAATATCATCGGTCATATCAGTGATTATTACTATGGCGATGATATGAAGCTCAAGCAGGTGCTGATCAATATTCTCGGCAATTCCGTGAAATTTACCGATCCCCCGGGAACCGTAACGCTCACGGTAGAACAGACTGCACTGTATGAAGGCTATGCGACGCTCCGGTTTGTCATGAAGGACACCGGCATCGGCATGGATCCGGAATTTATCCCGAAGATCTTTGAGGCGTTTTCCCAGGAAGACTCCACATCAACGAACCGGTACGGCGGAAGCGGCCTCGGCATGGCGATCACCAAGAATCTTGTTGAGATGATGAATGGTGATATAAAGGTTGAAAGCAAAAAAGGGGTCGGTTCGACATTTACGGTCACGGTAACGCTGAAGGCTTCCGAACGGACTGCGAAGGTTGAAACTCATGCGGCGATGCCGGAGAATCTTCGGGCGTTTGTGCTGGATGATGATTTCATTGCCTGTGAACATGCGCAGGTGATTCTTCGCGGCTATGGAATCCGGACGGATATTTCTGCCGATCCGAATCAGTCGCTGAAACAGCTGAAGCAGGCGTATGAATCCGGATCCCCGTATCTTCTTGTGCTGACGGATTACAGAATGCCGGATATGAGCGGACTGGAGTTTATCCGGAGGCTCCGGGAATTTGATCACGGAGAGTCAGTAGTGATCGTAACTACCGGATATAACTGGGATATGCTCGAAAATGAAGGCGATATGAGCATTGTGGACGGAATCCTGTCAAAGCCGCTATATTCCGAGAGCCTGATGCGGACGATCCACAGCGCATTCGCAAAGAAGAGCGGACTTCAGGAACCCGAAATTCCCCGTGAGGAAACATCCGGGTTCGATCTGGCCGGCCGCCGTATTCTGATGGCGGAAGATGTGGAGCAGAATGCGGAAATACTGGAAGATCTGCTCCAGCTGGAAGACATGGAAGCGGAACATGCGAGAAACGGCGAAGAGGCTGTCCGGATGTTCTGTGAACATGAAAAAGGTTATTATGATGCCATTCTGATGGATGTGCGGATGCCGGTAATGGACGGACTGACGGCGACGCGGACAATCCGTGCGCTTGAGCGGGAAGACGCAAGGCAGATTCCGATCATTGCCATGACCGCAAATGTATTTGACGAAGATGTGGAACGGTCGCTGCAGTCGGGCATGGATGCACACCTTTCCAAACCGGTGGAACCGGATCATCTGTATGAAGTGTTGCAGAAGCTGATCGCATCCGCAGACAGGAAACAGCCCGCAGAATGAGATTGACGGAAAAACGGCGTGTGTCAGTGCGCCGTTTTCCTGATGGATCAGCACTGCATTTCCATAATTACAAGGAGGAATTCAAACATGCGAAAGAATTTTGGAAAGAACACAGTAATCACGCCGCTTCCGGTGCTAGTGCTCGGAACTTATGACGAAAACTGGACGCCGAATGCGATGAATGCGGCCTGGGGCGGGCAGTATGACGCAAATGAGGTCTTTGTGAGTCTTGCAAAACATAAGACAACGGAAAATCTGAAGTGCCATCCGTTTTTTACCGTCAGTTTTGCGACTGTGAAAACGGCTGAGGAAGCTGATTATTACGGGATCGAATCCGGAAGGGCAGTCAATAAGATTGAAGCGGCCGGTGATACCGCAGTCAGAAGCGAGTTTGTCGATGCGCCGATACTGATGAATTTCCCCCTGACGCTGGAGTGTCGGGTGAAGGAACTCCAGGAAGACACGGACGGGTATATCCTGATCGGAGAAGTCGTGAATATGAGTGCGGATGAGTCAATCCTCACGGACGGAAAGATTGATCTCGATAAGCTGCAGCCGATCTGCTTTGACTCCAGCGCCAATCAGTACCGCGTCATCGGAAGTGCGGTTGCGGAGGCGTTTCGCTGCGGTGCCATATACAGGAAATGATGAAGTTTGAAATTCTTATTAATCCGGCGGGAGGGGGCGGACGCACGCTGGAGGTATGGCGGAAGGCACAGCCGTTTTTTGCCGGATTGAATTATACCGTTCACTATTCCACGCCGGAGCTTTCGCTTACCCATATCACTGCGAAGCTGAATCGGCCGGGCGTTCCGCTGAATCTTATCGTGGTAGGCGGAGATGGGACGGTAAATGAAGTTCTCAACGGGATCCGTGATTTTTCCGCTGTCCGGTTCGGACTGCTGCCGGCGGGATCCGCCAATGATCTGGCGAAGGATCTTGGCGTAAAAAGCACAGAAGAGCAGGCACGGATCCTGGCAGAAGGAAAGATGCACAGAAGTGCGGATATCGGTGAAGTCATCCTGTATGACGGAATCGGCCCTGACGGGATGCCGGCTGCGGAGCTGTCGTCCCGCTTCTTCGTCAGCTGCGGACTCGGCTGGGATGCGGAAATCGTTCATCGGGCGGAAATCTCTTCCCTGAAATCGGTTCTCAATCGGTTGTCGCTCGGAAAACTGATCTATATCTGCGAAGCGGTGAGGCTGCTGTTTCACATGGTGCCGTTTGAATGCGAAGTGGAGACCGAAGCACAGAAGAAGTTCTATCCCCGCTGTCTGCTTGCGGCAGTGATGAATCACCGCTATGAAGGCGGCGGGTTTGCGTTCGGACCGAATGCCAGGGATGATGACGGGCTGCTGAATCTCTGTGCGGGAAATGATATTTCTGCGCTGGATTTCTGCCGGCTGCTTCCGAAAGCGTATCAGGGAAAACTGTTTGAGGGAAGAAACGTATCCGAGACGGTTTCCTCCGGATTCCGCTTTTCCTGCAGCAGACCGGTGTGGGTACATGCGGACGGGGAGATTCTCGGGCGCTGCCGGCGGATCGATGTACATCTTATGAAACAAAAACTGAATCTGCTGTTCTGAAGTGATACAATCATTGCCTGTAAGGAGATTGCAAGTTATGAAAGAATACAAGCCGGTTTCAAGCGGTAAGGTTCGCGAGATCTATGATGACGGGGATACTCTGATCATGGTTGCCAGCGACCGGATCAGCGCATTCGACGTCATCCTGAACAACGAAATTACGGATAAGGGAAGAATCCTGACCGGAATGTCCCGGTTCTGGTTTGATCTTACAGAGAATATTCTGCCGAATCATATGATATCAACCGATCCGGAAGAGATGCCTGAATTCTTCCGGACGGACTGGTTCAGAGGCCGGTCGATGAAATGCCGGAAGCTGAAGATGCTGCCAATCGAATGCATTGTCCGAGGGTATATCACGGGAAGCGGATGGGCAAGCTATCAGAAAGACGGCACTGTCTGCGGCATCCGTCTTCCGGAAGGGCTCAGGGAATGTGAAAAGCTCCCGGAACCGCTTTATACGCCCAGCACGAAAGCAGAGCTCGGCGATCATGATGAAAACATTTCATTTGAACGTTCTGTGGAAGTTCTGGAAAAGAAATTTCCGGGCAAGGGAAGAGCGTATGCGGAAGCGATCCGTGATGCATCGCTTGCACTGTATAAGACCTGTGCGGATTATGCATGGGAGAAAGGCATCATCATTGCGGATACAAAGTTTGAATTCGGTCTCGATGAAGAGGGCAATGTCGTGATCGGCGATGAGATGCTCACACCGGATTCGAGCCGCTTCTGGCCGCGGGAGGGCTATGAGCCGGGTAAAGCGCAGCCGAGTTATGACAAGCAGTATGTCAGAGACTGGCTGAAGGCAAATCCGGACAGCGGATATACGCTGCCGCAGGATGTGATTGACAGAACAATCGAAAAATACCGGGAAGCTTACCAGCTTCTGACCGGAGAAGCGTTTCACTGATCCGGCACAGCAGGATCAGCTTCTGGCAATAACTGGAAAAACCACTTTATGTGGTTTTTTTCAGTCAGAATGCAGGACAACAGGAACCTTATCATGTAATATAAGGAAATCAGAAGAAAGGGCGTTCATGGATATACTGAAACTTCTGCTGGAATCATTCTGGAAAATACTGCTGCCGGGGCTTACGGTGACGATCCCGCTGACAGTGATCTCATTTTCGTTTGCACTGGTGATCGCTATTATTACTGCAATGGTGCAGTATGCTGAGATTCCCATACTGAAACCGCTTGCCCGTTTTTATATCTGGGTGATCCGGGGAACTCCGCTGCTGGTACAGCTTTATGTAGTATTTTTCGGCTTGCCGAGCATCGGAATCCGGATTGATGCATTTCCGGCGGCAGTGATTGTGTTTTCTGTCAATGAAGGTGCATACTGCGCGGAAACGATGCGGGCTGCGATTGAATCCGTGCCGGCCGGTCAGATGGAAGCGGGATATTGCGTAGGAATGAATTATCTGCAGATCATGCGCCGGATCGTTCTTCCTCAGGCATTCCGCACGGCATTTCCGCCGCTGTTCAATTCCCTGATCGGAATGGTGAAAGATACGAGTCTTGCGGCGAATATCACGGTTGCGGAAATGTTTTTCGCCACCCAGCGGATTGCCGGAAGAACCTACCAGTTTATGGCGCTTTATCTTGAGCTGGCGCTGATTTACCTGATTTTTTCCACTGTGCTTACAAAACTGCAGGCATATGGAGAAAAGCGTTTGAATTCCTATGGAGGAAACAAGAGCTGATGGAACTTCTGAACGTAACGGATCTGCATAAATCATTCGGTTCCCTGAATGTACTCAGAGGGGTATCGCTTTCGGTGAACAAGGGAGATGTGATTGCGGTGCTGGGACCTTCCGGCAGTGGAAAAACCACTTTTCTGCGCTGTATCAATTTTCTGGAGAAGGCAGACAGCGGAATCATGGAGTTCGACGGAGAACGATATGATCTTTCCGCCATTACCCGCAGACAGATCAATGCCATCAGAATGCGGACGGGGTTTGTGTTTCAGAACTATAATCTGTTCCGGAACAAGACCGCACTGGAAAATGTGACGGAAGGACTGATCGTTGCCCGTCACCGGAGCCGGAAGGATGCGGAAGAAATCGGGATGCGCATGCTGGAGAAGGTCGGAATGGCAGATCGGGCATCCTATTATCCCGGCCAGCTTTCCGGCGGGCAGCAGCAGCGGGCAGCGATTGCCCGGGCGCTTGCGGCAGAACCGGAAATCATTTACTTTGATGAACCTACATCAGCGCTCGATCCGGAGCTGATCGGTGAAGTGCTGAATGTCATGCGCAGTCTGGCGGCAGAAGGAATGACAATGATCGTGGTAACCCACGAAATGGATTTTGCAAGAGAGGTATCCTCCCGTTCTGTTTTCATGGAGGGTGGCACAGTAATTGAGGAAGGGCCGTCCAGGGAGTTTTTTGCCAATCCGAAACAGGAACGGACAAGAGAATTTCTGCGGCTTGAGGAACGACGTTTTTAACGTATTTCCGAAGAAGTCCCCGCTTTCTTACGAAGTGTAAAGGCGGGGATGAATTCGGATGTCGGATATGATTTAATTACGTCAGCCATAATTGGCATAGAGTATGTTGAAAACAAGGGAATTAGACAATAATAATCATTCAGTATTCTCGATGTATTACCATCTTATTCCTGTTGTGAAATACCGCAGGAAAGTCTTTGATGATTCGATCTCTGAATATGCAAAAAGCATATTCGAAAAGATCGCTCCGTCTTACAATATTTCTCTATTGGAGTGGAATCATGATGCGGACCATGTACACATCATGTTCAA
>JAFYGX010000127.1 GCA_017543025.1 Solobacterium sp.
TGATAAGCATCCCGGTATTCCTTCACAATCCAGAAGCCGTACTGCTTGGCAACCGCATATGGCGAATACGGATGAAACGGTGTGTTTTCATCCTGCGGAACTTCTTCCACTTTGCCATAGAGCTCCGAGGTAGACGCCTGATAAATGCGGCAGGTATCCTTAAGACCGCTGATCCGCACCGCTTCCAGAATCCGCAGCACGCCGACCGCATCCGCATCCGCGGTATATTCCGGCGAATCGAAGCTGACCTGTACATGGCTCTGGGCCGCAAGGTTGTAGATTTCATCCGGGCGGACGGTGCATACAATATTTACGAGACTGCTGGAATCCGAAAGATCTCCGTAATGAAGATGGAAGTTCGGAAGCCCTTCCAGATGAGCGATCCGCTGCCGGAAATCCACACTGGAACGGCGGATGATGCCGTGTACTTCATATCCTTTTTCCAGCAGAAATTCAGAGAGATAGGAGCCGTCCTGGCCGGTCACTCCGGTAATCAGTGCTTTTTTTGTCATAGTCTTCTTCCTTTCACAATCGTGATTTTTACAGATATGAAAATAACAGAAGACTTAACGCAGTAACATAGACAGAAATGACTTGAATTTGTATGATATTGACATGTCACAGTCTCCATTATTTCAGGGTGAAACCGTATCTGCTTCCCGCGTGCTCTATACCCCGAGCAGCTTCGCCAAGGAAAACCTGTTCTATCTGCAGGAAACCGGCCGGCTGACTGCCGAAAAAGTACATACCAGCCGAAGGGACTATCTCGATTCCTGCCTTTTTCTTCTGGTTGAAAGCGGCAGCGGAACGGTGACCTGTGAACAGACTGATTATGAGCTTCATGCGGGAGATGCGATCTTTCTTGACTGCCGCACACCCTATTCCCATCAGAGCTCTTCGGATCTCTGGACGCTTCGCTGGGTCCATTTTTCCGGTTCGGCAATGAATGCCATATACCGCAAATTCCGGGAACGAAGCGGATCTCCGTTTCTGCACGTGAAGGAGCCGGCCGCATATGACGCCCGCTTTGCCCATCTGCTGGAAGTCAGCCGCTCCGACAGCTATGTAAGAGACATGGAACTGCATGAAACACTCTCTGCACTGCTTACGATGATCATGAAAGACTGCTGGAAAGAACCCGATTCAGCCGAATCCGGTACGCTCAGCCGGCTTGTGCCGATCCGGGATTATCTGCAGGAGCACTGTACGGAACCGATCACGCTTGACGCGCTTTCTTCCCGTTTTTACATCAACAAGTACTATCTGACCCGGATCTTCCGCATGCATTACGGCACCACGATTCTGGATTATCTGCTCGAGCTTCGCATCAACCGGGCAAAGCAGCTGCTTCGGTTTACGGACGAAACGCTTCAGACGATTTCTGCCGAGTGCGGATTTTCGGATCAGGCATATTTCTCCCGCCGGTTTAAAAACGCGGAGGGCATTTCACCTTCCGCGTTCCGCAGACAATGGGGTCAGTCCGGCAGATCTGCCGGATCATAGATCGCTTCGATCCGATCTTTTTCAAATACGGTGATATAGGGAAACCGGGCAATTTCAAACGTCCGGTTTTCCTTTGCGGAAAGCACTCTGCACTTTTCCGAAAGGTCCACATACAGCAGAAACGCATTCAGCACGACAATCGCTGAGAACGCCAGCAGCCGGTGTGATTTTGCCGGTATCTCCAGCAGGATGGCCGGCAGGAAGATCAGACTGATGATCTGAAGCAGATCGCTGCCGCGCGACATCAGCGGATAACACGCCGCACAATAATAGATCAGCACGCTGAAAACCATCGTCAGGGTCTCAAACTGCCGGAAGTCCTCTTTTGTTTCACTGCCGCTCAGCCGGTACAGCAGCAGTGTTCCGATCAGAAACACAGTTTCCATCCCGATTCCGGCAATGGAAAACTGCCGCTCATAAAGATAGGCGATAATATGCGTCCATACCGGTTCAAAGCCAACCCGGCTCACGACAAACCACTCGAGATTTACCGCAAACTCATATACCAGCGCACAGATCAGCCAGGCAATCACCGTTCCGCCCAGCGTAAACAGATAAGGATGGGCTTTAAACCGCCGGATCAGCAGAAACAGCAGGGGCACCGGCATCGCAATGACTGCAATCTCCTGAAACCCGAACGCCAGCAGGCAGAACAGCTCATACCAGATGATTTTCTTCTGCGGAAGAAACTGATAATAGGCAAAGAGCACAAGTGCCATCGCAATTCCCTGCCGCATTCCGCTGCCGAAATAGACTTCCAGCATTCCGCCGCCGATCAGCAGCGTCAGGCTGAACAGCGGGCTGACGCTTTTTTTCGCGATTACAGCGGTACATAATCCCAGTATCAGAACATTGGAAAACAGCACAAACCAGCGGAATTCTCCGGCAATGCACTTCACCGCAAAATTGAGCAGGGTATAGCCGAAATTGCGCATCATATGCGAAACCGCCGCATCCGCAAACGGATTCGTTACGGAATAGAACAGCCAGGAATACGCCCCGGTATCCATTCCAAGTGAAAACCGGACTGCGAAGAACAGAACGACCAGTCCGTATATTACCCATTGCCGGATTCCCCGCTGCGGACGTTCCATGATCAGATCATACGCAACCGCAGCCGCAAGCAGGAAATAGATCAGAAGAACATACATACCATTCTCCCGCTGAAGCTGCCCGTCATCTGCGGCTCTCCAGCAGTGCTTCACAGACCCGGTCAACATCCGCTTCCGCAAGGTCTGCATACATCGGCAGCGTAATCACCTGCTCACTGTACCGTTTCGCAACCGGCGTATCATCCGGATTGCAGGTATCCCTGTAACAGCCGCAGGCATTTACAGCCGGATAGAAATATTTCCGGGCATAGATTCCCTGTTCCTTCAGCTTTGAAACGACCTCATCCCGGCTGGCGCCGAATTCCTCTGCTTCAATCCGGACCGGAAAATATGCGTAATTCGGCTTCACTTCCGGCTGAATCCTGTTAAGCGTCAGACCCTTTACATCCGAAAGGTTCTTCCGGTAACGGGCTGCGGCTCTTCCCCGCTTCGCAATTTCTCCCTCCACATGCCTCAGGTTGCATAACCCCATCGCCGCACAGAATTCATTCATCTTGGCGTTCGGGCCGATCAGATCAATCGTTTCCTCATCATGAATACCGAAGTCCTTCATTTCCCATAACCGCTGCGCAACCGCATCGTCATGACATACGGCAGCGCCGCCTTCGATCGTATGAAACACCTTTGTCGCATGAAAGGAAAAACAGGAAATATCTCCGAAATTGCCGATACCGGTTCCCTTATAGGTTACGCCAAAGGCATGCGCGGCATCGTAGATCACTTTCAGGTGATGTTTCTTTGCAATCGTTTCAATTGCCTCCACGTCGCAGATATTGCCGTATACGTGAACCGGCATGATCGCACAGGTGTTTTCTGTGATCAGCGACTCAATCTGCTTCACATCCATCGTATAGGTCTCCGGATCAATATCGCAGAATACCGGTTTCAAACCGTTTCGGGAGATCGCATGAACTGTTGAAATAAAGGTAAACGGAGTGGTGATCACCTCTCCCTTCAGCCCGAGTGCCGCAAGCGACAGTTCCAGCGCCATATGCCCGTTGGTAAACAGATCGAGCCTTTCCACCTGCAGAAACTCCTTCAGGCGCCTGATCAGCTCCATGTGCTTCGCTCCCATATTGGAAAGCCATCTGCTTTCAAATACACTGCGGATCTCTTCGGTATATTCTTCAAATTCCGGCATGGATGACCGGGTCACAAATATCTCTCTGCTCATACAGTTCCTTTCTCTTCCGCTACGCCTTCCGTGCTTTCCTTCATAAACAGGATCTTGAAGGTCATAAACATGATCCGCACATCAAGGATCAGCGAATACTGCTCAATATAAATCAGATCAAACAGCAGTTTGTCTTTCAGCCGGGTATTGTATTTCCCGTATACCTGCGCATAACCGGTCAGCCCGGCTTTCACTCCGAGCCGGTAGTCGAACTCCGGCACTTCCTTTTTGATTTCCTGTACCAGTTCCGGACGCTCCGGACGCGGGCCGACGACCGACATATCTCCGATGAGAATATTGATCAGCTGGGGAAGCTCATCGATCCGGCAGCTGCGGATAAACGCACCGACCTTTGTGATCCGGGAATCGTGTTCGGAGGCAAGTCTTGCATGTCCGTCTTTCTCTGCATCTACGCGCATGGAACGGAATTTGATGATCTGAAACTCTCTGCCGTACTGGGTCACGCGTGTCTGGCGGTAAAAGACCGGTCCGCCGTCCTGCAGCCTGATTGCGATCGCTGTGATTAGAATAATCGGGCTGGTGAGTACCAGAAAGACGAGTGAAAAGATGATGTCAAAGATACGCTTCACGATCTTCTCGAGCTGGCTCGGGCCGAAGTTGTTGACCTTGAATACCGGTGTATCGACAAGATACACGCTCCGTCCGGAATTCATGATCACATCATAGATGCCGGGAACGATATACAGGCTTTTCTTCTTCTCATAGCAGATCTTGGCCAGCGTATTCTTCTGTTCCGGGTAGAGTCCCACCGCAACGATGCATTCATAATCGAGCAGTTCATCATAATGGCCTTCCATCTCTTTCAGTGATACGGTCTTCTGAATATCATAGCTGTCTGACTGGTATTTCAGGATCCGCTCATAGATGGATTCATCTTCGCGCACATAGATCATCAGGGTCTTCTTCGGCGGAAATATATTGTAATAGATCCGGTTGAACAGATAATTCAGAACCGTTTCAATGCCGATGGAAACCAGAAAATAGCCGATCTGATTGCTCAGCTTCACTGCCCCCTTGGTGACCACCCACATGATGAAATAAATCAGAAAATGGGCAAAGAACACTGCAATTCCCTGAGAAAAGATAATATCCGAAGTAGGTGACGTTCCGATATCAAAGCCGCCGTAAACATGGGAAAAAACTGCGAACGTCGCCGCATACAGCACGATATATACCACATGCCCCCAGAAGAAATACGTGACATGGCACATATAATAGGTCTGCCAGATATGCACAAAGTACAGCGTAAGCAGTGCGACTGTCAGAGAATTAAGCAGAAACCTTACGGTTCTCTGCGTTCGTTCCGTTCGTTTCAGTTTCATACAGCATTCATTCTACCACAAAGCGCCATTTCTCTGAGGAGCCCATGCGCAATCATTCCTGTAAATAGCAGAAATCGGCTGCCGGCACAGAAAAAGAGCTTTACACCAGGCAAAGCTCTTACTGTTTTCAGCCGATCTTCTTCAGGTTCATATACGGCTCGCCCATCAGGATATGCGCATAGCCGCTGCCCTCTTCCGGCGGGAGGAATTCTGCCTCTGTTCCCTTCTGAAACAGCATCACGATATCACTGCCGCCAAACAGGAAGTATCCCATCGGATCTCCCTTTTTCACCTTTGCGCCGACTTTGACCGTATCTTCAAAATTACAGGAACAGATCTGCGACATGCCGATCGGCAGCACAGCAACAATGCCGTATTCCTCTGTATCAAGAATCACGCAGTCACGCGTTTCGATCATCTGCCATCCCGGATCCTGATCAAGCAGGACATACCGGTATTTCTCCGGATCCCACACCGTGATTCCGCCGGCTCCGTTTGTACCTTTGATCTTGAACACTTCCTTTATTTCGCAGCTGACCGGGAAATGGTAACGGTGATAATCGTTTACATCCAGAAAGGTATGGGTAAAATACCCTCCGTTAAACGCATCCGCATATGCGGTATCCGGGCCAAGCAGCTGTGCGATCGATGTGAAATGCCGTGATTTGATCTGCAGCGGATTCTTTTCAATCAGATTTCCGGATTCATCAATGTTCCATAATCCCTGCGCCCGGGCATCCGCCGGCGAAACAACCGCATTTTCGGCAATCGGGCGGACAGACGGATCAATCAGATACCGGGAAAACCACTCGTTAAAAGTCTTCCAGACATTTGTTTCGGCATACCATCCCTGATCCATTTTCATGCTCGGATCATTTTTTACCCGTTCATAATATTCGTCATTCCAGCTTTTTTCCGTGGAAAGGAACGCACCCCATTCATTCGAATAATCCCGGCACCACGAGGCAATTGGCTCATGGTACTGCAGCGACGGATAGTAGTAGTCATACTGTTTCAGCTCATCCAGCGGCTGATCCAGCAGGAACCAGATATAATCGATGCTTTCATCAATCCGGTCATACATCGTCGGGTACGGTTCATCTTTCAGCACTGCCCATGGCATGCAGGTAACTGCCCAGTCCAGAAACGGATAAAACTCTTCCACACTGTTTACCGGATTGACTTCGGGATCGGAAATAATTTCATGCGCTTTTGCGATTGATTTTTCCATCATCGCCTTCAGCTGCGGATCCGCTTCCATCATTTCATAGAACGCCTTTGCGGATTCTGTCTGCAGTGTCACCGTATCGGTACGGACTGTTTCCTCCGGTACCGCTGTCGGCTGTACAGACGCCTGTACTGCCGGTTCTGCCGTCTGTGAAACAGCCGGGGCAGGAACCGTGCGGATTGCGGAACACAGCAGCAGCACCACAGCCATGATGCCGATAAAACCAAACCATCTCTTATCCATTGCCATCACCTCTCTCAAACAGATTATCAGAAATTCATTTTCACAGACGCAAAAAACGCGAAGAGCACAGGATGCCTCCTATGCATTCCGCTTTCCTGCAAGTCTTTGCACTCTGCTCTGCAGAAAGGCAAACAGAAGACTGCCGAAATACAGCAATCCAAAATCCAGCCACGGATGCCCTTCCAGAAGAGACGGCACAAACGTGTCCAGCACATAGAAAATAAATATATGCCACATATAGATATTCATTGTCTGCGCGGAAAGCCATTGAATCCCTTTCCCGCACATCAGGTTCCGCCCGGCATCCGGCACCTGTGAAAGAAGCAGATACAGCAAGCAGCTCCAGAGAAGACCATACGAAACATAATACAGACGGGGCGGATACTTGAACGCATAAAATGACGGAAAGCGGAAGAAGATTCCGCTCAGCACAAAGCATGCCCCGAACAATCCGGTCATGACCAGACGCTGTTTCCGCTCTGCCTTATGAAACTCCATTCCCGCAAGCGAAACCGCCGCATAGGCAACCGTATAGGTAACCGCAAGCTCCAGCACTTTTCCGATTGTGCCAAGCCGTGCCAGAAACAGCTCCGACAAGAGATCATTCAGCAGAAGGACAACGGCAATTCCAATCATCAGCCATCTGAAGCTGATCCGTTCCCGGATCTGTTTCAGAAACGGATTGACCAGTGCAACGGAAAAATAGATCCGGTAGATCCAGACAAACAGAATACCGCCGGAAAGAAACAGATAGGACTGCGCAATGACACTCAGGGAAAACGAGCGGCCAGCCAGACGGAAAAACAGAAAAAACAGCGTCAGAAAGATCCAGACCGGAACAACCAGCCGGAAAAAACGCTTCTTTGCGTAGGCGATCCAGGAACCGGACGAGGAAGCACTCAGAAGAAATGACATGCCCGATAAGAACATGAGCAGTACAACATCAAACTCCCGCAGTTCATTGAACCATTGCGGAAATCCGCAATGTGCGGCAATCACAAGAGCCAGTCCGATCACCCGCAGAAGATCAACGGAACCGTCACGTTTCGCAATCTGCTGTGCATTTTGATTCATATATGCCATTATACATGACTCTGTTCTTCCCGGTGCTGTCAGAGAATGCGCATCTTTCTGAATTGGAAAAATGCGGCGCTCATTATATGATGTTCATTATGAATGATGAAAAGAAACAGCTGAAGTACGGTGCGCTTATCTCCTATCTCGCAATCTTTATCAATACCGCTACTGCGCTTATATATCTGCCCTGGATGGCCAGAAAGCTCGGACAGTCAGACTATGCACTTTATACCCTTGCATTTTCCTTTGTGAATTTCTTCCTGCTGGACTTCGGTCTCAGCGCTGCAGTCTCGCGTTTTGCGGCAAAGTACCGGGCAGAACATGATGAAGAAAGCACAAACCGGCTCGTGGGAACCGTCACAAAGATGTATCTGGCCCTGGATGTGCTTCTGGCGGCTGTATTCTTTGTCGTCTATTTCTTCATTGATCTCATCTATAAAGGTCTGACCCCGGCAGAGATTGCCGCCTTCAA
>JAFYGX010000128.1 GCA_017543025.1 Solobacterium sp.
AAGAAGAGGCTGTATCCGACAATCAGCGGCACAAAGATCAGCGCATACGCCATCAGTCCCGGATGGATCCGGTACATGAAGGTAAACGCAAGGATCAGGGTCGGAATGATCCGGAACAGGCTGGCAAGCTGCTCGGACAGGAATACCTTGATCGTTTCAATATCCGAGGTGCAGCGCTGGATAATATCACCGGTATGATGCTCGCTGTGCCATGTGGCAGGCAGCGCAAGCAGATGTTCAAATGCGGAGTTCCGGGTCGTCTCGACAAAGGATTCCGCACCGCGTGCATTGAATACCCGCCAGAGATACCGGAAGACTGCCCGGATCAGCGCCAGAACCACCACCGTGCCGGCAAGGATGCCGAGATGTTCCCGCAGATACCCGGTGCCGCCGATCCGTTCAATCAGGTTCAGCACAGGCGCAGGCAGTTCCGCCGGTTTGTCTCCGATGACGGAGTCCACGGTAAAGGAAATGATCTTCGGATTGATCATGTCCATCAGGGTTACCGCAATCGTAAAAAGAACCGAAAGCACAAACCACTTCAGGCTTCCTTTCAGAAAGTATCCCAGCATGCGGCCTTTTGTCTCAAACCGCTGTTTTTTCTTCATCTCACTCATAATGCGCACCTGTTAATGTATCAAAAAGAACGGGCTACGTATAGCGTTTGTCTTTTTCTGTCTGCCATTTTCGCAAAAAAGCAGGTGCCTTCCAATACACCTGCAGTATATTCACATGGTTATCCCGGTTTCCTTCAGCATTTCCAGCTGTGCCCTGAGCTCGCTGCATTTCCTCCGGAGTTCCCGGGATTCAGCTTCTGCTTCTTTCTGTCTGGCTTCCGCTTCTTTCCGCCTGGTTTCTGCTTCTTTCCGCCTGGCTTCCGCTTCTTTTCTTCCGGCGTTTGCCTTTCTGACTTCTTCCAGCACTTCCAGTCTTCCTTCCCGGCGCGCCTCTTCACACATCTGATCAATCGCAAGACACATATTTACTGTCGATTCTCCTTCTCTCTTAAGATTTGCAAGATTCACTTTCGTGTTCGTGACTGTTGTGATCAGTTCCGCCGACAATTCTGTCAGCGAATCAAACCGATACCGGTCCGAACGAATTATTCTTTTCAGCTGATCCATGACGTTTCTGTACTTCTGAAACGCTATAATCTCCCGCAATTCCGTATCCAGTTTCAGAATCCGGGTTTCTTCCAGTTTTGCCGGTGAAATCACATGTACCTGATAATCATTCAGAAACGGCGCAAGAAGTTCCCATGGATCAAACATGTCAAACAGACGCAGCGGTCCGTCCAACTTTCTGCCGGTCCAGTCAAGAAACACGGTGATCACCGGCTTCAGGATTCCTCCCTTCCGAAAGGAGGACAGAAGCTCATCTCCCCGAAGCGCCGCATTTCGGATGAACTGTTCCCGCAGCGTCAGCGCATCATACAGCATCCCCTTTACCGGCGCTCCGTAATCCACGTATGTACTGTCTTCGATTCCGGTAAATGCATATATTCGCCTGCCATCCTGCATCCACAGCACACTTTCCCGAAGATTATCTCTCCAGTATTCCCGTTTTCCTTCCGGAAATCCCTGTTTCACATTCCGTTCTTTCAATTCCCGCCAGTTAATCAGATCACGGCCGAATACCAGACGATTGAACAGCTCCGCATAACATTCCGGACGATTTCTCCAGAATTCAAAACAGATTTCATCCTTTTTCCCCATTTGAACGCCTCCGTTATTCTTTTACAGTTCAAACAGGCAAATCCCCCGGCATATCTGAAATATTTCTGAAGAAATGAGCATTATATTTGGGAACCACACTCATTATACGATTTTTCGATTTATCTGTGTATAAAAAACCGGATCATAGTTTCATACAATCCGGTTCTCTTTCAAAGGGTTCAGTCTGCGGCTCCGGTAATGGACACTCCTTTCAGACGTGTCACTGCCGGCACCCGCATGTTGT
>JAFYGX010000129.1 GCA_017543025.1 Solobacterium sp.
AGCGAGCTGTCACGATTTCATATTCGGTTTGGACACATAAAACATCGGGCATTTCGTACCCGATGTTCTTTCTTTTCTGCTTACCTGTGTTTCATATGATCCATTGTCATCTCTATTGTCGTCCCGGAAAGCGCAAGAAGCGCAATCAGGTTCGGAATCGCCATAAAGCCATTCAATGCATCTGCGAGGTTCCATGCATCCGCAAGACTCATGGATGCACCGCACATGATAAAACAGACAAAGATGATCTGATAGATTCTTACAGACTTATGACCGAACAGATATTCACAGCATCTCGTTCCATACAGACCCCAGCTGAGAATCGTCGATAATGCAAACAGACTCAGACATACCGCAATAATGACCGCGCCGATTTCCCTGCCAAGCACGCTGCTGATTGCCGCCGCAACATCTGATCCGTTTCCGCCGCTGCCCCAGGTAATCGTAATACCGCCTGCAAGATAGGATGTCAGAACCGTAAAGCTCGTCAGTGTACAGATTACAATGGTGTCCATGAAAACCTCAAAGATTCCATACAGCCCCTGCTTTACCGGGTCTGTTTCTGATGTTGCCGCATGAGCGATCGGTGCCGAACCAAGACCGGCTTCGTTAGAGAAGCATCCCCTTCCAACACCTTTTTTTATACTGGTCATTACGGTAATGCCAAACGCTCCTCCGATTGCGGCTGAAGGCTGAAATGCACCTTTGAATATCATGCCGAGTACCGGAAGAACATGTTTTCCGTTAACAATGATCACAAGCAGCTCGGCCAGAATATAGACAGCCGCCATGAACGGAACGAGTTTTTCCGTAACCTGACCGATTCTCTTAACTCCGCCAAGCAGAACCAGTCCGACAAAAACCGCAACAATCGCTCCGATCACAAGCGTACTGATTCTTACCGACTCTCCGAATAACAGAACAACCGCCGGAGTTCCGGAACTGAACGTATCAACTGCGTTATTGATCGCGTCAGCGATTGACTGAATCTGTGTGGCATTTCCGATCCCGAACGCCGCAAGCATCGCAAGTGCTGCGAAGATGCCGCCAAGCCACGCCCACTTCTGTCCGAGTCCGTTTTTTATGTAATACATCGGGCCGCCGACCCATTCTCCTTTTCTGTTCCGTTCCCGGTATCTTACCGCAAGCAGAACTTCCGAGTACTTGGTCATCATTCCAAGCAATCCGGCAAGCCACATCCAAAACACAGCTCCCGGGCCGCCGATAAAAATCGCACCTGTAACCCCGGCGATATTCCCGGTACCGACAGTTGCCGCAAGCGCAGTTGTCAGTGCCTGAAACGGCGTAATTTCTCCCTCACCTGCTTCATGGTGGCCAAACAGCTTTCCGGCTGTGTTTTTCCACCAGTACGGAATCTTCGTAAACTGCGGAAAACCGGTGCGCACACTCAGATACAAACCGGTCCCTACCAGCAGTATCAGCATCCAAGGCCCCCACGCAAAATCATCAATCATTCTAATCAGATCACTGAGCATAACATCCTTAACCCTTCCATACACCTCATCCGCTCCGAAACATCCCTCCCATGAGCTGATCCGGCAAACAGCGTTATTTTCTTCAACATGAAGCATTATACATGGTTGAAGCCAAAGAATAAAACAGCCCTGCTTCAGCCGGTCCGGTGTATCAGCGATAAAAACAGGCCCTGAGCCTGTTCTTCTGTATTTCTCCCCGCCAAAAATGCGTGCGGCAGGGTTCGGAGCTTTTCTTCCTTCCGCAATCCGTTCTTATCTCACAATACGTCTGCTTCCGTTTCAGAATTCCGTAAGCGTAACCCGATCAGCTTCTGTAATCGTTCTAAGCACCCTGCACGGCACTCCTGCCGCAACTACGCCCGGCGGGATATCATTTGTCACGACACTTCCGGCTCCGATCACGCTTCCGTTTCCGATCGTTACATTGGCACAGATCGTACAGTTCGCTCCGATCCAGACATCTCTGCCAATCGTAATTGGACCAGAGGTTCCGATTCCCTGTGCCCGCTGTGCGGCATCAATGGCATGCCCGGAACACGCGATTACCGTACCAGGCGCAATAAACACATTTTCGCCGATCTCAACCGGAGATGTGTCCAGAATCACACAGTTGTAGTTGATGACGGTCAGTCCGCAAGTATGAATGTTAAATCCGTAATCACAGTGAAACGGCGGCTCGATAAAAGTCATCGGATGATAATCCCCTAACAGCTCCTTCAGAATCTCAGCCCTTCGCGCTTCCTCTTCCGGGCCTGTGAGATTATAGTTCCGGCAAAGCGTTTTTGCCTTTTTCTGAAGATCTGACGGCATGTCTTTGTGATCACTGACATATGCCTGTTTCTGTTTCATAAACTCCACTGCCTGTCCCATTCTGTTCTCCTGCTGTCTCTCGGTTCCCGTATAGTGATCTGAAACAGTCACCGTTCCTGTGTTTCCGGTTTCCGTATCAGATCGCTGAGTGATTTATGAAAGAAATAATCTCTTGTAAGCTGATCATATTCTTTCCACATTGCAAGTGTCCGGCATTCCGCTGCCCGCGGACATGGCGGAGCTCCTTTTTCCAGACAGGCGACTGCCGCAAGCGTTCCTTCCGTTAGTTCTATGATTTCTCCGATCGTATACGCTTCCGGTCTGCGGCTCAGCCGATAACCGCCGCCTTTTCCGCTGACTCCGGTTACCATTCCGCCGGTAACCAGCTGCTTCACGATTATTTCAAGATATTTTTTTGAAATACCCTCCCGTTCCGCAATCTCTTTCAGAGGGACATACCTGTTCTGATCCTGCTCGGCAAGATCAATCATAACCCGAATCGCATATCGCGCCTTTGTTGAGATCATCGCTTCCCCTTTCTTTTTTTCATTATAACCTATGAGAACAAAGAATCCGCTCATATTACCTATTGACTACATAGGCAAATGGGTTTATATTCTGTTCATACAGAGAAAGGAGCCGCAGATCATGTTACGCAGTTCGAACCTGAATCACCAGATGTGCTGTCGCCGAATGCTTAGCTCCCGGGCTTCCAGTATGGCCGGGGCGTTCAGAATGGCTTCTGCACGTCCTGATCTGAAACGATGTTAACCGCGCCGCGCGGATCAGATGCCATCAGCCCGGGAGGTTTGTGCAAATCAGATTTCCCGGTTTTTTACTGCACGAAAACCGGCAGGCAGACAGAATCATCAGATTTCAGGAGAAAAAGATCATGACAGGATATAAATTTGAAACACTGCAGCTTCATGTCGGACAGGAACAGGCAGACCCTGCAACGGATGCACGGGCAGTGCCTATTTATCAGACCACTTCATATGTCTTTCACAACAGCAGACACGCAGCTGACCGGTTCGGTCTGGCGGATGCCGGAAATATCTACGGAAGACTGACCAATTCCACCCAAGAAGTACTGGAAAAACGGATCGCTGCTCTTGAAGGCGGAACCGCTGCACTGGCAGTTGCCTCCGGGGCTACTGCGATTGCCTATACCATCGAAGCACTTGCGTCGGGCGGCGGACATATCGTCGCACAGAAAACAATTTATGGCGGCACCTACAATCTGCTCGCCCATACATTGCCGCAATACGGAATCGAAACCACATTTGTCGATGTGCACGATCTGAAGGAAACAGAACAGGCAATCAGAGAGAATACCAGAGCAGTCTTTCTGGAAACCCTCGGCAATCCGAACAGCGACATTCCGGATATTGATGCGATCGCTGAGATTGCCCACCGTCATGGCATTCCGGTCGTTACGGACAACACCTTCGGAACGCCATACCTGATCCGGCCGATCGAACACGGCGCCGATATCGTCGTTCATTCTGCGACCAAATTCATCGGCGGACACGGAACTACGCTTGGCGGAATTATTGTAGAGGGCGGCACATTCGACTGGAGTAAGAGCGGGAAATACCCAAACATCGCCGCTGCGAACCCGAGCTACCATAATATCTCCTTCTATGATGCGGCAGGTCCGGCAGCCTTTGTGACCTATATCCGGGCAATTCTGCTCCGCGATACCGGTGCCGCAATCTCTCCGTTTAACGCATTTCTTCTTCTGCAGGGAACCGAAACACTCTCTCTGCGTCTGGAACGGCATGCGGAAAACACCAGAAAAGTGGTCGAATGGCTCGCAGCTCATCCGCTGGTCGAAAAGGTAAACCATCCATCTCTCCCGGATCATCCGGATCATGCGTTATATAACAGATACTTCCCGAACGGCGGCGGTTCAATCTTCACATTTGAGATCAGAGGCGGCCAGGAGGAAGCCTGGAAATTCATAGATCATCTCAAGATCTTCTCTCTGCTGGCAAATGTCGCAGATGTAAAGAGCCTGGTAATTCACCCTGCATCCACAACACATTCTCAGCTTTCCGAAACGGAACTGCTGGATCAGGGCATCAGGCCGAATACCATTCGGCTCTCCATCGGAACCGAACACATCGATGATATTCTTCAGGACCTTCAGAACGGCTTCGACGCGATTCAATCGCACAATTCATAAATGAAAGGGCAAAACATAACATGACAAACATTTTCAGAGGATCACTCGGACTGATCGGCAACACACCATTAGTAGAAGTCACAAACATCGAAAAGGAACTGGGACTTGAGGCAACCATTCTTGTCAAACTCGAATATCTTAATCCAAACGGAAGTGTGAAAGACCGGATCGCAAAGGCAATGATCGAAGATGCCGAGGCAAAAGGGCTTCTGAAAGAAGGCTCGGTGATAATTGAGCCTACATCCGGAAATACCGGCATCGGCCTTGCGGCAATCGCTGCCGCAAAAGGCTATCGTATTATTCTTACCATGCCCGAAACCATGAGCGTGGAACGCAGAAATATTCTGAAAGCATTCGGCGCCGAGCTCTACCTTACCGAAGGCGCAAAGGGAATGAAAGGCGCAATCGCAAAAGCGGAAGAACTTGCAGAAGAGATTCCGAACAGCTTCATTCCAGGCCAGTTTACAAATCCGGCTAACCCGGCGATCCACAGAGCTACGACAGGCCCGGAAATCTGGAGGGATACAGACGGCAAAGTGGACATCTTCATTGCCGGTGTCGGAACCGGCGGTACTGTAACCGGAACCGGAGAATACCTGAAAGAACAGAATCCGGCAGTCAGAGTTGTCGCACTTGAACCGGAAGACTCGCCTGTCCTTTCTGAAGGCAGAAGCGGTGCACATAAGATTCAGGGAATCGGAGCCGGGTTTGTACCAGATGTTCTGAACACAAAGATCTATGATGAAGTCTTCCGTGCGTCCAGTCAGGATGCCTTTGAAACCGCAAGACTGCTTGCCAGAAAAGAAGGCATTTCCGTCGGAATCTCTTCCGGCGCTGCCCTCTTCGGCGCAATTACACTGGCTAAACGTCCGGAGAATAAAGGGAAGGTTATTGTAGCGCTTCTTCCGGACAGCGGTGACCGGTATTATTCCACTCCCCTCTTCACAGAAGCCTGATTCTTCTGTGTTCTTCGAAAAACAGAGCAGGTACCCTCACCCGCTCTGTTTTTCATTGCACACAGTGTTTCAGTCTGTTTCATACAGTTCTGCGAATTCTTCCAGAAAACTTCGGATCGCAATGTGCTGGGGACAGATCCGTTCGCACATTCCGCATTTCAGACATTCAGAAGCCTTCGCATGATTCATTGAAAATCTCTGGTAATACATATTTGTTTTCTTTCCTGTTACCGCATAAAGATTCAGAAGTCCGAAATAATCCGGAATATTCACACCGATCGGACATTCTTCCGTACAGTATCTGCAGCTGGTGCACGGTACCCGGATCGTTTTATTCAGTACTTCTGTAATCTGCTGTACCAGCTTCTGCTCCGCTTCTGAGAGCGGCTGGAATTCCTGCATGAAAGAGGTATTGTCATTCAGCTGTTCCAGACTGCTCATGCCGCTCAGTACAGTTTCCACCTCCGGAAGGGAAGCCGCAAAGCGAATCGCCAGAGATGCCGGAGACGGACCGTTCTCTCCGTAGAAATCGCGGAACAGTGCCATCGCTTCTTCCGGAAGACGGGCAAGGGTTCCGCCTTTTACCGGCTCCATGACAATAACCTTCTTTCCATGTTTTACTGCAGTCTCATAGCACTTTTCAGATTGTGCCACGGCGCTCTTCCAGTCGAGATAATTGATCTGCAGCTGCACAAAATCCACTTCCGGATGTTCTGTCAGAATCTGATCCAGCGTTTCGGCGTCATCGTGAAACGAGAAGCCGGTACGGCGCACTTTTCCATCCCGTTTCAGCTGCTCGATAAATTCAAATCCCCCGAAGCGTTTTGTGTTCTCATAGCGGTCACGGCCCATATTATGCAGCAGATAATTGTCGAAGTAATCCACCCCGCAGCGATTCAGCTGTTCCTGAAAGAACATCGCATAATCTTCCGGTGCTTTCACCCGCAGAATCGGCATCTTATCTGCGAGCAGAAAGCGATCTCTCGGATATCGTTCTACAAGTGCCTGACGCACTGCCGCTTCAGAACGCTCTTCGTGATAGGGATATGCGGTGTCAAAATACATAAACCCCTGTTCCAGAAACCGATCTGCCATTTTCGCAAACTGTGCAGAATCGATTGTTTTCGGATCATCCGGGTTGTGCAGCGGAAGCCGCATTGTACCAAATCCCAGTTTCTTCATCTTACCTCTCTCCTTTCAATGAAACCTGTACCGGATAAATAGTTCTGCAGATATGGATCAGCAGCTTCCGATCAGAATCAGACGATCGGTTCCCTTCAGATCTGCTGCTGCGGTCAGCGGAGGATTGAACTGATACTGTTCGTTCTGATCGATATAGCCCATGAACACAAATCCGTTGATGAGGGCGAGATGTCTCAGCTGCGCAATACTGTAGCTGCCGTTCAGATGAAACGCTTCTGCCCGGATCAGATGGATTTCATTCCCCTGATTGGAAAGAATCTCCCGGAACAGCGGAAGCAGTTCATTATTCTGAGAAAGCTGGGCAAGAAACCGCGAAGCCATATTCGAAGCCACAATGAAGTCGGTATGATCATCATCCGCAATCAGATTCTGATTGAAGCCGGTACGCATCTCTGCAGTAATGTTGAACTCCAGCTGATAGCGTTCTCTGACATCCCGCATCCTGAGCAGAAGGAAACTTGTAAGCATATCATCGTTGTCTTCATCTTCGGAATGCCGGCTCAGAAGAACAAAGTGATGATATTCTTCCGCCATTTTCAGTATCGCCGCCTCATTGAACTGACGGAAGCGGGAGACCCTGATCGTAAGATACCTGAATTCCTCCCGCAGTTCTTCAATCAGCTCCTCCTCTTCCATCGGATTCACCAGCATGACTTCATTTACCGAATAAGGCAGCTGACGCAGAATCATTTTCAGTGTCCGGTTATAGCCGACGATGCACACCTTTGTCTTATTTCTCGCAAGATTTGCCTTTTCCCTCAGCGCTTCCGGTAAGGAGGTATCCTGTACCTCACGCATCTTCCAGGAATCCTTTTCCGGCGTAAAGAGCGCAATCCGGTCACCTTCTTTCAGAACCGCATTCATATCCGGATTCAGAAACATGTTTCCGCTCCGCATATAGCCAAGCACAGAAGCATAATCCAGCCGAGCGGAAAGCTCAGCGAACGTCATCCCGTCAATACCGGCGATCGGTTCCAGATAGAATTCGTCTCCCGAAAAATCAAACACCTCAACCAGAACTTTTGAAAGACCGGGCTGCACACATGCACGCGCCATCATACTGGCGATCGTATCATTCGTCTGCAATGTATAGATCCGGTGTTTCCGGGCGTAAGATTCCGGCAGGCGATATTCCTCTTTATAAAGAATGGCGCTGATTCGTACCGGATCGTTTTCATCGATCAGTGCTGCCAGGGCAAGCAGCACCTTGGTTACCTGTTCGTTCGGCATCGCGCTGACGATGATCTCTTCTGCCTTCTTAACCGAAAGCCGTTCCAGCTCCACCGGGTCAAAGATATCCAGGCTCCGGCAGATCACTTTCAGATGCTTCGGAACCGTCACGTTATCGCGAATCATCTCCTCCATGTCTTCCTTGTCTGTTTCGCCTGCGACAACGATTACCCCCGGCTCTTTTCCAAACGACAGAATGATTTCTTCAAGCAGTGTATATTCTCCCGGCGTAAACCCGAGAATCACGGAATGTTCCTCCTCCAGAACTACCGAATTCCCTCTGCGCAGACTGATCACTTTCTCTTCAATGAGATTTGTGACGATACCGATGAGCACGCTGGTAAACAGTATTCCGTATACCGCAATCAGCGCAGTAAAGATCAGAGAAAGAATATCGGGCGGATCAGCCGGGTCATATTCCGGCATCCATGCATTAATCATGGTGACAAATCCGTTCCAGAGATTCGCGAAAAACCCGTTTTTGCGTGTCAGCACTGTCATCAGTATGACCAGCAGTAATACGATGCCGACCGAACACAGCAGCAGAATCCGGATCAGCGTCCCGGTTCCTTTTGCCATCTGGTTGTCAAACCAGTACTGAAACCGTTGTTTCATCGTTATTTTTTTCATGATCACCGTTCTCCGTAGACACACCTGCAGGCATATCCATGATTTTGTTTCATTCTACCATTCCCTCCCGCACACAGAAAACAATTGCCATATTCCGCTTCCGGCAGAAGCAGAGTCTCCGCTTCTGCATTATTAAGGTAAGATATCTGTATGAATAATCTTCTGACTGCGATTTTATGCAGCAGTGCACTGGCGCTGCTCATGAAAGGTTTTTCTTCGGAGAACGGAAGCCGTTACGGGCTCCTGCTGGGAAATTACATTACATGCACGCTGCTGTCCCTGATCACGATGAACGATGTTTCCATCCTGACGTCACTGTCACCGTTCACCGTGATTACCGGTGTAATCGGAGGATTTCTGTTTCTGTTTGGTCTTCTGTCGATTCAGACCAGCATTCCGGTAAACGGCGCCGCGCTGACTTCCGCATTTTCCAAGCTCGGCATTATTGTTTCAATCGCCTTCAGTATTCTGTTTTTCCGTGAAACACCAAACCCGCTCCATATTCCGGGCATTCTGCTGGCAGTCATCGCTCTGCCGCTTGTCAATCATACGGAAGACAAAACACAGAACAGACATGGTGCTCTGATTCTGTTACTGCTGACCATGCTTGCCGGAGGCCTCGCAGATACGATCGGAAAATTCTTTACCGTTTATGGTGACCCTGCGCAGGAAAAGGCATATCTGTTCATTCTGTTTCTGACCGCAGCGCTGCTTACACTTCTGCTTTCAATAAACGAACATCGCTCTTCCGGCACGGCAATCCGGCTGAACGAACTGCTTGCCGGCATCGCTGTAGGCATACCAAATTACTTCACCTCACTGTTTCAGCTGCGGGCGCTGGCTGTCCTGCCTGCTGCGTTTGTCTATACCTGCTGCAGCGGCGGTACGGTAGTCATGGTCATGCTGGGAAGCCGGATTCTCTTTCAGGAACGCTATAACCGTATTCAGAAGATCGGCATCGCTCTGATTCTTGCGGCACTTGCATCTCTTTGTCTCTGAGCAGGAAGCACATATTCTGTTCAGCGCATCATCCATTTATCAGGAGGAAGAAAAACATGAATCGAATCCGCTGTTCATTCTGTTTCGCTTTTCTGTTCTGCCTGCTCACCGGCTGCCGTGCTGCGGTAGAGGAAGAACCGATTTCAGGCGGAACCATTGATCATTCCGATCCAGACGCCCCGCATGTCATCAAGTCCAGAGACATCGCAGAGTTTCATGCCCCGCTCTGGCTCAATGAACGCTGGACGGCGGAAGACTCCCGCGAATTTGAATTTCAGATTGTCCCTGACAGCAGCGGTACACTGATTGCCTCTGAGCTCAATTCCGGGCTGTCGCTTCCGGCAGACAGAGAACTGCTGGATTCACTGCAGAACGTGATCGATCAGTATGATCTCGCTGCCATGAACGGCATGCATAAATTCACAGCAGGTCTTTCACCGGAATATCAGGAGCGTGAAATCGCAGTACACTATGTTTCCGGCGAAACACTCCGCTTCCTTACAAACAATGAACCGGATGCCCTGTGGGAAGAAGCGATCTACGATACCTTTGCGGACTGGTTTTCACGGCATGGAGAGCCCTCGCTTTACCCGCTCCCCGAAACCTCTCCCGTCATTTCGCTCTCCGTCTTTCTGAAAGATCAGGATCGTCAGACAGAATACCGGATCAGAACGAAGGAAGATGTGCGGGTCCTTTCAAAGGAATGCCTTGCATCAGAAACCAATACGGTTCTGATCAACGCGGAAATCGAATGCACCGATGCGCTCTGTGCAGAAATATCCGCTCTGCTGGAACGATATCATCTGACAAGGAAGTATGACTTCAGCCGCTTCGATCACGAAGCCCGCAATTACGGGAATCATGACCGCGGCTATTACGGCTTCGGCCCGCAGCCCGAAGGAGAAGAAGACTCGGATACGGATGTTCTGAACGCTTCCATCATGTTTGAAAGCGGAAAACGGATCAGCATCTCAACGAGAAAGCAGAGTGAACTTGACGGCATGAAGCCAATGCTGGAAGAACTTTTCGTACTGCTGGATTCCCGCCTGCCCCAGCAGGAAGGATGAGCAGAGACCCGTCTCTCTGCCGGCTGTTTCTGCACATGGCAAAGCTTCATTCAATCCGTTATAATTTACTTATTACCAAAACATCTGCAGGAACTGTTATCCTCTGCCGGCAGTATTCTATTTCCAGCAAACACATAATTCCGCACCCCCGAACAGGATTCCTTTTTCAGACATTCGTTTCCGGCAGAATATGCGGTATATATCCAATAGCCGGATGCCGCTGCCTTATGCATTTCAGTTCAGACTTCTGACCATGAAAGGAGAGCACAGTATGAACCGATCGAAATCAGAAAAAACCGTCTCTGTTTTTCTGATTTTCACGCTGCTTATGAATCTGCTTTCCGGCTGTTTTCAGGCCGGTCAGGGCCAGAACCTTTCAGACAGCGGAAAGGAAGAACAGGAACCGGATATTTCACAGTTTCTTTCTGCGATCGAAGACGAACCGGATACTGTGGATTTCCAATGTACGACCATCCATTACACGATTGCCGAAAACGTCTTCAACCGTCTCGTGGAAAGCACGATGAATCAGCGCGGAGAACTGGTGATTGTCCCTTCTCTGGCACAGTCATGGAACGTTTCCGAAGACGGGAAAACCTATCAGTTTCATCTGCGGGAAGGAATTCAGTTCACCAACGGCTCCCCGCTGACCGCTTCCGATGTGGGCTACACCATGGTCCGGCTTCTGACGCATCCGCATTCTTCCAATTCCTCCATTCTTGAAATGGTCGAAGGCGCAAATGAGCTGATGGAAGGAAAAACAGATACGCTGAAGGGCTTCACATCCGAAGGGAACTATGATTTCACAATCACTCTGACGGAACCCTTTGAAGCGTTTCTCGCCTGTCTTTCCATGCCCGGCGCATCCATACTGGACGAAGAAACAACAGTACAGGCCGGTGACCGGTTCGGCCATGACCCCGAATGGACGATCGGAACGGGACCTTTCATCCTCTGGAAATGGACTCCGGGAGAAGGATATCTCCTGAAAGCAAATCAGGACTGCTGGGAAGGCCCTCCCAACTGTGCCGGACTGGATCTGAAATTCATGAGTGATCCGGGAGAAATCCGTACGCTGTTTGAAGAAGGCGGGCTGGATATCCTTGATCTCGATGAAGTCGGAAGCGCATCCGAATACTTCATTCACGGAGACATCTACCAGAACTGTCTGCATCGCGTGAACCGGATCGCACTCACTTATATTGCACTGAACGAATCCATCGCACCCCTGAATGACGTCCGGGTAAGAAAGGCACTTCAGCTTGCGCTGAACCGGAAAATTCTGCTGGAAGCGGTATATGGCGGAGAAGGCAGAACAGAAAACGGAATTATTCCGATCGGTCTTTACGGATTCAATCCGGATCTTCCGGAAATCCCCTATGATCCTGAAGCAGCGAAGGAACTTCTTCGGGAAGCAGGATATCCCAATGGTCTCCGGTTTACCATCAGTGTGCGTTCTTCTTCCACACAGTGGGAGATGGTACTGCTGCGCCTGGTTGTGTCCATGTGGGAAAAAGTCGGCGTGAACGCCCGCATCAGCGTGATCAGCGATGACGAATTCATGTCTCTGCGCAAAAGCGGTAAGATCGCCTGTTACAGTGCAACATGGAGTGCGGACTTCAATGATCCCGACAATTTCTTCTATACCTTCTTCGGCACACCGACCAATACGCTGGAACGCAGTCTCTGCTATGCAAGGCCTGACATTATCAGCCGGGTTCGCCTTGCCCGGCAGATATCGGATTCGCAGCAGCGAATTGAAGAATACCGGGATCTGGAAGAAATCATCGTTCAGGAAGATGCCGCGTGGATTCCGCTGTTTTCCCGCCGGCGCTTTTATGTGACTTCCGGACGTGTACGCGGATTCCAGTCAGACTGGAGCGGATCGGTAAAAAACGTTTACCGTCTGATGTCGGTTGAAAATGATGCAGAGGAACTGCGATGAAATCAATTCGATTTAAAATCACTGCGATTACGATCGCGGCAATTCTCACCTGTACGCTTGCGGTATTTGCCACCTGTTTTTTCACAGTGCGCAGGGAGTATGACCGCCGCACGGTTGAAAACATGAACCTGCAGACACAGAATGCGGCCAAGACACTGAACCGGTATTTCCAGAGTATCCAGCAGTCCACCGAAATCGCCGCCATTATCGCAAGCGATTCCATTGACAGCGTGATCCTTGTCGAATGCGGCGCAGCCGGAAAAAGCTCGCTGGAATCTCCCCGGACTCCGGAACAGGAAGCGCTTCTGGACAATTATCTCAGGGAATACTGCGCTGATGTTCAGCATGTGTTTTCCAGCATCGCCTCTCAGACGCAGGGCGTAATCACCTATTATTATTGTCTGAACCCGGAAATCAGCGAAAATGAACACGGCTTTTTCTACTCCAGAGCCGGTAAGACCGGATTCTTTGAACAGCCTCCGCTTGATGCCCGGCAGCTGGACCCGCTCGATCTCGAACATACGACCTGGTATTTTACCCCGATCAGGCGCGGACGTCCTTCCTGGGTCGGTCCCTACACCGCCCACTTCCTCAACGAAATATGGATCTTTTCCTACCTTGTGCCGATTTATAAATCCGGTTCTCTGATCGGCGTGCTGGGCATGGACCTGAAGCTGGATACGCTGATTGATCAGATCAATCAGATCAGAATCGGAAAAACCGGCTATGCATCGCTGCTCAGTGACAATGGCGAAATCATCTATCATCCGAACTATGAGATCGGCAGTGACCCCGGTATTATTCTTCCGGAGAAATACGCTTCTGTTCTGTCGAACGAGAGCAGTAAAGACCTGCAGATCCGCTATGAAATTGACGGCGAACAGCGGCAGATGTCCTTCTGCACCTTATCCAACGGCATGAAGCTGGTCCTTGCGGCTTCTGTTCACGAACTCAATGAACCATGGACACGATTTGTCCGCATCATCGTACTGGTGACCGCAGCACTTCTTACCGTTTTTACCCTGCTGGTTCTGTTTCTCATGGGGTTTCTTACCAGACCTCTGGAGCATCTTACCGCCGCCTCAAGACACCTTGCGGATGCCGATTACAACACCCTTCTGGACTATAAAGGCAACGATGAAGTCGGCGAGCTGACATCTGCATTCCAGGAAATGCGCAGCCAGCTGAAGCTGTATATCGATGACCTCAATCACCGGATTCATACAGACGCTCTGACGGATCTTCCGAATATGCGTTATTTCTTTGAGCTTTCAGAAGCAGAAAAAAAGTGGCTGACTGAAAACAGCAGACAGCCGGCAATCCTGTTTTTCAATCTCATCGGAATGAAGCATTATAACCGGCAATACGGCTTCGCGGCAGGCGATGATCTGATCAGGGAGTTCGGTCAGCTGCTCGCTTCGCATTTCGGTCTTTCCTGTGTCGGCCACTTCGGTCAGGATCACTTCGCTGTGATTACCGAAGAAGCAGGCATGGAAGAAACACTGAAAACGATCTTTGCGGAATGCGCCGGACTCAATCACGGAAATTCGCTTCCGGTACGGGTTGGCATCTATCCGCTCCGGCTGGAAGATGTCGGAACAGATATCGCATGCGACCGTGCGAAGTATGCGTGTGATCAGCACCGCAGCTCCTATGAATCGCATTTCTATTATTTCAATCAGACAATGCTGAAGGAAGCGGAAGATGTCCGCTACATCATCAGCCATCTCGATCAGGCGCTGGAGGAGAGATGGATCGAGGTGCTGTACCAGCCGATTATCCGCTCTTCCACCGGCCGAGTCAGCGATGAAGAAGCACTCTCCCGCTGGTCAGATCCTGACAGAGGTTTCTTCTCTCCGGCCAAATTCATTCCGGTTCTGGAAAACGCCCGGCTGATTTACAAGCTGGACCTGTATGTACTTGACCGGGTTATTGAGAAGATCCGGAACGAACAGAAGGCCGGCTTAAGCATCGTCCCCCATTCGGTCAATCTGTCGCGTTCAGACTTTGACGCCTGCGATATTGTCGAAGAGATCCGCAGCCGGGTTGATGCGGCCGGCATTCCGCACGACCGGTTCACAATTGAAATCACCGAAAGCATGATCGGCTCCGACTTCGAATTCATGAAATCTCAGATTGACCGGTTCCGGAGCCTTGGTTTCCCGGTCTGGATGGATGATTTCGGAAGCGGCTATTCTTCGCTTGATGTCCTTCAGAGCATTGAGTTTGATCTGATCAAGTTTGACATGAGTTTCATGCGGAAACTTGATGAAGGCAACAGCGGCAGAATCATACTCAGCGAGCTGATGGTCATGGCGCAGTCGCTGGGTCTGGATACGCTGTGTGAAGGCGTGGAAACGGAATCACAGGTGCAGTTCCTGAAGGAAATCGGCTGTTCCAAGATGCAGGGCTGGTATTTCAGTAAAGCCATATCATTTGAAGCGATCATGGAACAGTACAGAAACGGAACCTGGATGGGGTATGAGTCCAATGAAGAGGCGTTGCGGTTTGACGCCCTCATTCAGGAAACCGCTGCCGCAAAGCAGAAACAGAAACAGCTGAAGAAGGAGAATACAGATGAATCCTGAAACTGATATTTTCAAACTCTTTGATCAGAACTGGGGCTTGCTCGCAGCCGGAACAGCCGACCGCCACAACGCAATGACGATCAGCTGGGGCGGCCTGGGAACGCTCTGGAACAAACCGGTTGCCACAGTATATGTGAAACCATGCCGGCACACGTTCGCATTTCTGAATGAGAACGAATATTTTACGATCAGCTTCTTTGACGATCGTTACCGCAGTGCTCTTGGCATTATGGGCAGTCTCAGCGGCCGGGATACCGACAAAGATCTGGCTGCCGGGCTTACGCCGAAGGACCTGGGAAAAGCAATCACCTATGAGGAGGCGAATCTCACCCTCCTCTGCCGAAAACTTTACTGGCAGGACCTCAGCACTGACAACATGCCGGAAGACGTGATAAAGGCCTGTTACAGCAAGGACAGAGCGCATCGCATGTTTATCGGTGAAGTAACCGAAATCCTCCGCTGAAAGATCAGATCAGAAACTGCGCTTCGGGTACAGACCCGGGCGCTTTTTCTGTTCATCCCGGCACGATGATCCGGGCAGATGTTATGCACAATTGCGAATATCCTGTTAAGGTAACAGATAACAGCGGGAGGATTTGCCATGTCTGTTGTAAAGAAAGCATTGTTCCGTTCACTTCCGGTATTGTCCGGATATATTGTTCTCGGCATCGGATTCGGCATCCTGCTGCGAAATGCAGGCTATGGCGTGCCATGGTCATTTGCGATGGCGCTGTTCATTTATGCCGGCTCCATGCAGTATGTCGGCGTCGGTCTGATCAGCAGCGGTGCTTCCCTGCTGACTGCCGCCATTACAACCCTCATGGTAAACGCCCGGCATCTGCTCTACAGTATCTCCATGATTGACCGTTACCGCGATGCGGGGATCTTCAGACCCTATCTGATTTTTTCTCTGACCGATGAAACCTATTCCCTGCTCTGTGAAGACAGCGGACTGGAGAAAGCGGAAAACATCCGCTATCAGTTCTTTGTTTCATTCTTCAACCACTGTTACTGGATCATCGGATGCGTGCTCGGCAGCCTGCTGGGTGCTGTTCTGCCATTCTCCGCAGCCGGCATTGAATTCTCCATGACAGCGCTGTTTGTCACATCCTTCACAGAACAATGGCTGAGCGGCAGGAATCACAGTTATGCGATAACCGGTCTGTGCAGTACACTCTTCTGCCTTCTGCTGTTCGGCCCGCAATATTTTCTGATCCCCTCCATGATTCTGATCACACTGATTCTTTCACTGCTGCAGGTCCGGCAGAACCGAAAGGAGACTCTGCAATGAACCCGCTTCATACAGCCCTGCTGATCGCCGTCATGTCAGCCGTCACGATTCTGTTAAGAGCGCTTCCGTTTCTGGTGTTCCGCCGGAATGTTCCGCAATATGTCCTTGATCTTGGCTCATCGCTGCCGCCGGCGATCATCGGAATGCTGGTGATCTACTGCCTGAAAGATATCAATCTGCTTCAGGGAACACACGGCATTCCGGAGGCAATCGGAATAGCGGTGACAATACTGTCACATGTACTGAAACGAAATACGCTTCTCAGTATTCTTTCCGGAACCATTGTATATATGATTCTGATCCGGATCCTTCACTGACCGTTCACCCATCATATTCCAGCGTCACATAAGGGATTGGTTCCGCTTGAATTCTGTTTCCGCTTATTGTTACTTCCATCAGTGTACGGGGATGATTCGCATCTCTGCTCTTCCAGACAGAACCCGGATTCAGCAGGCGGATTCCGCGAACGGTCTCATCACAGTACTGATGCGTATGCCCGAAAAAGACTGCCGTACATCCCCGTTTCTTCGCTTCCCGGGAAAGAATTCCAAGTTCCGGCGAATCTCCCTGAATATATCTGTGCCCATGGGTCACCCAGATCCGATGCGCTCCGATATTCAGGATTTCCTCCGGCGAAACTCCCTCTGCCCGGTCCAGATTTCCTGCCACCGCCACAAACCCGTTCAGTTTTTCCGGAGAAACCAGAAAATCCCCGCAGTGCACGAGCAGGTCGGCGTCCCGATACCGCTGTCTGACCCGCTCAATCGCATCTGTATTGGTATGAGAATCCGACATGAGAATGATCTTTACTGACATAGTTTACCCTGCCTCCTGCCGGTTTATCATAACGTAATTGTCTGTACCGGAAAATCGTATTCCCGGTTTAATGTGTCGCACTGCTGCGAATTGCCGGAATGCCTGCAGTCAGATACACTGTTCATAAACGGTTTAAGCTGCAGACAGAAGGGAGGTGAGCAATGAATATCCGTGAAATCCGAAAAGAAGATGATCCCGCTGTAGAATCTGTCATTCGAAGCTGTCTGATTGAATTCGGCGCAGACCATGAGGGAACTGCCTGGACAGATCCTGATCTGTGCCGGTTTTCTGAGATTTATCAGTCAGAAGGAACCCGTTACTGGGTGGCGGAAGACACAGACGGAACAATTGTTGCCGGGGCCGGGATCGGCAGACTCAGCGGCCTGAACGATGTCTGCGAGCTTCAGAAGATGTACTGTCTTCCTGCATTCCGCGGTACCGGCGTGTCCCATCAGCTGATGGATACCGCGCTTGCCTATGCGGCAGGCTATTACCGGCAATGTTATCTTGAAACGCTTCCGAATATGCGCGCCGCTCAGAAATTCTACGAAAAATACGGCTTCCGGAGAATTTACGAGCCTCTGATACAGACGGCCCACTATGCCTGTGATGTACGTTATCTGAAACATCTGCAAACAGAAGGTTCTGTTCCCCCGCAATTATGGCAAAATGAACCTATGAACGTTCATGACCTCATCCCTTCCAGAACGGAAGCGGAATACATCCTTATGCAGGGACTCCGGGAAAACCCGGGAAAATGGGGCGATCACAGCCGGAATGTCGCCCGCAGCGCAGAAGCGATCGGTTCAGCTGCCGGGCTTGACGGTGACCGATGCTATGTTTCCGGATTACTGCACGATATCGGGCGCCGGCACGGCAACTTCCAGCTTGCTCATATTTATTATGGCTGGAAAGATATGCTGAAAGAAGGCTATCCGCTGATTGCCCGCATCTGTCTTTCCCACTCCTTCGCCCTGCAGGAAATCAGAGCCTATGGCGGGGCATTTGATCTTCGGGAAGATGAAATCCGTGAAATGGACGAAGCGCTTCTTGCAATGCAGTATGATGACTATGACCGTCTGATACAGCTCTGTGACAATATCAGCGGAGCTTCCGGAATCATGCGCATGGAAGACCGGATCGCAGATATTCAGTCCCGTTATTCCAATTATCCGGATGACAAACGGAAAGTGACGATGGACCTGATCGAATACTTCAACCGCCTTACCGGCAGTGATATTTATCTGCTTTCCTGCAATGGCCGCACGGTAGATCATTACTGAGCGTCCTTCATCCGATATCTGAACGCATTTTCATAGCACAGCTTCCTTTTTCTGAAACCGGAAGCCGCATATGATTTACACTCCGCAAAAATATCTGTATCTGCCGCAGCAGGGAGGGGAGGTAGGAACACCATGATACTCAAGCGTCCGATGTATTATCCTGCGGGAAACAGCGACCGTCTCCTGCATATTTATCTGCCGGATGATTATTATGAAAGCAGCGAACGCTATCCGGTCATGTATTTTTTTGACGGCCACAATCTGTTCGAAAACTATGACGCTTCCTATGGCGTATGCTGGGGTCTGAAAGACTTTCTGAACCAGTGGGAAAAGAAGATCATCATTGTCGGAATGGAATGTTCACACAATGGTCATGAGCGGCTGTCTGAGTACTGTCCGTATACAAAACACTTCAATAACGAATCGTCAGACGGCAAAGGAAAAGAAACATTCCGCTGGATTACAGAAGAAATCAAACCGATGATCGATTCCGAATTCCGCACCTGGAGCCATCGGGAAGCCACCGGAATCGGCGGTTCTTCCATGGGCGGCATCATGAGCATGTACGGCGTTCTCCGCTATAACCATATTTTTTCCAAAGCAGCCTGTGTTTCCAGCGGAATGTTCTGGAACATTTCAAACTTCCGGAATGATCTGAAAGCGGCTGAAGTGAATCCTGATACCCGGATTTACATGTCCTGGGGAGAAATGGAAGCCGGCAAAGCCCCTTACCGGGGAACTCCGGATTTTGACACCAGAGAGGCCAGAAGCACCCGGAAATTCGAGCGGGAACTGCAGGAGAGAGGGGCCCGCACCTATCTTTACTTCCAGTGGGGCGGAAGACACTGTGAAGCGGACTGGGCGCTGCAGGTACCTGTATTTATGGACTGGCTCTGGCTTCAGCCATGAATCTGCTCTCCCCAGAACCTTCCGGAAAACTTCGCCGGAGGATTGTGTTCCATGGTGATGTGCAGGGCGTCGGATTTCGCTGGCAGGCAAAAGAAGCCGCCAATGCGGTCGGGGCAGCCGGCTGGGTGCGCAATGAATGGGACGGTACGGTCACGATGGAGCTGCAGGGCAATGAAGAACAGATCAATGCGGTGATCCGCACACTGAAGCAGGACCGCTGGATCCGCATTGACCGCATGGATATCACTGAACTTCCGCTTGAAAAAAACGAACGCAGCTTCAGCGTCCGTTTCTGATCGTTTTATAAAGCTGTGTAACTCTCGCAGCTTTTTTTAGCGCTCTGCCATACCCCGGCAGGGGAGTCCGCTCAGTCCGGAAAAGCGAACCGGAAACGTGTAAACCGTACAGCTTCCGATTACTTCATTCAGATGACAGAGATTTTCCACAACAAATACGCCGTGATCTGCACAGTGCTGATCAACTGGCATATGTTCCTTCCCGCGCCGGATTCCTGCAAAATCGATTCCGATGAGCGCAATCTTACGCCGAAGCAATTCGTCAATCAATGCGAGAGAAAGCTGCGGATGACGGTGATGATATTCTTCCGTTCCATAGCCTGCAGTTTCCGCAAAGCCGCTGTAAAAACCGATAAACATCCCTTCCTTCACTTCTCTGAGATCAATATCCTCACACGCAATATCGCGCTCATTTACAGATGAAACATCAAATATCATGCCCCTGCGTCTGGCATATTCCAGCGGAAACTCCCGGTCCATCACATCAAAATGCGTTCCGATATGACCGTTTCCGATCATCCGGTCTCTTCCCGCGGCATCACTCCGCATCTTCGGCGTCACCTCAAGAGTGAGATCTGTAAACATCCTTCTTTCCTCCCGTCGTTTTCCATCTGTTCAGTTCTTCTTTCTCCTGTTTCAGAAAAAAGCAGCTTCACTGTCTGAAACGAAAAAGGAGACATCGTCTCCTCTTCTGATGATCAGTGACGGCGGGTAATATCCGCTTCCTGATTGATTGTAAGCAGCTTCTCGTGAAGCTGACCTTCGATCCTTGCCAGCTCCGCTTCCGCAGCCATACGCTTTTCGTGACCTTCTTTCTGAATGGAAATCACTTCATCGAGCGTAGCGATCAGCTCTTCGTTTGTATGTTGGAGTGTTTCAATATCCACAATACCGCGTTCGCTTTCACGTGCAGTCTCAACCGTTGCCTGATGGAGCGTCTCGGCATTCTTCTTGAGCAGGTCGTTGGTCATGTTGGTAACCTCACGTTCTGCTTCAAGCGCTTCCTTGGAGTGGCTGATGCCAAGTGCCAGAACGATCTGGTTCTTCCACAGCGGGATTGTATTGACCAGGGTGCTCTGAATCTTCTGTGTCATCAGCGTATCGTTATTCTGAATCAGACGGATCTGCGGTGCCATCTGCACGGAAATCTGACGTGTCAGTTCCAGGTCATACAGTTTCTTTTCAAACCGATCGCACGCCTGTGCCAGATCGTTCGCTGCCTGCGAATCCTCCGGCAGTCCGCTTTCCTGTGCCCGCTTTACAAGCGCAGGGAGATCATTCTCACGTACCTCCTGCAGTTTCTTCTTGCCGGCAAGAATATACATGGAAAGCTCTTTTGTATTCTGTGCATTGCGCTCATAGAGCTGATCGAGAAGAGCGATATCCTTCAGCAGAGTAATCTGATGATCTTCCAGAACCGCCGCGATCTTATCCACATTTGCGGATGCCTTGTCATAACGGGCCTTATATTTGACTACAGAATCCTGACCCTTCTTGAACATCTTGCCGAAGAAGCCTCTGTCTTCTTTCTTATCGCTTTCTGTCGTCTTGAGTTCAACGACCAGATCGCTCAGCAGTGTTCCGATCTCACCGAGATCCTTTGTCTTTACATTCTTCAGAGCAGAATCCGAGAAGTCACTGACTTTCTTCTGAGCTGCACTTCCGTACTCCAGAATTGTACTGGATTCCGTAATGTCAATTTTCTTCGAGAAATCGTTTACGGTTCTGCGCTCTGCTTCTGTCAGCTTTGCATCGCTGTACATCTCTTCAATCGTCTTGGTCTGGGGTGCCGCAGCCTGAATTTCATCCAGCTTCTGCACCTCTTCCTGCGGATTCAGGGTAAGAGTAATTTCCTGGGCCTGGGTCTGCGCCTGCACCTGTGTATTGTTGTTCTCACTCATGCGTATCACCTCCGTTTTTCATATCCGACTGTACGTTTTTCAGTATAACACATCCTCATTTTCTTCCGTTCAGATAACAGAGATATTCTTCCATTGTCATCTTCGGAACAAAGGATTGTCTGATCGCTTCTGCTTTTTCCGGATGGTTCAGAAGATCCAGCACAATTGCCCCGACAATCTTTGCCTGCAGCAGATAAATCTCCTGCGGATCTTTGATCATCAGATCTGCACCATGGATTCTCCCGCTGAACCCTCCGTATCCGATCTGAATCAGCGGCCTGAACATCGAAAGATCTCCGACATCACCAGCCGCCGCACTGATCTCACCATGCAGGATCTCTTCCGGCTTCACATATCTCAGCATGTTCGCATAAGCCGTTTCATTCAGCTTCTCATCCTGATGAAGGGGAAGATACCCCGGCGTATCTTCGATGCGTACATCGGCGCCGATTGCCTTTGCGCAGTGTTCCGCAGCACAGGAGACTTTATGATTTACATCGATCACAACATCAGGGTCAGCCGCCCGGACATAACATTCATAAACCACCTTGTCCGGTATGGAGTTCACCGTGTTCCCTCCATTCTGGATGATGCCATGCACCCGTACCACATCCTGATCACGGAATGACTCCCTCAGCATATTGACCGCATTGATAAACAGTGTGCATGCATGAAGCGCATTGATTCCCTGATCCGGAAGTGCCGCGGCGTGACTTGCTCTGCCGAGAAACGTAATCTTCTTGTATACAAAGCCGCTCAGTACCGATCCGATGCTGAGACGGTAATCCGGATTCGCCATCGCGTGGATGTGAATCAGACAGTCCGCATCCTCAAAAACTCCTTCCGCAAGCATATTCTGCTTTCCGGAGCAGTAACGGATTCTGCCTTCTGCAGCCAGCGATTTGCGGTATTCCATATCCGTGAATTCTTCTGCGGGAGTAAAATACAGCGTCACTTTTCCGTTCGGAAGATCTGTTCTGTCGTTCAATGCCGCCATGACTCCCAGCATGATCGCCACCTGTGTGGAATGCCCGCAGGCATGTGCTGCCGTCGTAACAGGATCTGCGCACGGGTGTCCCCGGGTCGGGATTGCATCGAGCTCCGCAATCAGACCGATATGCGGTTTTCCTTCTCCGATACTTACCGTAAACCCGGTAATGGAGGTTTCTCTTTCGATTTTCAGATGGTGCGCAGCCAGAAACTTCCTGATGATTTCAACTGTCCGGAACTCCCGGAATCCAAGTTCCGGATTATGGAACAGCTCGTCACCCAGCTGAAGCAGCTCTTCGCTATGAGCTTCAATATATTCGTCAATTACTTCGTTCATCCCCGATTCCTCTTTACCTGCAATTTTACATGGAAATATGCGCAATCTGAAAAGAGAGCCGAAAATACATGCGGCCCTCTTTCTCATCTTTCTTTCCCTTCACTGCAATTTCCCGGTTCATACAGGACAGCTGTCCCGGTATGAATCAGGTTCTGTCATTTATTTCAGCAGCTGATTGACTCTTGCCTGAACCTGATCGAAGTTGTATCCGGCTGCCTCCAGCTTTGCTCTGCGGTCTGCGCCATTGCCGTATTCACCCCGGATTACGGCTTTTGCGACATCATCCAGATTACCTGCAGGCGCTCCGCCGGCAAGCTTCTGATTGACAGCTGCCTGAACCTGATCATAGTTGTATCCGGCTGCTTCCAGCTTTGCTTTGCGGTCTGCGCCATTGCCGTACTCACCGCGGATTACTGCGGCAGCGACAGCGTCCAGCGAAGCTGCACCAGCGCCCAGTTTACGGTCAACCGCCCGCTGAACGAGCGAATAGTCATATCCTGCAGCTTCCAGTTTTGCCTTACGGTCTGCACCGTTGCCCCAGAGGCCGCTGACAACTTCATCAACGATCACATCGACTGATTTCTTCTGGGCCGGAGCAGCTGCCGGCGCCTTGTTCAGACCGGCACGCTCGACTGCGCGTTCAATCAGTGCAGAATCGTATCCGGCTGCTTCCAGCTTCAGCTTGCGCTCCGCACCGGTTCCCCAGAGACCTTTCGCAATCTCCTGGACGATCTCATCGACCGGTTTCTTTGCGGCGGTTGATGCGGATTTTCCGCCAGATGTAGTAAATGTGGGCATAGTTTATGATCTCCTTTCATCCCTGTAATACCTTCTGTTATCCGTAATCAGGCGAACGGCTTCCGCACACGAATCATCTGCGTCATGCAGCGCCTGTACTGCGGTATTCTCGTTACATCCTGTCACATCCATCACAATTCCGACTGCACGTCTGCGAAGCTTTGCATTGACTGGCTTTACATTTGCCATGTAGTTCGATATCGTTCTTCCAAGCTTCACCATGGCAGCCGTGCTGATCATATTCAGAACCATCTTCTGCGCCGTACCGGCTTTCAGCCGGGTCGACCCAGTCAGCACTTCCGGTCCGGTCAGCACCTCAATCGTAAGATCAGCGATCTTTTTCATCGGCGTCTGTTCATTGCATACAACTGCGGCCGTCGCAGCCCCTGCCCGCTGTGCGAATTTCAGCCCCTCCAGTACAAACGGAGTGCTTCCGCTTGCGGCAATACCGATCACAAGATCGGTTTCTCTGAGCCCATGCCGTGCCAGAAGCGCCGCGCACTGATTCCCGCAGTCTTCCGCATCGGTCGCATAATTCATATCCGGATCAGCACTCAATGCGATCACCCGGTCCGGATCAATCCCGAACGTCGGCGGAACTTCAGCCGCATCCAGCTGCGCCAGACCGCCGCTGGTTCCTGCCCCAAGATAGAATACCCTTCCGCCCTGACGGATCGTTTCTGCATACTGATCTGCCAGTCCGGCAATTTCAGGAATGCATGCATTTACTGCTGTCAGTACAGCAGCGTCCTCTTCATTCATCAGGCGGATAATCGCTTCCGTACTCATCCGATCAAGACCGGATGATCTCGGATTAGCAGATTCAGTTCCCTTGATCTGTTTCGTATCCATGCCCTTTTATTATAGTAGCTGATGAACTGTTCGGAACGATTTTCGTATTGTTCATCCAGGCTCAGGACTGTTTTTCTTACTGTTTGCCGCCATATTTCTGACTATGATCAGCTGCTTCTGCAGGGCTGTTTTCCCAGTCCTTCCATTCTCCGTCCGCAAGGATTTCATACGGTCCCCATTGCGGCTTTCCGGTGTTTCGGCCTTCTACCCGGATTGGCAGAAATGCGTCTGCCTGACAATCCGGCAGCGGGTCGTCCAGCGTAATCCAGCCACGCCCGTCAATCCGCTCATTCCATTCTTCAAAGACTTCTTCCGGCGAATCATACAGCTGATCCGCACAGCAGAAAGGCGCATCAGGACTGTCATATTCAAACAGATAAGTACCTTCATCCGTTTCATAAAGCATGATTCTGTATATCAGGCTTCCGCAGCCCGTTTTCTGCGGACATCTGAGATATGCATATTTTCTCATGGAGGCTCCTTTCTGGTAACGCAGACATCGGTTCTGTTTCTGCCGGAAAGGCTTCGTTCCGCCCTGCAGTCCATCTGTAAGTTTCCTGTTCCGATCCGATTATACCGTTCTTTTTCCGGCCCAGACGCATCCCTTCTGCAGACTTCCACATAATATACACACACTTTGCGTTTATACTGCATATATGAAAGATCTGATCAGACCCCTGCTGTGTATAGCCGTTCTTCTTTTTTCTGCCTGCCATAAGCCTGCTGCAGATGCCGTATCCGTCAGTCCTGCAGCCTCCGAATCTCCCTCTCTGATCTCTGCGTCATCCCCTTCCCCTGCAGCTTTATCAGAAAATGAAACCCCTCCCCCTGTTCCGGAAGAACCGCAGCTGACTCCGATTGAGGGCAGTACGGAAAAACGACGGGCATATACGATACAGGAGTCTTCCTTTCAGTGGGGCGAGCAGATGGTATATGGCAGAATGTATCTTCCGAATGACGGCAATCAGACATGGCCAACCGTCATTCTGAGCCACGGGATCGGCGCCGATATCTCACATATTGAAGGGCTTGGAATGATGTTTGCGGAGCGCGGCATTGCCGCCTATGCATTTGAATTCCGCGGCGGCAGCACAACCTCTTCCAGCACCGGCTCCATGCTGGAAATGAGTGTGCATACAGAGCGGGAAGACCTCTGCAATGCGATCCGCCATGTTCAGGCATCCGGCATCTCGGAGGGGCATGACCTCTTTCTTCTCGGACTCAGTCAGGGCGGCTATGTTACAGCAGAAGCCGCGGTGCTGAAACAGGATCAGATTGCCGGGCTGCTGCTTCTGTATCCCGCTTTCAACATCAATGACCTCTGTGAAGAACTGTATCCGGATCCCTCTTCCATTCCGGAAACCGGTGTGATATTCCATCAGAATGTCGGCAGGATTTATTTTGAAGATGCGCTGAGTGAACCGATCAGAGAGGATATGGCAAACTACCATGGCCCGGTTCTGATTATTCACGGCGATCAGGATCGTACGGTTCCGATTTCCTATTCCGAAGAAGCAGTTCAGCTGTATCCGGACGCAGAACTGCTGGTTATTGAAGGCTGTGATCATGGTTTTTTCGGTGATCAGAGAGAGACCGCAGTTAATGCATGCACAGATTTCATCTCCCGCCATTCCGCTTCCTGATCTGTTCTCTCTGAATATCTCATGAATAAAGCCGGTACAGACTGTTCTGTTTTTTCACTTGCTGAAATGGTCCGGTACGTTTTACGAAACAGAAGCTCCGGAACAATCTGAAGCGCGTTCTGTGCCGTTATGCAGCGTCGGACAGACGGTCGCTTCGCAGAGGAACCGGGTTCTGCAGCGGAAGGAACAGATTTCCTTCTCAGATCAACCGCATCCAGACAGGCTGCGCGGCATCCGGCAGATGCGCGTGGGTAGAGGAAAAATTATGATGGAATTATTAAGGAAACGGTTTGAAGAAAACAGAAGCCGGCATCCGGATCTTGCATGGGAAACCGTCGAAAAGCGGCTGAAAGACCAGCCCGCTGTGCTTGAGATTCTGAAGCGGATGGAGGAAACCGGCGGAGAGCCGGATACCATCGGCTTCGAGGAACAGACCGGAGCGCTGATTTTCTGTGACTGTTCTGCCGAGTCTCCCAGCGGGCGGAGAAGCCTCTGCTATGACGAAGAAGCACTGCGGAAACGCAGAAAGAATCCGCCTTCCGGAAGTGCGGTCCGGCAGGCAGAAGAGATTGGCGTCAGGCTGATGGATGAATCGTTATATCAGAAGCTGCAGGAACGCGGCAGCTTTGACACAAAGACATCCAGCTGGATAGAAACACCGGAAGCGTTCCGTAAATCCGGCGGCGCTCTGTTCTGTGAACGGCGTTACGGAAGAGTTTTTACATTTCATAACAGTGCAGACTCCTATTACGCTTCCCGGGGTTGGAGAGGATATTTCTGTCTTCCGGAAAAAGAATAAGCAGGTTCGTATATAGTTCTGAGGATATGAGATATGGCAATGCACAGTAACTGGAACCCCTGGCATGGCTGCATCAGATGCAGCGAAGGATGTCAGAACTGCTATGTATATTATCTTGACCGGATGAGAGGAAAAAGCGGGGCAGATATATATAAGACAAAGACCGGCTTTCGCTATCCGGTGTCCAGAGACAGAACCGGGAGGTACAAAATACAGAGCGGTGAAATGATCAGTGTCTGTATGACCTCGGATTTCTTTCTGGAAGAAGCAGACGAATGGCGCCCTGACGCATGGGAACTCATGCGTCAGAGAAGCGATGTGATTTTTCTGCTGCTGACAAAGCGGCCGGAGCGTATCCGGAAATGCCTGCCCGAAAACTGGGGAGACGGATGGGAGAACATCTTTCTCAACGTGACCTGTGAGAATCAGTCCCGCGCAGAGGAACGGATTCCGATTCTGCTGGAGCTTCCGTTCCGGCATAAAGGCCTGCACTGTGCACCGCTTCTCGGTCCCCTTGACATCGGCAGCTATCTCGACAGCGGAGTGATCGAGCAGGTTGCCTGCGGCGGAGAAAACTACGGCGGAAGCCGGCCATGCGACTTCGCGTGGGTACAAAAACTGCAGGAAGACTGCGTAAAGCGGAATATTACATTCTGCTTCATGGAGACCGGCACAACGTTTCTGAAAGACGGAACGAACTATACGATCCGCAGTAAAGCACAGCAGAATCTGCAGGCTTTCAAATCCGGCATGACCCGGCAGGGGAAGCCGATCGAGTTTCATCTGTATGACCAGCTGGGAAACCCGATTCCGAAAGAGAACCTGTATGTACCGTATTTCGCGGAAAAATGCAGGACATGTTCCTTCCGGATTCTGTGCAACGGCTGCAGTCACTGCGGTACATGCGAGAGCGAAAAATAAATTCTGTCAGCTTTGGATTTCCCGCGTAAAGACACCTGTCTCAGGCTTTTGAGCTGATTTCCCCATATAGAAAAACCGCAGCGCGAATAAATGCTGCGGTTTTTATGACAGATCAGTTCTGTTTCGGGCCTGCGACAGATTCTCCTTCCACAAGGATATAGGGAATCTCCTCATGTGTGCTCGGATAGCTGTAGTTGATCCGCAGAAGCAGATCTTCCACCCCTTTTCGTGCCAGCGTTTCCCGGTCCTGGTAAATGGTCGTAAGACGGGGGCAGGAGTATCTGCAGTATTCGATTCCGTCATAGCCGGCTACGGACACATCACCCGGAATGGAAAGCCCCATATCAAGGATCGCCCGCATCGCTCCGAGCGCGATCGTATCACCGATCGCAAATACAGCTGTGATGGACGGATTCTTTTTCAGAAGTTTTCTGGTACTTTCATAGCCGCCGGCCATGGAGAAGCGGGAAGGTTCATATTGCCTGTCTTCCCTGAACGGAATTCCATACTCCTGAAATGCACTGAGACAGCCCTTCATTCTGCGAAAGCCAACCTGTGATCCGGACTGGCTGACAGAGCCGCCGATGATGCCGATTTCGGAATGCCCTTTGCGGATCAGATATTCGATGATCCGGTATCCGGCTTCTTCATCGTTGGTTGTATAGCTGGACAGATTGCTGAGACTGAGCTCCTTTGCCGTATTGGTAAGCAGCACGCATGGCACATCCATACCGTTTCCTTCTTTTCTGAAGTATTCCAGATTACCGCCAAGAAAGAGAAACCCTTTGGGCTTCCGTTCGGAACAGAGCTGTATCGCAGTCTTTACTTCATTGGCATATTCATCCAGAAAGATGACCGCTGCTTCTTCTCCGGAATCCCTCAGGATCGCCTGTACACGCTCCAGAATCCCTTCAAAGAACATGTTTTCATATCCTTTGACGATAATCGTGATTGCCGAACTGAACTGCTGTTTCAGCTGACGTGCATTGGAGTTTGGCTGATAATTCTGCTCGCGGATAATCTGCTTCACTCTGATTCTGGCAGCTTCACTGACATCCGGATGATTGTTGATCACACGTGATACGGTACCGATGCTGTAGCCGGAAAGTCTTGCAATGTCTTTAATCGTTGTCATACAGAATGCCTTTCCAAAAACGCCCCGGCAAAGCCGGAATGAAGCCAGGAAGCAGAGATAGCGCAACCCCTGTACCGGCTCAGCCTTTCACTGCACCGGCAGCTACGCCCTTGATAATGTGCTTCTGGCACATGAGATAGAACACGATGACCGGAATGATGCTCAGAAGAATGAGGGCCATTGTGGCACCGAGGTCTACTGTTCCGTAGCTCCCTTTCAGGAACTGAATGTGGATCGGGATGGTCATGTATTTTGTGCGGTCAAGCACCAGATATGGAAGCAGATAGTCATTCCATACCCACATGATCTCCAGAATACCGACAGAAATCAGAGTCGGCTTCATCATCGGAAGGACAACCATGAAGAACGTCGTTACCGGACTGGCTCCGTCGATTGCGGCGGCTTCTTCAATCTCGAGCGGGATGGTTTTGACAAAACCGGCGAACATGAAGATCGCAAGACCAGCTCCGAAGCCGAGATATACGACAGGAATTGTCCACGGCGTATTGAGCTTCAGGGTATCAGCAGTCTTGGACAGCGTGAACATGACCATCTGAAACGGAACTACCATGGAGAAAACACAGATGTAATACACCAGACGGCACACAGGGGAGTCAACACGGGCAATATACCAGGCTGCCATGGAAGTGAACAGCAGGATCAGCAGTGTGCTTGCCACGGTGATCAGTACGCTGTAGCCGGCAGAGCGATAAAAAGGATAGTTGCCGAACGTCATGCCTTTGATGAAGTTCGAAAAACCAGCCCACATCTCGCCGGTCGGGATCGCAAAGGTGTCCGTTTTGACATAGGTATTGAGCTTGAAGGAATTCAGAACAACCACGACCATCGGCATAACATAGATAATGCATATGATGCCGAGAATGATCGACAGAGCGGTATTTTTTCGGTTATTCTTTTTCATCACTGCTGTACCTCCCGTTTCCTTGTGATCCGAAGCTGGATGAGACCGATCGCTGCGACAAGAATGAAGAACAGCACCGCTTTAGCCTGTGCCGTGCCGCGGCTGGCTGCGTTGGAATTGTAGAACGTGTTGTAGATGTTGAGCGCAAGCATTTCAGTCGTCTTGATCGTTGAGCCATCCGGTCTCATGATGAACGGCTGGCCGCCGGTAAGAGCGAGGTTCTGGTCGAACAGCTTGAAGCCGTTGGTGATGCTCAGAAACAT
>JAFYGX010000130.1 GCA_017543025.1 Solobacterium sp.
GGGATATCAGATACTTCATCAAATCTGAAAACAATCATCTTATCTCTGTAATACTGACTGCACAGATTGCGTGCAATCGTGTACAGGTACTGCAGCTGTCGGTTCTCGTCCTGATACGTCCTGCTTCCAATAAACCGAAGGAAGGTTTCCTGTGTCAGGTCTTCCGCTGTATGTTGGTCATGAAGGCGGAAATATAGATATTTATAGATCCGATCATATTGCTCTTCCAGATTCAACGAACGACCTCCTTCCTCAGTGTAATCTTCAATATGTATAACGGAATTAAACCCTGTTTGTGCGCCATTCGACAAAAAATGTTCCTGACTTTTCCTGTGGTCAGATCTATTATCAGAACAGAAAAAACGGGATTCCAGAAGATCACCTCATTAAAGTGAACTCCTCGGAATCCCTTGTTTCAGGCTTTCTGAGTTCTCTTATGCATCTATATGTGAAAGCAGACTACTGTCTCTACAAACTGTGATTCGCTTATTTGCCTTTTTTATTCTCAGAATCCTTAATCCTATAGTAATCCTCAGCATCCACACCGATCTCGACATAGTCCCTCGGCTTCGCATTTTTGTTGCTCAAGCAAACGACAGTCTCTATCGATCTGGTAAAACAGAACATATCGACCGGAACGATCTTCTGAATCCGGTATCCATGTGATTCGAGCACTTTGCAGTCTTCCTTCTGCGTCTCGGGATTACAGGAAACATATACAATCCGTTCTGCCTGAAACGACGCAACCGCATGCGATGCTTTCACTCCCATTCCGCTTCTTGGCGGATCGGTGATCACCACATCCGGCCGGATGTGACGGGAAGAAAGATACTGTTCCGCATCGGCACAGATAAACGATACATTCCGGATCGCATTCTCTTTTGCATTCTGTATTGCATCTCTGATCGCCTGCGGTACGATTTCCACTCCTGTCACATGCTTTGCAAGCCTGGCGGCAAGCAGTGAAATCGTTCCGATTCCGCAGAAGAGATCCAGCACTTCATCTGTATCGCTGAGATCCGCAAGCGCTAATGCGGTCTGATACAGCACTTCAGTCTGTACCGGATTTACCTGAAAAAACGAACGGGATGAAATACGAAATGAAATGTTCAGAATCGAATCATGTATACAGCCGGGACCATAGAGCACTCTGTCTCTGTCTCCCAACACCATCGACGTTCTGCGATGATTCTGACTGTGACAGATACTTGTGATTTCCGGATGAATCTTCCGCAGCATACTGATCAGTTTCTTCGAGCCGGGAAGTTCTCTGGTTCCGGTTACGATCACCATCAGCACGGATCCGTCTGCGTGTGAGATCCGCAGATACAGATGTCTCAGAATACCGGTTCCGGTATCTTCGTGATATGCCGTAAGATGAAGCTGATCTGCGATTTCTGTAAAGTCACGGATAATCCGGTTTCCTGTTTCATTCTGAATCAGACAGTTCTCCGTACTTACAAGGCGATGGGTGCCTTCTTCATAGAGACCGGCAATCAGATGCCCATCCTTGTTCCTGCGAAATGATGCATAGATCTTATGACGGTAATGATACGGATCTTCCATCCCGAGCACCATCTCTACCGGATGATCCGGATACAGCCGCATCACCTGTTTCCGTTTTCTGTGCAGTGTTTCCGGGTAGGACGTACCGATGAATTCACATCCGCCGCACTGCTTCTGAACCGGACACTTCAAATTGTCACCTCAGCCATCGTATGCACGACCTGATCAGCAGCTTCTTTCAGCCTCCGGTAACTCTGATGACCGCAGGCCACCAGCAGATAATCCTTTACGCCCATCGCAAGTGCTGTTTCCATATCATGAACACTGTCGCCGATAAATCTGCATTCCGAAGGTTCTGTATCCGACGATTCCATCCATTGTTTCGCCATCTCGATCTTCGAACCAGCCAGATTATCCTCTATGCCCATGATTTCATCGAAATAGGATGCGATCCCGAGCTTCTCCGTCTGCAGTGCGAGCGTATCATGCTTGCAGGCAGAGATAATGACATTTCTGTATCCCTTTGCACAGGATTCCCTGATCTTGTCAAGCGTTCCTTCGACCAGCCGGCATTCATGAAACGCCATATCGTACAGACGGTTGAATTCCACTGAGATCTGCTCATAGCTTTCGTTCTCAAACGTATATCCGAGTTTTCTGTAATAATCAATTACCGGAAAGCAGAACAGTTCCCTGTAATCTTCCATTGTATATTCGGAAAACATGCCTCTTTCCTTCAGCATGAATTTCTCAACATTCAGGCACAGTTCCACATCATCGATGATCGTGCCGTTGTAATCCCATATAATTGTTTTCATAGCCTATTGATTATAACAAAAAGAAGTACTCCGAAACACGGAATACTTCCTGTCTTCTCAGGCGTTTTTCAGATTTTCAAGCCACATTGCAGCGCTTGCGTCGCTTGGCATCCGCCAGTCGCCGCGCGGACTCAGCGTCACCGTACCGACCTTCGGTCCATCCGGCAGACAGCTACGCTTGAACTGCTGATGGAAGAAACGATTCAGGAAACGGTTTTCCGCATTGCGGATGAACTCCTTGTCGAGATCGTCATACGCCGTCATCGCCAGCATCAGAATCTTATCCGGCTGAAAGCCCCAGCGCATCACATAGTAGAGGAAGAAATCATTCAGATCATATTTGCCGATCTTATCTTCTGTCTTCTGCGCAATCACCCCTTCGTGATTCGGCGTAAGCTCCGGCGAAATCGGGGTGCCGACAATATCAAGCAGCACCTCTTTCAGTGCTTCTTCTCCGCACGTCAGTGCATATGCCCGGCAGATATACTGTACCAGCGTCTTCGGAACAGACCCGTTGACGCCGTACATGGACATATGATCGCCATTGTAGGTGCACCATCCCAGTGCAAGCTCGGAAAGGTCTCCGGTGCCGACTACCAGTCCGTTCTCCATGTTTGCCGCATCCATCAGGATATAAGTACGCATACGGGCCTGGGCGTTTTCGTAAGTGGTATCGCCTTCGCCTTTATAGTCGCCGCCATGTCCCAATGTAATGAGATGATCTCTGACCGGCCCGCCGATCTCAACTTCACGGATTTCAGCTCCGACGCATTTCATCAGATCCATCGCATTCTTATAGGTTCGATCGCTTGTATTTCCTTTGCTAGGCATGGTATAGGCGATGATGCGGATATCCTTTACCAGCTTCTTTGCTTCGCGGCATACTAACAGCGCCAGTGTGCTGTCAAGTCCGCCCGAAATACCGATCACCAGCGTTTTGATTCCCGTTGCCCGCACTCTTGTCGCAAGACCGTTTGCCTGAATTCTCAATATTGCCGAGCAGCGTGCAGCCAGTTCATTATCATCCGAAGGCACAAACGGCATACGTGAAGGCTTCACGCCGTTTTCCTTCAGAAGCGAAGAAAGCGCATCGACGGAAATCTCAGTGCTTCCGCCAAGAGGCATCACGCTGACCGGTACTCTTCGATACCAGTCATTCGATTCATTTACAAATGTGTTCTGATGAATCCGGTTATGCTCGCATTCCTCAAGATCGACAATACCTGTGATCAGCGCAGGCCGCTCCGGAAACAGCACTTCCTTAAGCATCTTTCCGCCGGATGCTACCATGGAATGCCCGGAGAATACAAGATCTGTCGAAGATTCATCCGGACCGGAGCTTGCATAGATGTAGCCGCAATAGCAGTCCGCACTCTGCTGAAGCACCAGATTCCGGCGATAGCTGCTCTTTCCGATCACCTCATCGCTGGCGGAAAGATTGGCAATAAGATTCGCCCCTGCCAGTGCCGCATGCGTGCTCGGACGATCCGGAACCCAGAGATCTTCACAGAGTTCTGCCCCGACGACCGCCTTCGAAGAAGGATCTTCTGCCAGCACATCGATTCCAAACGGAACGGTAAACCCTGCATAGGACACTTCTCTTGCGATTACGTCCTTCCCTGAAACAAACCAGCGAAGTTCGTAGAATTCACTGTAAGACGGAATATTCGTCTTCGGAATCAGTGCCCTGACTTCTCCTTCCGAAAGCACAGCCGCACAGTTGTACAGACTGTTTCCATCCTTCACCGGCGTGCCGACGAGAACCGTCATCCCGGGAAAATCTGCAGTGCATGAAGCGATCGTCTGTACAGCTTTCTCGCATTCCTCCAGCAGCACCTCCTGATTGAACAGATCACCGCATGTATAGCCGCTGACACAGAGCTCCGGGAATACGACGAGTCCGCAATCCGAAGCCTCTTTGATCAGGGAAAGGATCTGCTGCGTGTTGAAGGAAACATCAGCCACCTTCATCTGCGGCACTGCCGCAGCGCATTTTATCATTCGGTTTTTCATTTTCCGTCTCCTTTTTTCACATATTCCAGCATCAGCCCGTGCAGCTCAGCGGGCAGAATCTCCCGGATCTCTCCGTAAGCCTGCTTCATAGCCGCAAGCGAGCGGCGTGCATTCGTACTGGATACCTCCCGCGTCGTTTCCGGTGTATCGATGATTGTAATACAGGACGCAAACTCCCGCAGGAACGGATCGTTCCGGATCAGAGACTCCGGATCATCGTCACTGCGCTTCATACATACAATTCCGAACTCCCGGCAGATCTCCGGCACATATTTCCATACCGTCTGAAGCTCCGCCAGCTTGTCTGAGCCAAACAGCAGTGATGCCTGCACGCCATTCTTTCGGAAGTGACAGAGCGTCTCGTAGGTACGCGGCTGTTTCTCTGCTTCAATCTCAAACCGGGAAACTTCCATCCACGGCCGATTCAAGGCAATCTGATCCAGCATGAACAGCCGGTCTTCATCCGAGAATACATACTCTTTTCCCTGCGTATCAGAAATATAGCTGTTTTTTGTCGGAACAAAGATCACGGATTCCTTTCCGGTCAGTTCTCTTGCGTATTCCGCAAGGCCGATATGTGCGATTGTCGGCGGGTTGAACGCCCCGCCGAACAGAAGCGCGGTCCTCAAATCTTTCCTCCGTGAAGACGCTTGTACATATCTTCTCTGCATTGTGCGACCCGCAATGTCAGGTCGACATAATGCTTATGCGGGAATTCCGGCCGGAGTTCCGACTCCCATACCCGGTGTTCGAGCTGTTCCCGGATATAGTCCTTCTTCTGGGCAATGGTCGGAAGATCGATCGCAAGCTCGCCTTTGATGATATGGGGAACGAGAATGCGTTCCACATGAACCGGCGTGATCACTTTATGCGTATCAAACGCATCCGGATCAAGATTGACAATTTCGATCGGTTTTCCGTTTTCAATCACTTCATCGTCCATCGAGATGATATCGCACTGCCCTTTGCCTTCTTCATCAAAGACGCGCCATGCCATGAGTTTGCCCGGGATGATTGCCTTCGATACCGTATCCGAACATTTCATCTTCGGCGTATAGCTGCCGTCTGCTTCTTTGACCGCAACCAGCTTGTAGACACCGCCGAAAACCGGATCTGTTGCACTGGTAATCAGCTTTTCACCAACACCGTACGAATCAAAGTGCGCATCTTCGTACAGCTCCATATTCGACATCTTCTTTTCGTCAAGACTGTTGGAGGCAACAAGCTTGATATAAGGTTTGCCGGCTTTGTCCAGTGCCTTTCGCAGACGCTTGTATCCGCGTGCGAGGTCACCGGAATCAATCCGTGCGCTCTTGACACGCTTATTGGGATCATCCGGATATTTTGCGATCAGCTCGTCATCAAGCCGGATCATATTCGGAAGACCGGACTCAAAGATATTGTAGGTATCAAGCAGAAGAGAAACATTGTCCGGATAGGTTTCCGCATAGGCACGGAAAGCATCCAGTTCGGTCGGATAGAACTCGATGAAGCTGTGGGCAATCGTACCTACCGCTTTTACATCGCTTCCGTATTTCATCTCCGCAAGGCAGTTCGCCGTACCGATACAGCCGCCGAGAACCGCCGCATAGGCGCCGTCATTTCCGGCGCTTGCGCCCTGTGCTCTGCGGGTGCCGAATTCCATGACATTGCGCGGGCGGTGAATGGAAAGACCCGAAATCTTTGTCGCCTTGGTCGCAATCAGAGAATGGAAGTTCATGGTCTGCAGCAGATAAGTTTCAATCAGAATTGCCCCGACCATATCGCATTCGATCCGAACCATCGGTACCTGCGGATAGCATACTGTTCCTTCCCGCAGCATATATACATCGCCCTTCCAGCGATACGTGCGGAGATAATCGCAGAATTCCTGACTCATGCCTTTCGTCCGCAGCCAGACCAGATCCTGTTCATTGAAATGATAATTCATCAGGAATTTCACCAGACGATGCTGGCCGCAGGAAATCGCATATCCCTGATTATCCGGGTTATCACGGAAAAACATGTCGAAGACCATCACCGTATCCTTGAATCCATGCAGGAACAGACAGTTCGCCATCGTGAATTCATAGAAGTCGGTTACCATTGCCGGATTATCATAATCTTCATCCGGGATGTAAGGCTGTACGCTGATTGTGCTCATCTCTTTTTTATCCTTTCTTCATGCGGGTATATTTTTTCCCGATTTTGTTCTTCAGAAATGCAATGATCTCTTCTTTCTGATCCGGCGGCATCGTAAGAACCGTCATCTCATTCGATTCTCTGTCTGTCACCGCATAGATGCGGAAGTCCTTCTTATAGTCTCCGTAGTCATACGCCTGAATATCACTGAATTTTGTGATTCTTCCCATCACGGCGATCCCTTCTTCGCTGATGCCGTCACGCAGCAGCAGGAAGCCCACCGCACAAAGGATCATCATTGCCAGCCGCACCCAGTCCATCCAGGTGCTGAATGCCACTGCAGTCAGGCAGCACAGAACGCCTGCCACCGCAAACAGGATGCGGGAAGGATTCCAGAGCCTGTCCCGGTAAATCAGATTCCGCGTCCGGTAAACGCCATAGAACAGCCAGCATGCGATCATCGCAAACAGGACTGTCAGAATCAGGTTGCTCATCTGGTCCATCATTTTATAATCCAAGCTCCTCATTGATCAGCAGTACGTGGATCCTTCCGGGAACCCCGCTGCGCCTTGACAGAACAAACTGATTGCAGATGGTGGTCGGAAGCGAACAGTGCATGCATGACCCGGTTTTCGTGCATGGATTCTCTTTCTCGAGCCTTGCACAGTTTGCCGGTGCCGCAATCTCTTCCACCCGGCTCTTCGCTTCTTCCGCATCTTTCACAATTTTGTTTCTGCCGCATGCGACATAGACTTTATCCGGTCCGTAGATCAGAGCGGCAACCCGGTTGCCCGTACCGTCCACATTGTAAAGATACCCGTCCATTGTCACTGCATTGGAACTCATCAGATAGACATCTGCCAGGAGGCTTTCCCGGAATGCCTGTTTCTTATCCGGCATGGAATACCGGTCAATAAACCGGATTTCCGGATCTGAACGCAGCCACTTCACTACCCCCATCTCATCCAGTGTCACGCTTCCCCCGATGCCGACGGAAGATCCCGGAGGTATTACCTGTTTCAGAAAGGCGGCTGCCTCTTCTTTCGTGTCAAACACAGAAGCCGCAAACTGATTTCCTTCGAGATGTTTCGCAATCCGCTCGAGTTTCAGACGATACACGGTTTTCACATACTCTTTCGCCATGAATCAAAAACTCCTTATTTATACTTCCTATATTATAAAAAATGCCTTCTCATTCGAAAAGGCATCCGCCGCAAGGTTTTGTTCAGAAATCCGATTATTTCTTCGTAACGATCTCTCCCGTATGGGTTTTCCAGATCGAACCTTCCGGCACAAAGCCGCGTACACAGCTGGTCGGATAGATATTGGAATTCCGTCCGATCACGGTTCCCGGGTTCAGTACGGAGTTACAGCCGACTTCCACATGGTCGCCAAGCATCGCACCGAACTTCTTCAGACCGGTTTCCACATCCGCTTCTTCACTGTGAACAACAACCAGCGTCTTGTCGCTCTTGACATTGCTGGTGATGGAGCCGGCACCCATATGGCTGTAATAGCCGAGAATGGAATCACCGACGTAGTTGTAATGCGGCACCTGAACATGGTCAAACAGAATGACATTCTTCAGCTCAACCGAATTGCCGACCACGCAATCCGCTCCGACCAGCGCGGAACCGCGGATAAATGCGCAGTGACGGACTTCCGTGTTCGGACCGATAATGCACGGTGCGCCAAGATATGCGGAAGGAAATACCTTCGCAGTCTTATGAACCCATACGTTTTCGCTGACTTCTTCATAGTCATCGCCAAGCGTCCGGCCAAGCTGCGGGATAAAATCCTTCAGCCCCTTCAGCGCTTCCCACGGATAGGTAAACTGTGACAGATAGTCTTTTGCAAGGGTGTGATCAAGATCGTAAAGCTCATTAATCGTATACATAATAGATCCTCTTTCTTTTCCTGTCTGTTTCCGAGAATGACCGGCAATCAGCCTGCTGCGGAAAGTCCCGGAACTTCCGCATGTACGATTTTCCAGCCGTCTGCTCTCTTTTCAAAGCCAAGCATGACATACTGGTCTTTCTGCACTTCATTGAACATGATAAACGGCACCTGAACACCATTCACGCCGGCAAATTCCCAGCTGTCGGTCTTCATATCATATTCGCCGTATCCACGTCCGCCGCGCACGGCATACAGCTTCCCGTCTTCTTCCTTGAAATCATATCCGATCTGTTTCCGATCGATCAGAGAATCATCCATATACTGCTGCAGATAGGTGATCACTTCATCGATCGTCTTGAAGTTCTTTACTTCATACAGGCTCTCAATTTCATCTTCCCTGCTCGCCTTTGACCAGTCAGCTTCTGCTCCGTATGTCTCCAGCATGACCGTCTGATACACATCGATCAGCTTCCTGGCTTCTTCATCGCTGATCTGTTCTTCCGCTGCCGGTTCGGCACTTGCCGCTGCGGTTGCTTCGGCTGTCGCTTCCGCGGATGGCGCAGGTGCTGCATTGCTGGCTGAACTGTTACCGCAGGCAGTGAGACTGAATGCCAGAAGTACTGCCGCAAGTCCGTTGCGTCTGAATTTCATTTTCAAATTCCTCCAAACCTTTCTATACAGGTTGTCTGTTCCGTGAGTTTCTCTGCCCGAATACCGGCATGAAAATCACTCCCACTATTTTAGCTGTCTTCTTCCGCTTCGGCGAATAAAAATGATCGGTTTACCGCAAAATCCCGGCATACACTCCTGCATGCCCACGCATTCATCCATGTTTATGAGCCGGAATCCAGACGGTTGCGGCGTGATCGGAACTTTACAGGCACTCTTCTTCCGGTTTCACCTTGCGATCAGTACAGCCGAGCTTCGCGGTCCGAGTACAATCCGTTCCGATTCTTTCCACTCCGTTTCTTTCCCGGGGGCACAGGAGCCTTTTTCCGCATGAAACGCAAAACGCCATTTCATTCCCGCAGGAATGACGGGAAGCGTAAAGCAATGCGGCTCCCAGTACGCATTGAACATCGCATAGATGAAGCAGTCCCGTTTCACGCCATATTTCTCACGCCCTTCCGCATACAGGATCGCAACCGTCAGATTCGGCGCCTGTTCATCCAGCTGCCAGGGCTCTGTGGAATGGAATGACAATTCGGGATATTCGGTGTCATTATGTTCAAACTGATAGTCTGATGCCCGCAGAATCGGATGCGCTTTCCGGAAGGCAAGCAGATGTTTCACATACCGGAAAAGATCTTCATAGGTTCTGAGATTCTCCCAGTTCAGCCAGGAAATCTCCTTATCCTGACAGTAGGCATTGTTGTTTCCGGACTGGCTGTTGGCAAATTCATCTCCCGCCATCAGCATCGGCACGCCCCGGCTGAGAACCAGCAGGGTCAGAAAATTCCGCATCTGCCGGCTTCGCAGTGCATTGATCTGCGGGTCATCTGTTTCTCCTTCTGCCCCGCAGTTCCAGCTGTCATTGTCATTCGTGCCGTCGCGGTTGTCCTCTCCGTTTTCTTCATTGTGCTTTGTGTTGTAACAGACCAGATCATACAGCGTAAAGCCATCATGACAGGTCACATAGTTGATCGAAGGCGCAGCGCTTCTGCCGCCATACAGATCATCTGAACCCCGGATCCTGCAATAGAGCTCCGGAGCCGCATCCGCATCGCCCTTGATAAATCTGCGTACACAGTCCCGGTACTTTCCGTTCTACTCCGACCAGCGGCGCCAGGAAGGAAAACTGCCGACCTGATACAGGCCGACGGCATCCCAGGCCTCTGCGATCAGTTTGCTTTTTCCAAGAATCGGATCATGCGATATCGCATCCACAACAGGCGGATAGATTACAGGATTACCATAACGGTCTCTGGACAGAATGGAAGCCAGATCAAACCGGAATCCGTCGACATGATAGGAAGATACCCAGTAGCGCAGGCTGTCCAGAATGCAGCTCCGCACAATCGGATGATTGCAGTGCATCGTATTTCCGCATCCGCTGTAGTTCAGATAACCCCCGTTTCTGTCCAGCAGATAATAGGTCCGGTTATCAACCCCCTTAAAGGAAATACAGGGCCCGTCTTCGCCGCCTTCCGCGGTATGGTTGAATACGACATCAAGAATCACTTCTATTCCATTCTTATGAAGTACCTTGATCATATGTTTCAGCTCATCCGCTTCCATGCCGTAAGGTCCGGACACCGCATAGCCCGCCTTTGGCGCAAAGAAGCCGATCGGAGAATAGCCCCAGTAATTCTTCAGCCGCTTCCCGTTTACCACCCTGGGGTTTTCCAGTTCATCAAACACAAAGACCGGCATCAGTTCCACACAGTTGATTCCAAGCTCCTTCAGATAGGGAATCTTTTCAATCAGTCCGGCATACGTTCCTTTCCGCTTTACCCCGGATGATGGATGAACCGTGAACGAACGGATATGTAGTTCATAAATCACCAGATCAAAGAGCAGGGTATTTAGCGGCATTTCCCCCTCCCAGTCATAATCCTCGCGGATAATCTGCCCTCTGTGGGGAAACGGATTATCCGGATCGGTTACACGCTTCTGCCGGAGATCGATTTTGCGTAAGGGTCGAGAACTACATTATTCCTGTCGAACCGATGTCCTTTCACAGGATCCACAGGTCCGCCAAACCGGTAGCCGTATTCGGTCGTTTCCGTATTGAGTCCGAATACCATCATCGAATATACATTGCCGATCCGGTATTCTTCCGGAAAAGGAATCTCGACAAACGGCTTTTTCTCACCATGGTGATAAAGTACCAGCGTACAGGATGTCGCAAATCTCGAATACACGCTGAAATTCACGCCCCCGTCGGTGATTGTAGCGCCAAAGGGCATGGGACGGCCTACCCGATATTCCAGATTCTTAATCCTGCTGGTCGGAAAACTGTCAATCAGCCGCATGATTCTTCCTCCTGTTTTTCTGTCTGAACCCCTGCGCCATCAATCCGCCAGGCGCTTCCGGTCCCGCAGGCAATCTCTGTATTCTGCCGCATTCGGTTCGCCTGCTTCCTGTCATCCGCTTTGAACGGGTCTGAAAACATTATAAAGTCGCATCAGAAAATAAGAACCGCTCCTGGCAGACTGACCTGATATTGTCGATCCGCACATCACAATCGAACGCATCCAGCCGCATGTATCAGATGCTCAGCCCCCGCATCCATGTCTCACCGGTATTCCTTCATCCGATCCGGACTGGTTCGGAAACGGCGGAAGCAGAAGTCCCTGCCATGCAAAAAGACACAGTCTGCCGACTGTGCCTTCATTCATACTGCAGTGATCAGGACATCACAGAAGCCTGCTTCACACGTACGGTGTAGGTTCCGTCTTCCGCGTCCACGATCAGTGTCTTTCCGCCCAGTGTCGGATCTTCAAGGATCTTCCGCGCGACCAGCGTTTCAATCTCACGCTGGATATGCCGCTTCATCGGCCGTGCGCCGAAGGTCGGATCCGTGCCGTAGAGAACGATGTTGTTCTTTGCGGCATCCGTCACTTCAAGAGCGATATCCTTCTGTTCCAGACGCTTTGCGAGCTGTGCCAGGAACTTGTCTGCGATTAGCTTCATCGTATCCTGGTTCAGTGCGTTGAATACGATCACTTCATCAATCCGGTTGACAAATTCCGGCTTGAAGAACCGATTCACTTCCTCCCGGTAGTCATCTTCCCGCTTCGCAAGATCTGTCTCAAATGCATATTGTGCACCAAGATTGCTGGTCATGATGATGATTGTATTCTTGAAATCCACAACCACCCCTTTGGAATCCGTCACACGGCCGTCATCCAGAATCTGAAGCAGAACATTGAAGACATCCGGATGCGCTTTTTCCACTTCATCCAGCAGGATGATGGAATACGGGTTCCGCCGGATTGCTTCTGTCAGCTGACCGCCCTCATCATATCCGACATATCCCGGAGGCGCTCCGATAAGTCTCGAAACGCTGAACTTTTCCATATATTCCGACATATCGATCCGTACGATTTTGGATTCATCATCAAACAGCTGCTGGGCAAGTGCTTTGGCGACTTCCGTTTTGCCGACGCCGGTCGGACCAAGGAACAGGAAGCTGCCAAGCGGCCGGTTCTCATCCTGAATCTGTGCTTTTGAACGCATGATGGCTTCGCTTACAAGTTTCAGCGCTTCATCCTGTCCTACGACTCTCTGACGCAGGAAGTCTTCAAGATGCAGAATCTTCTGCCGTTCAGTTGACATCAGCCGGGATACTTCGATATGCGTCCAGCGGCTGACGACCTTGGCAATCTGTTCATCATCAACCGCCTGCTGAATCATCAGATCACCGGATTCAAGCTTCTCAGCTTCCGCAATCCGCTTTTCAAGCTCCGGAATCCGGTCATAGCGAAGTTTTGCGGCAAGTTCATAATCCGTATCATTCTGCGCCTGCTTCAGCTGCAGCTTCGCAGTTTCCAGGGCATTGCGATCATCCTTGAGCTGATCAATCGCATGTTTTTCCTTCTGCCACTGATCGTTCAGCGCAACCTCTTTTTCCTTCAGGCTGGCCAGTTCACGCTCAATATCCGCTCTGCGGTCTTCCGCTTTGGGACCTTTTTCCTGTTTCAGGGAGGTCAGCTCGATTTCAAGCGTCATGATCTTACGGGAGATCTCCTCCAGCTCTTCCGGCTTGGAATCGATTTCCACGCGAAGTCCGGCACACGCTTCATCAATCAGGTCGATTGCCTTATCCGGCAGATACCGATCGGTAATATAACGGTTCGACAGAGTAGCCGCCGCAACAATCGCATCGTCCTTGATCTGTACGCCGTGATGGCTTTCAAACCGTTCCTTGAGGCCGCGAAGAATCGCTATCGTATCCTCGACCGTCGGTTCTGTCACCATAACTTTCTGGAACCGGCGTTCCAGCGCTCTGTCTTTTTCCACATATTTGCGGTATTCATCAAAGGTAGTCGCACCGATGCACTTGAGCTCTGCTCTGGCCAGCATCGGCTTGAGCAGATTCGCCGCATCCATGGAACCTTCTGATTTGCCTGCCCCGACAAGATTATGAATCTCATCAATGAACAGAATAATCTCGCCGTCTGCCTTCTTTACCTGATCGAGAACACCCTTCAGACGCTCTTCAAACTCTCCCCGGTATTTCGCACCGGCAATCAGGGAACCCATATCCAGTTCGATCAGACGCTTGTTCGACAGGCCGAGCGGTACATCGTTTTCCATAATACGCCATGCCAGCCCCTCAACGATCGCAGTTTTGCCGACGCCCGGTTCACCGATCAGTACCGGATTGTTCTTGGTTTTGCGGGAAAGGATCTCAATGACTCTGCGGATCTCATCATCCCGTCCGATTACCGGATCGATCTTGCCGTCTTTTACATCCTGTACGAGGTCGCGCCCGTATTTCTGCAGGGCATCAAGCTGGCTCTCATTGTTTTTTTCATCCATTTTGATCCCTCCTCTGCGGTCTTCTTCCGCTTTTGCCACATCATTTTCACTGAACCGGAACTGCTTCTTCAGCTGCCGGCATACCTCGCTGTTTGTTTTGAGCATGCCGATCAGAAGCGCAGCCGAACTCATATACGTATCGCCGACCTGCTTCATGAAATCGAGTGCTTTCGTATAGCCTTCAGTCACATACCGGTTCAGCAGCGGCTGTCCGTCTGAATCCGGAACAACCGCAAGCTGCTTCATATACTTCTCAACAAACGGAATCAGCTCTTCCTTCTTCGCACCAAGCCGGCTCCAGAGTCCGTCCATGCCGTTGTCTTCCAGCATGGCAAGCAAAATATGTTCCGGTGTCAGTTCGACATTCTTATTCTCCTGTGCCTTTGTCATGGCGTTGAGAATCAGCTGCTGAAGTGCTTCCGTCATTTTTTCAATATTCATTCACGTCCCTCCTTCTGCCGCTCATACGGCCGAGAAATCGCTTTTCATCAGGACCGGAACGAATTGATAAACCGATCCCAGATGTTTTCTTTGCCAGGCTTGCCCTCAAGCTCACGCAGCTGTTCGTACAGCTGACGCTCTTTTGCGGTAAGCTTGTTGTCAACTTTGATATGTACGGTGCAGATCTGGTCGCCTGCTTTTCCGCCTCTTGCGTCCGGAACGCCTTCGCCTTTCAGGCGCAGCTGGGTTCCTTCCTGCGTCCCTGCCGGAACTTTCATTGTCACTTCACCGTTGATGGTGGGTACATCGATCTCTGTTCCGAGTGTCGCATCAACTGCGGTGATCGGAATATCGAGAAGGATGTTCTTCCCGTCACGGATAAACCGGTTATGCGGCTTGATGCGGATTTCAAGATAGAGATCTCCGTTGGGTCCGCCATTGACGCCTCTGCCGCCTTTGCCGGCGACTCTGAGCCGCTGTCCGGAACTGATTCCCTTCGGAATACGGACCTCCACGGTCTGTGTCTTTGTCTCATACCCTCTGCCGCCGCATTTCGGACATACCTTGCGGATTTTCTTTCCCGTTCCGCCGCAATCCGGACACGCCCGCTGCGACTGCACCATTCCGAGAATCGAACGCTGCTGTGTAATCACCGTTCCCCGGCCATGACACGTCGGACAGGTTTCAATATCCGATGCAGAAGCTGCACCGGTGCCGCCGCAGGCTGTACAGGTCTCATCGACATTCAGACGGATCGTCTTTGTTGTGCCGAAGCACGCCTCCATGAATTCGATATCGAGACTCTTGAGATAATCCTCTCCCCGCTGCGGTCCGTTACTGGTCCGGCTGTAGCTTCTGCCGCCGCCGAAGCCGCCCATATCGCCTCCGAAAAAAGACGAGAAGATGTCACCGAGGTCATCGAAGCCGCCAGCCGAGAATCCGCCGAAGCCGCCGGCTGCGCCATCCATTCCCGCAAAGCCGAACTGATCGTACGTCTGCCGCTTCTGCGGATCCGACAGCACTTCATAAGCTTCATTGATTTCCTTGAATTTCGCTTCGGCATCCGGTGCCTTGTTCACATCCGGATGATACTTCTTCGCCAGTTTCCGGTATGCTTTTTTTATTTCATCCTCAGAGGCCCCTTTGGATAATCCGAGAACCTCATAGTAATCGCGTTTTTCCGCCATTCGTCATTTCCTCCTAGCTGATGCCTGCCGCAAATGCGTTCAGCCCGTTTCCGCCGGTCACCCGGACCCGCGGAAGTCTGAGGGGATCCATGGATGGATTGATCCGGCCCCCTTCTGTCGTAAATGCGAGTTTTGCGCCGCCGTCTTTCACAATTGACTCGGCGTTGTCGTTCACATCTCCGAACGGATAGCAGTATACAAAGCCGCCGTCCACATAGTCAAATGACCGTACTGTATCTTCCACGCCTGCATCGTGATCCATGCACAGCAGCAGTCCGCCATGACCCATGCCCGAACATCCGCCGGTATGTGTCAGGAATCCGTGCGACTGCAGTTCCATGCCGTTCTCCCGCATTTCCCACAAGTCGTAGGACATTTCAGGCGGCTGCCAGCCGCAGATCACGAAGTTGGTCGCATGAAGTCCATATTGCGCAAATAACGGCATCGCATACTGATGAACGGACGGATCCGCGTCATCGATCGTAATTGCGATACTCTTTGCGGGAAGAATCGCCCGGTTTTCCATCCAGTAACGCACCTCCCGCATCGTGCATGCATGAAAACCGTTCTCCCGGATGTAATTCAGCTGTTCTTCCAGTTCCTTCACCTCAATATAATTCCCGTCAGTCCGGCTTCCGCCATCCGCTTCACTGTAGAAGAAGTGATACATCAGTACCGGAAGCTCACCGGCTGTCGCTTCAGTTCCCCGGCCGCTTTCCGCAAGCCCCTGTGTCTCGGAAGAATCAATATAGTAGATTCCGTTCTGAAACCGAATGCCATAGCGGTTTTCCTCCCCTGGCATCACATAGACCGGAAGCGTACGGGATTCGGTGATTTCCGCAAGCATACTGCCGGTTTCATCCAGGATATGAAACACATCTTTCGTTACCACATCCTGCGCAAACGGCACCAGATTCGTATCATTCCGAAACCATCTCTCACTGAGTGCGGCATCGCTGCCGCTCAGATAAAGATCACTGTCTGAAACCGCAATCAACCCGTTTTCCTGTGCCGTGATATCCAGCAATGCGCCAGCATATGCCGTTCCGCACTGCACAGATCCGTTCTCTGTTTTCCGGTACAGCGGCGTATCCTGCGTCACAGTGATCTTGTGATTCACCAGCGCACTGTAATCCGCACCGGGATCGGCAGGTTCCTGCACGACAGCAGCCAGAGCAGAAGGATCAGCCGGTTCGTCCGTTCTGCCGGCCCTGCCGCATGCGGCAAGACATCCCGCAACAAGACAAATTCCCAGAAGTATTTCCGGGAATCTGCCTGCTGTACGAGTTTTAGTTCTTTTCCGTGAAGTCGGCATCGACAACGTCGTCACCGGCGTTTCCGGCAGCGGCTCCGGTATTCCCGGCACCGGCAGCACCGCCATTCTGATACATCTGCTGCGCCATTGCATTAGCAGCCTGCTCCAGCGCATCCAGTTTTGTCTTCAGAGTGTCCATATCGTTGTCATCGATCGCCTTCTGCAGCTCATCGCGAAGTCTCTGCACTTCCGCTTTCTGATCCGGCGTTACATTGGCATTATCAGCCTTCAATGTCTCGTCGATCTGATTGATATAAGCTTCCGCCCTGTTGCGGGTTTCGATATCTGCTTTCTTCTTATCGTCTTCCGCTTTGTGCAGTTCTGCTTCCTTTACCATCCGCTCGATTTCATCCTCGGAGAGTCCGGAAGAATTGGTGATCGTGATGGACTGTTCCTTGCCGGTTCCCTTGTCCTTGGCGCTGACATGAACGATACCGTTGACGTCGATATCGAAGGTGACTTCAATCTGCGGAACGCCGCGGCGAGCCGGTGCGATTCCGTCAAGCTGGAAGTTGCCGAGTGTCTTGTTGTCATTTGCCATCGGGCGCTCACCCTGAAGGACATGAATATCTACTGCCGGCTGGTTGTCAGCTGCAGTGGAGAATACCTGAGATTTCGAGGTCGGGATCGTGGTATTGCGCGGGATCAGTGTCGTCATGACGCCGCCAAGTGTCTCGATACCGAGTGACAGCGGTGTAACATCAAGCAGGAGAACGTCGTTGACATCACCTGCAATGACGCCGCCCTGAATCGCAGCACCGATCGCTACGCATTCATCCGGATTTACGCTCTTGTTCGGTTCTTTGCCGAGTTCCTTGCGGACTGCTTCCTGCACCGCCGGAATACGGGTGGAACCGCCGACAAGCAGAACGTTGTCAATATCGCCGGCTGTGAGCTTTGCGTCACGGAGTGCCTGACGTACCGGAACCATCGTCTTGTCAACGAGGAATCTCGTCATGTTGTCAAACTGCGCACGGGTCAGCTTTGCCTCAAGGTTGAGCGCGCCGCTGCCGTCTTTTGCCATTGCGATAAACGGCAGGGAGATTTCGACTTCCACCATTCCGGAAAGGTCTTTCTTCGCCTTTTCCGCCGCATCCTTGAGTCTCTGAAGCGTCATATTGTCAGACTTCAGATCAATTCCGTGCTCCTTTTTGAAGTTGTCGTTCAGCCAGTCGATGATCACATTGTCGAAGTCATCACCGCCAAGTCTGGTATCACCGGCTGTGGAAAGGACTTCGAAGGTGCCGTCTGCGATATCGAGAATCGATACATCGAATGTTCCGCCGCCAAGGTCATAAACCAGAACCTTCTGTTCCTTTGCATTGTTCTTGTCCATGCCGAATGCGAGAGCAGAAGCAGTCGGTTCGTTGATGATACGGACAACATCCAGGCCGGCAATCCGTCCTGCGTCCTTGGTTGCCTGACGCTGTGCGTCATTGAAGTATGCAGGAACCGTGATGACCGCTTTTTCAACTTTTTCACCAAGATATGCCTCCGCATAGGACTTGATGTAGGTCAGGATCATTGCGGATACTTCCTGCGGTGTATATTCCTTGCCTTCAAGCGTCACCTTAGAGTCTGTGCCCATCAGACGCTTGATGGAGTAAACTGTATTCTTGTTTGTGATCATCTGACGCTTTGCCGCATCACCGACGATCCGGTCGCCGTTCTTGAATGCGACGACAGACGGGGTGGTCCGGTTTCCTTCCGGATTTGTAATTACTTTGGCTTCCTTGCCTTCCATGACAGCTGCGCAGCTGTTGGTTGTTCCCAGGTCAATACCGATGATTTTGCTCATTGTTCTTTCCTCCTTATAATTTATTCACTCACTTTGACCATCGCTGCACGAAGCAGCCGGTCCTTCAGTTTATAGCCTTTCTGCAGAACTGCGGTGACACGTCCGGGTTCTACACCCTCCACATGTTCCATCATCATTGCCTGCATCCAGTTCGGATCGTATTCCTGATCGAGTGCCTCGATCTCTTCAACTCCTTCTTTTTTCAGAGCAGCGCTCAGCTGCCGGAATACCATTTCGAATGCTTTCCGGTAATTCTCATCGTTGCTGTCTTCGGGTTTCAGTGCAAGCGCCCGTTCACAGTTGTCGATGACCGGCAGAATATCCAGAGCGAAGCTCTGAATATGGTACTTCATACTGCTTTCATACTCTTTGGTCAGCCGTTTGCGGGTGTTTTCCGTATCCGCATATGCCATTGCATAGGCATTCTTCAGCTTAGCGACCTGACCCTCAAGGTTTTTGATCGTTTCCTCTGCGGAAGGCTCCGCAGGCTGTTCCGGTTCCGCCGTCTCTCCTGCCGGTTCTTCACCCGCAGAAGGTTCCGGCGTTTTTTCCGGTTTCGCTTCTTCCGGATCTGTTTCTTCCGGCTTTACTTCTTCCGGTTTTACTTCTTCCGGCTTGTTTTCTTCACTCATGTTCGTCCTCCGCCTGTGTTTCGATACATTTTTTCGATCATCTGTGCCACATAATCCAGCATCCCGACAATCTGTTCATAATTCATCCGGCTGGGGCCGACGACCATCAGCTGTCCGCTTTCGGAATCACTGACCCGGAAGGTGCTGCGCACAATGGCGACATCGTTGAACCAGGTGAGCTCTGCACCTCTCGCTGTCGTCATCAGCGCCCGTTCATCATTGCTGATGTTTCGCCACATCGAAGTATCATCCAGCATTGACATCAGTTCCTTCAGCTTTGTGATATCTTCGAATTCCGGCTGATACAGCATCCGCTCCTTTCCGCTGAAGTAGACATTCTCTTCAGCGAATTTCACAAACGCTTTAACAAATGCAGTGAACAGCAGATCATGCCGTTTCACGACCGTTGCCAGCGTTGGCTTCAGCTCTTTCATCTTCTCCGGAAGTTCTGCGATCGGCACTCCTTTGAGATGCCGGTTCAGCACATCCGTGCAGGTTTCCAGATCCTTGAACGGCACGTCGTCTTCGAACCGGAAGTTCTTTGTTTCCGTATGTCCGCTGCTTGTAATCAGCACGACAACTGCGTTCCGCTCATCGATCGGAAACATCCGGAGATGTTCCAGTTTCTGAAGCGAGCTGTCCGGCCCGATAGCACCGGCTGTCATATTTGTCATCTCAGAGAGGATTCTGCAGCTCTGTTCCACCGCTTCGCTGATATTCAGGTTGGAAGCTTCGAACGCGCTGCGGATCGCAAGTTCCATCTTTTTATCGACGGAAGAATTTTTCAGCAGGTTTTCACAGTAGAACTTATAGCCTAATGTCGATGGAATTCTTCCGGAAGACGTATGCGTCTTCTCCAGATATCCCATTTCCTCCAGAACCTGCATGTCATTCCGAATCGTAGCGGAGGAATACGGCAGTCTGTATTTCGTCTGCAGTGTTTTCGAGCCTACCGGATCGGCTGTTTTGATATATTCATCTACGATCGCCTTGAAGATCTCAATCCGTCTCGGCGTCAGCATTACCGCTCACCTCCTTTTAGCAATCACCCCCTGTGACTGCTAACAATATAACCTTTTTAGTTAGCACTGTCAACACCAGTGTGCTAAAAATTTAAAATATAAAAAAACCGCATGATAATGCGGCTTTCATCAGTTTTCTGAAACATTCTGTCACAGAATGAAGAAAAAAATATTATCACTCGTTCCGGTTTCTGTAGTATGTGATCCGGGTAATGCCGTATACCGCTTCCTTCGTCCGCCGGAGTGCTGCGACCGTTTCCGGATATGTCTCCTCTTTCAGTGATTCCACAACAACCGCAGCGTCTTCTTTCAGCAGCCCATTCCCGCATAACGCATTCAGTACTGCCACATTTTCCTGCAGCCGGTATGGCGGATCAAGATAGACAAGATCAAACGCCGTACCTTCTTCCGACAGCAGGCGGACCGCCTTGTCTGCCCTCATTGCAAGAATACGGCTTCTCGCTTCAAATCCGAGCAGTTCCGTATTCTGCCGGATTACCAGAGATGCCTTGCGGGAGCTGTCGACAAATACCGCCTGTTCCATTCCGCGGCTGAGCGCTTCAAAGCCGACCGCACCGCTTCCCGCATACAGATCCAGCACCGCTCCGCCGTCAAAGAAGCCGCCAAGCGAAGAGAATACCGCTTCCCTTACTTTATCAAGCGTCGGCCGGGTATCTCTGCCCTCCGGGGCAGCGAACCTGCGGCTGCGATGGGTTCCGGCAATGATTCTCATACAATCTGTCCTTTCCGGAACTGGTCGATCACCGCTTCGGAAAGCCCGATCGCCATCATGAAGGCAAGCGTGGAGGAACCGCCGGAAGAAATCATAAGCAGCGGAACGCCGGTCAGCGGAATCATTCCGGTAACCCCGCCGATGTTGAACAGACAGTGCACAACCAGATATGTTGCTGTTCCGACAAGAACAACCCGTCCCTGCTCGCTTTTCATTTTCAGTGCATAGCGGAACAGCTGAACCAGAATCACCATATAGGGAATCATGATCATCAGAAAACCGGCGATTCCGAGTTCTTCGACAACAATCGCAAGAATGAAGTCGGTATTCGCGGCCGGGAAATTGGTATATTTCCGTACGGAAGCACCATACCCGAGACCGAACCAGCCGCCGGTCGCAAAGCTTACCAGCCCGTTGACCAGCTGAAACCCGGTATCATACATATCAATAAACGGATTGAGGGAAGAAAGAAACCGGTTGATCTGATACGCTTTGAGCGGAAGCCGTTTGATTGCCGCTTCCCCGAACGGTGACAGCAGATAGAACACGCAGGCCGCACCAAATGCCATGATCAGCCGAAGTCCCCGCTGAACTACGCGCAGCTGTGAATGCTGGGGAATCAGAAGACAGATGGCGGCAATCATCATGATCACGACCGCGCTTCCCATATCCGACTGCAGAATCAGAACAATCAGCACATAGGAAACCACAAAGATCAGCGGCCGCTTCACCATATCGGCAGGTTTGCGGAAGATCTTTTTCACATCCCCGCAGTATGCCGCTACGATCAATATGACCATGATCTTGGCAAACTCAGAAGGCTGAATCGATATATCCACGCCGGAGACCGGCACACGGATCCATGCCCTCGCTCCGCCGGCCGCCGGAAACGCCAGACAGCTGAGCAGAGCGATTCCGATGGAAATTGCCCACAGCGGGAAGGAACCGCTTTTCAGAAACGAGAGCGAGAACCGGTTCGCAAACCGCACCATCAGATAATAACCGCCGGCCAGAAAGACGATCTGTTTGAACAGAATCAGCGCGAGCCGCCCTGGCTTTCCGACCGTCAGCCCCATGGAAGAACTGGCGATCATCAGCAGGCCGAAAACCGCAAGAAACAGAATGCTCGCAAAGATCGGAACATCCGCACGTCTTGGCATAAGGAGAAAAAACCGGCGCTTGCCCGCGGCGGTATTCTCTTTTTCAGCAGTTTCAAGCTTCATTGCATTCGCAGTCATATGCACTGATTTTAGCACAGGCGGATCACTTTACAAAGATTCCTCACCTCTTTAAAATAAGAAAGTTGCAGGTGATACTATGCTTATAAATAACGATACGATTGTAAAAGATACCGATCCTTCCATCCGTCAGAAAAGCCTTCCGGTTGAACTTCCGCTGAACGAAGAAAACAGGCAGCTGCTGAAGGAGATGTATCAGTATGTGCTTGACAGTACGGATGAAGAAAAGGCAAAGGAAATGAATCTCAGGCCTGCCGTCGGCATCTCTGCGATCCAGCTCGGGATTCCCCGGCAGCTGACTGCAGTGATCGTCAGGGAATATGATAAAAACGAGGAACTGGTCACGTATCAGTATATGCTGGCCAATCCGAAAATCATTTCCCGCTCCGTTCAGAAAGCATATCTGGAGGGCGGGGAAGGCTGCCTTTCCGTTGTCGAAGAACATGACGGCTTCGTCGTCCGCAGCGCCCGTGTCAAGGTTACCGGATATGATCTTCTCACAGACCGTGAAGTCACGATCCGGGCAAGAGGATATCTCGCGATCGTGCTTCAGCACGAGATTGACCATTTCAGCGGCATCCTCTTCTACGATCACATCGACCCGAAAAATCCGCATCCGGAAATACCCAGCGCTATGGTGATTTGAACAAACTTTTCAGGAGATCGCCCCGATCTCCTTTTATTTTTTCCTTTTAATGGTATAATCTCGTTGAAATCGGCTCGTTTTTCACAGAAGAATTGAGGTAATAATATGACAAAAGAAACATCCGGCATCAGTTCCGGACGGCCTGTTCGTCATTCACAGGTAGTTGTCCCGGATCTGAGTCAGAATGAAATCAACCATAAAACCGATACGCTCGTTTACGCCATAGGCGGACTGGGTGAGATCGGCAAAAATATGTACTGTGTGGAACATGATGACGAAATCATCATCATCGACTGCGGAATCCTCTTTCCGGAAGATGAACTGCTCGGAATTGACTATGTCATTCCGGACTACTCCTATCTGGTCCGCAACCAGTCCAAGATCAAGGCACTGATTATCACACACGGCCACGAAGATCATATCGGCGGAATTCCGTTTTTTCTGCGCTCGGTTCACCTGCGCCAGATCTACGCACCACGCTTCGCCAAAGCGCTGATCGAAAAGAAGCTGGAAGAACATCATCTTTCCAAGGCATGCAAAGTAATCGAGATCAACGGCGACAGCCGGATCAAAACCGATTATTTCAGCATCGGCTTCTTCGATACCGTACATTCCATTCCGGATTCACTCGGCATTCTCGTCAATACACCGAACGGCCGGCTGGTTGAAACCGGAGACTTCAAATTCGACCTGACTCCGGTAGGCACAAACAGCGACTATCAGAAGATGGCATATATCGGCCAGGTCGGCGTTACCCTGCTGCTGTCGGATTCCACCAACTCCAGCGTACCGGGCTTTTCAATCTCCGAGAAGCAGGTTGCCAACGCCGTGATGGATCAGATCCGCAAAACACCGGGCAGACTGCTCGTTTCAACCTTCGCTTCCAACGTCAACCGGCTCAATCAGATCCTGATGGCGGCAGTGGCATGCAATCGGAAAGTCGCCGTATTCGGACGGTCCATGGAGAATGTTCTCGAAATCGGCCGCAAGATCGGCTTCATCCAGCTCAGCAATGAAAGCTTTATTTCAGGCAACGATCTCAACACCCTGCCGGCAAACCGCATCTGCATCGTCTGCACCGGCTCCCAGGGAGAACCGATGGCTGCACTGTCCCGCATTGCCAACGGCACACACAAGTTCCTGCACATCATTCCGGGCGATACCGTCCTCTTCTCCTCCAACCCGATTCCGGGCAACGGCGTCAGCGTCAGTGCTGTCATCAATCAGCTGACTCGTGTCGGAGCCAACGTCATTACAGATTCTCCTCTGACAAGCTTCCACACAACCGGACACGCTCCGAAAGAAGAGCAGAAGCTGATGCTCAATCTCATCAAGCCGAAATACTTCATGCCCAATCACGGGGAATACAAGATGCTTGTACAGCACTCGGCAACCGCCCAGGAAACCGGTGTTCCGAAAGAACGCTGCCTGATCTGTTCCAATGGCGATATCGTCGTCATGCGGAATGAAGAATGCTTTATCGCAAACGAGCGCATCCAGACCGATGCGATCTATGTGGACGGAAATGATGCCAGCGGACTTGCGACCTCCGTCATCAAAGACCGTCAGATTCTGGCGGAATCCGGTCTTGTCGCAGTCATTGTCACAATTGACAGCCGCTATAACAAGATCCTCTGCCGGCCGAATATCGTATCCCGCGGATTTGTTTATATCAAAGATTCTCAGACGCTTCTCAAGGAAGCCGAAATGGTCGTATACAATGCACTGAAGAAAAAGATGCAGCAGAGAACAACCTTCGGTGAACTGAAAAACTGCATCCGCTCCTCGCTGGAACCGTATCTGTTCCAGAAGACCAACCGCAACCCGATTGTCATTCCGGTCATTCTCAACCAGAAGGCAGCGATCGCAGAGATCCAGTCAAAAAACCGTGCACATGCCTGAGGGTATGTGACAGCTCAGATCACCTGAACCGCTTCGGCGGTTCTTTTTTTATGCCGTTCCATCAGTCCTCATTCTTGCAGTCCATTTTACGCAGGCCGATTCTTACAGATCGATTTTTCAGGTCTGATTTTCTGCAGAATCAGCTTGCACAGCAGCACCATACTGGCTATAATGATTGGTATACCAATCATCTGGAGGTATCTTGAATGAACCGGAAATTATCGAAGAAGGCAAAAAAGAAACGGGCAGACTACAATCTCGATTATCAGAAAAAATATGTGAAGCGTTATGTGTTCAAACTGAACACGCGGCATGACAGCAAGCTGATCGAATATCTGGAGCAGATGCAGAACCGTTCTGCCTGGTTCAAGGCAAAACTCGAAGAAGCAGCGGGCTGATCTGCTTCACGCACAAAAAAAAAGGAAGCGAACCGGCATGATCCACTTCCTTCCCTGTCGTAACCGCTCCCTATCCGGCTGCTAACCCTTTCCGGCGCCGGATATTTTTTATTTTCATGCGTTGCGGGTGCTCTCCGCTTCTCCATCAGAATTACGCAGTGCATCGAATTCTGTTTCTTCCGAATGCACAGGTCGACCAGGGCCTTCACCCGTTGCCGGGATTTCCCCTTCCGGCAAAACAGAAAAAACAGCAGCCTGAGCTGCCGTTCTTTCTCATTATATGCTTCTGTCTTACAGAATTGCGATCTGCTTTTCCTTCGGTTCTTCCTTCTTCGCTTCTTTCGGAACCTCCACGGTCAGGACGCCGTTTTCAAACGCCGCATGGATATCGTTTTCACTGATTCCTTCGCCGATATACCAGGAGCGCTTGCAGGAACCGGTGAAGCGCTCCTTGCGGATCACTCTGCCCTCGCTGTCCTTTGTCTCATTATCAGACGTGTGATCTGCCGCAACAGTCAATGTACCGTTATAGAGACTGATCTTGATATCTTCTTTGCCGTATCCGGCCAGATTGATGTCGAGGAAATACTTCCCGTCCTTTTCCCGGATATCTGTTTTCATGAGTCCGTTATCTGCCGATGTAAACGGATCCATCAGTGAAGTGAACCATCTGTCCGCACGTTCAGGCGCAAATCTCATCATAATATTTATTCCTCCTATCCTCGTTATTTTTCAACTGTCCGATACGCTGTTTCACTCAGCGAATCTCAATGAATTTCTTTTCGTTTTCTTCTTTCTTCTGCTCTGTCGGAATCTCGAGTGTCAGAATACCGTCATGGAACGCTGCCTTGATATCTGTATCCCGGATCGCATCGCCGACATACCAGCTTCTCGAGCAGGAACCCATATAACGCTCCTGACGGATGATCCGTCCCTTCGCATTCTTTTCCTCATCATTTCTTGCGTGCTCCGCAGTTACGGTAAGTGTTCCGTTATAGAGCGAAATCTTTATCTCTTCCTTGCAGAAGCCCGGAAGATCAATATCAAGGAGATACATTCCATCCTTTTCCCGGATATCTGTCTTCATCAGAGAGTTGTTTCCGCTGAATCCCGGAGTTCCGAATACATCATCAATCAGATCATCGAATACGCTGCTGCGCTTTACAGGAATATATGCCATTTTTCATTACCTCCATCTGTTCTCTGCCTTATCGGCTACACCTATTATAATAATCAGAAATTTAGCACTGTCAAGTATTGAGTGCTAAATTTTCGATCTAAATAAAAAGGCTTAACAAAGCCTTTTCTGATCTGTTTCTGTATTTTCACTAGCAGATTTTTCAAAATAATTTTATAAGCAACCTGTCAGTTTCTCATATCACCTGCTAAGATGCAGTCATTACTTCTTCCGGTATGCTCAGAAATACACATCCCTCTGCCTGACCTCTCATCAGCTCAGACGATTCCAGCTGCCGTACGTCAGGAAGCACGTTCTGAATCGCTTCTGCAGAGGCGAGTACATCATATCCCGAACATGCCGTGCGGTAATGCATCAGCACCGCAAGCTTCGGCCGGATCTCTGCAATGATCCGTCCGGCTGTTTCCGCATCAATCGTATAATACCCGCCGCAGGGAATCATCAGAATCTCCGCATCCGCAAGCCGGTCCAGCAGTTCTCCGGAAGGCATGCAGCCAAGATCGCCGAGATGAACAATCCGTTCGGCTCCGTTCTCAAGTACAAGCACCTGGCTGAGTCCGCGCAGTCTGCCCTTTTCCGCATCATGATATGTCTGAATCTGTTCAATCTGATACGGACATTCATGAACAGAGTTTACCGAAACATTCTGACGCCCGCTGTGGTCGGCATGTTCATGACTGCAGAATACCGCATCCGCAGTTAAGTGCGGCATCACAAGCCCCGGAACAGATCCGTTTTCATACGGATCAAGCACAGCGCTCCAGCCGTTTTCCGCTTCGATCAGAAAACAGCTGTGCCCGAAATAAACCAGTCGTTTCCACATAGCTCTGCTCTTTGTCTTCAGTACAGCCGCTCAAACAGGCGATACAGCTTCTTCCGGCTGCTGCGCGGACGCTCCAGCGCCTCATCGATCGGCATTGAGGTAATCTTGTTATCGATAATGCCGACACAATGTCCGCCGACTCCTTCCAGCAGCAGATCGACCGCTTTTTCACCCATTCTTCCCGCCAGCATACGATCGCTCGCAGTCGGTGAACCGCCGCGCTGAATATGACCGAGAACGGTTGCCCGGCCGCTGAAGCCGGTATTCTGACTGATCTTGGAGGCAAGCGCCTGCACATCGGTCGTATTCTCAGATACAATCACAATCGCATGCCGTTTATGCACCGCATTGTCCAGATAGCGCAGCTTCTCCAGCACTTCGAGTTCATCATAGCCGGTTTCCGGCGTAATGACCATTTCCGCTCCGCAGGCGATCGCAGAATACAGTGCCAGATCACCGCAATGGTTTCCCATCACTTCCACGATCGAACAGCGATGATGCGAGGAACTGGTATCCCGCAGTTTATCAACGCATTCCACGCAGGTGCATAACGCAGTGTCAAAGCCGATCGTAAGATCCGATCCAGCAATATCATTATCGATTGTTCCAGGAAGGCCGATGCAGTTGACGCCCTTCTTCGTTAATGCAAATGCACCGCGATAGCTTCCGTCTCCGCCGATCACCACAAGCGCTTCGATTCCGTTTTCCTTCAGGATCTCAACACATCGGTTCTGCACTTCCTCTTCCTTGAACTCCGGAAGTCTTGCGCTTCCAAGCACAGTACCGCCCC
>JAFYGX010000131.1 GCA_017543025.1 Solobacterium sp.
AGACCATTACGCTAAGAAGAAAAGAAAGGCGGCTTGAACCACCCAATCCATTGGTTGGATGGAGAATGCGCCGCTCGGAGGGGGTTATTCAAAAAGAAGGTTCCGTCTCCGGAGCCTTCTGATCAGTCAATCTCTTCGAATTTGATTGTAACTTTTCTGTCATCCGTATGCGATGCCACTGACATTACCTGGCGCAATGCAGATGCCATGGAACCCTTGCGTCCGATCAGCCGCGCGATATCATCATTCTTCGCAAATACATGAAGAACAACTTCCCGCGGATTTTCATTCGGCATCTCCCTGACGGAGAGGGAATCCTTATCTTCCACCATCGGGCTGACCAGGTCGGTCAGAACCTTATCCAGCTCCGCCATCTGAGATTACTTCTCTTTTCCGACGTTCTTTTCGTCATGGAATTTCTTCATGACGCCCGCTCTGGACAGAATATTGCGAACGGTGTCGGAAGGCTGTGCGCCTTTCTTCATCCAGTCGATTGCCTTTTCTGCATCGACATTTACGGTTTCCGGTTCCGTTGTCGGATCATAGTAACCGATCGTATCAATGACGCGGCCGTCACGCGGGCTTCTGGAATCCGCCGCAACAATACGGTAACGCGGAGCTTTCTTCGCGCCCATGCGGGTCAGTCTCAGTTTTACTGCCATACTTTCAATCCTCCTTTTTTCAACAGGCTTGATTATGGCAGATGGCAGGCAAACTGTCAAGCATTTCTGCTTGACATTCTAATCGCTTGTTTCGTTGATCTGCATTCCCTTTGTGACAGGCCCCGGACCTCTGAATGAAATCGTCCTGTCATTCGGATTTGTAATGATCAGCATCGTTGAAATATCATATGTTTTCGCAAGCTTTTCAAAATCCACCGTCACGATCGGATCACCGGCTTTCACCGCATCGCCCTGTTTCTTTCCGCAGAGCCGGAATCCGTCTCCCTTTGCATTGACCGTTTCAATCCCGATATGAATGAGCACTTCCACCCCGTCCTTCATGGTCACGCCAAATGCATGCCCGCTCGGAAACAGAACGGACAGCGTGCCGTTTGCCGGTGCACAGAGTGTCACCTTCTTCAGCGGAAACCGGAACGCCACTCCATCGCCCATCATCTTTTCCGCAAATACCGGATCCGGAACCGTCGAAATATCCACCTGCTCTCCATCAGCCGGTGCGATAATCACATCATCACCGACAGAGATTGTATTGACAGGCAGCTCTTCCTTCTTTTTCAGAAAATCAAATAATCCCATATCCATTTTCTCCCTGCTGTTTCTTCTGTCTCTATTATGCATGATCCGCAGGTTCATTGATAACCCCGTGCGTCAGATTTCAGGAAAAAGGAAACTGATCTTCCTTCGAACAGCAGCCGGACGGTTCATGATCGCTTCCTCATCCCTAATCATATGACTATCAGATTCTGAAAAGTCCCGGCTATCAACACCCGTTCGTCTCCTTCTGACAAAAAACGGGCAGCTGTACCGGATGGTTTCAGCTGTCCGTTAATAAATTTCAATGAACCTTATTTTCAACTTCTTTCCGGCTTCTTTTCTGCTTCTAAAGGGCCTGATGCAGCGTCAGCAGTCCTTCTTCTGACGGTTTCCCTGCTCAGAAGCGGAACGGATTCCGTCCGCCTTTTCCGTATTTCATCTGCGGATTGTTCTTCATCATCTGTTCCGCATTTCCCATCATCCGATTCAGGCTTTCTTCATTGAGCGAGCCGTTTTTCTGCATGTTTCCGATCACGCCCATCATCTTCTTCATCTTTTCAAACTGATTGATGAGCCGGCTGACTTCCGTCAATGTCGTACCGGAACCTTTTGCGACACGCCGCTTCATGGACCCGCGCATCTTTGAAGGATCAATCCGCTCTGCTTTTGTCATCGACTGAATGATCGCCTTGGTGCGCTTCATGGAATCATTCGCTTTGTTCTCATCAATCAGATCGGCATACTGGCTGTATCCCGGCAGCATCTTCAGAATACCGCTCAGCGGACCAAGCTTCTGAAACTGCTCCAGCTGCGACAGCATATCTTCCATCGTGAATACGCCGTCCATCATTCGCTGGGCTGCCCGTTCGGCTTCCTCCATGTCGAGCTTTTCCTGGGCTTTTTCGACGAGCGATACGACGTCGCCCATACCAAGGATGCGGTCCGCCATGCGGTCCGGATAGAAGATATCCATGTCCTCGATCTTTTCGCCTTCACCGACAAACTTGACCGGCAGGCCGGTAATCGCCTTGACCGAAAGCACACCGCCGCCCCGGCTGTCGCCGTCAAACTTCGTAACGACAAGCCCGGTCAGCGGAAGCTGATCCGCAAATGCTTTTGCGACATTGACAATATCCTGACCGGTCATCGCATCGACAGTGAGCAGGATCTCATCCGGATGCACCAGATCATTGATATCGGAAAGCTCGTTCATGAGCGCTTCATCGATATGCAGACGGCCGGCGGTATCGATCAGTACCGTATCATAGCCATTCGCTGCTGCATATTCCATTCCCTGCCGGACAGTTTCCAGCGCAGGTGTTTCCGTACCAAGTGAAAATACTTCAACATCGATTGAAGCACCGAGTGTTTTCAGCTGATCGATCGCAGCCGGACGGATAATATCCGCCGCAATCATCATCGGCCGCCGGCTGTACTTCGTTTTGCATAAACGCGCAATCTTCGCCGCACTCGTTGTTTTACCGGTACCCTGAAGACCTACCATCATGATGACGGTAATCCCGCCTGCCTTGAACTGCAGTTCCGACTGCTCTTCGCCAAGCAGGCTGACAATCTCGTCATGAACGATCTTGACAAGCATCTCACCCGGCTCAACGGAGTTCAGTACATCCTCGCCTCTTGCCTTCTCGCGGACGCTGTTCAGAAAGTCCTTTACGACCCGATAATTTACATCTGCCTCCAGTAATGCAAGCCGCACTTCCTTCAGCATATCCTCCATGTTCGCATCGGTCAGTTTTCCCTTGCCGATGATATTGCGCATGGTTTTATTCAGACGATCACTTAATGAATCAAATGCCATAACTGTTCTTCTCTCCCAATCTCTAGTACTATACCACGAACCACAGATGCAGAGCCATACCGTAAGCATCCATCTGATCCAACCGCAAAGCTGTCGTTCTGCCCGGTCATATCACAGTTGCTGCAGCACGCAGAAACCGGCTGCTTCGGTTCAGATTCGTCGCATTCTTCAGGCACCAGGACCCCTGAGAGAATTCTCAGATTTAAAAAATCCTGCTTGCGGCCGCAGGATTTATATGGGCATGTCCGGAAAATGGAGGAACCGGACGGAAAGGAAATACCCGCAGTAAGGAGAAAAAATCTCAGTTGATACGCAGAGCCGCACTGCGCTTTGCATTGCCTGAAAGCCGGTTCTGACCATTCTGAAATCAGAATAGTCCGGAGCTTTCAGCAGGTCAGACGAACTGGTTCAGACCGCGAAGGTAATCAATGTGTTCAGCAATCACTTCGCAGAAATAATATGTCCTGTCTTCTTTCTGCACCATTCTGCCGCTGAGCCGGCCTCTGACAGCGATCATATGACCGGGCTTCAGCACGCGGGCTGCCTGTTCAGCCGCACCCCTCCATACCGATATATGGAACACATCCGTCCCGATCGTACCATCTTCATCCCGGAAGTTCTTATCGCATTCCAGAAGAATGCTCGCAACCGTATTACCGCCGGTCGTTTTCCGTATCTCCGGCTCCTGCATCAGACGTCCTACTACAACACATTCGTTCATTGATGAACCCCCTTTCGTCTGTAACCGCATTATGTCAGAGTCAGCTATCCCGCTCAAACCGGTGAATCTGGCATCCGATACACAAAAAGCCAGATTTCCTATGGGGAAATCCGGCTTTTCAGTGTTCTGGAACCAATTTCACACAGGCGAACGAAGATTCATCGATCGCCTGAACGACCTTCCGGCAGAACCCGGAATCGATGCGTTCCACAAGCTCGCATTCATCAAACAGATTCAGATTTCTCAGAATGCCTCTCACCCAGCCGCTGACCAGATCAAGCGGGTGGTCAACCGAGCGGACGGCAGCTCCGATGATCCGCCGGCGCAGCTGACTGAGTTCTGCTTCGCTCAGCCCTTCTGTTCGCAGCCTCTGAAGCCCTTCCCTGACAAATTCCTTCAGCCGGTCTGTTTCTTCCGTCACATCCTCAAACATGATGAAGGCGTAATCCTCATTCAATTCACATTCATAGCTGAAGTAAGGCGTAATCCGTTTTTCGTCGATCCACTTCTGGTACTGCGGATTCATCGCGGTAAATTCCTTTTCAAGCGAAAACCGAAGCGCCCATTCGGTTTTGATCCGATCCGCCGCAGAATCCGATGTCGTTTCAAGCCTCAGCACCACCGAAGACTTCGGCTGATCGATATCCATCTCATATGATCTGAAGGGACGCCGGATATCTGCTGTTTCGGGCTTCAGAACCCGCTTCATCGGAACAAAGGTGCCGAACTGTTTCGAGCGCTGATTCGCTTCCACAAGATTCCGTACTTCTTCTGACGGAACAGGTGTGACACCGATCAGCGTCATATTGGCCGGATGATAGTTTCTCCGGTATGCGTCTTTCAGAGCGGAAGCTGTAATCGAATCAATTGATTCTTCAGTTCCGACAATATCTTCCCGCAGGGGATGATACTGATAGATTGCCCGCATGCTCTCCTGAAACAGACGGGCATCCGGGTCCTGCTCATACATCGCCAGCTCTTCCCGGATGATCGGCTTCTCCTTTTCCACGGAAGAAGGACTGATCGAAAGCTGCTGGACAAAATCCAGAAGCAGGCTCAGCGGCACCCGGATATCTTCGGCCGGCGTTGTAAAGTAATAGACAGTCGAATCGTATGAGGTATATGCATTGACATTCGCACCGAGCCGGCTGAATGTGCGCATCACATCCTCATGCCCGGATTCAAACAGTTTATGTTCAAGGAAGTGAGCCGTGCCAAGCGGCAGTTCATGGATCTTTCCCGCCGCATCCTGCTGAACCCGGTCCAGTGAACCAAACGGCGTCAGCAACAGAAATGCGCTGGTACAGAACTGCGGACTGCAGAACAGAACCAGCTTCATTCCGCTGGAAGCGGTCATCTCCACCCATTCTTCCTGAAAACGTTCATTCCTTCTGATCATGAGCTTTGCCTGACAATTGAGACTGTCTTCAGCTGAAGCTTTGAAAACGCCTCTGCAACAGCCTCTTTCTTCATTGTTTCAAACTGCGCGATGATTTCTTTCTGACTGAATGCCTGCGGAACCAGAATCCGGCTGTAATCAGAAGAAAGGATCGCGGATGGATCATCCATGCTGGAGCGGTGAATGTTGACATACATCCTTCTGGCAATGGCAAGGTCTTCCTCACTGAATGCCCCCCGCTGCATCACGTCCAACTGCTGAAGGATCGATTCGATTGCTTCATCAATATGCTCTCCCTCAACCGCCGTCGCTACCCGCAATACACCGTCATAGCGAAGCAGACCGGATTCGATGGAATAGCATAATCCCTGTGCTTCCCGCACATTCTGAAACAGCAGGCTGACCGGAAGGCCGCCGAAGATGCCGTTGCCGAGAATATAGGCGGAATACATCGGATCACCGAACAGAATTCCGCTTTCCAGCAGCATCACAATATGACTCTGCGGGATATCCTTTTCCTGAATGACGCTATCTTTATGCCCTGGCTTGAACGAGGTCAGGGTGACGTCCGCTGTACGCGGCGCAAACAGAAACACCCGTCTGCACAGGGAATCTGCCTCTCTCTCAGAAAGATCCGAGAGAACCTGAATATCGATTCTGGCATGTTCCCGGATATCATTCCAGGCCCGGATACACGCATCCGAGGAAAGTGCTTCAATTTCCTCTGCCTGCGGCAGTGAACGAAGCGCCATCGAACCGCCGTAATGCTCTGCAGCAGCCTCCATACAGCGGGTCTGCGGATCATCCCTTGCCAGCCGGACCGTCATCGCTGCCTGATCCCGGCATTCTTCAAACATTGCCTGCGGAAACGCACCCTGTTCGAGCCGCGGAAAGAAAATGCATTCCTTCAGCAGTTCAGCGAGCTGTTCCGCAAGGTCATCATTGATGCCCGGCACATGAACCCCGCTGACAGTGAACTTCAGCCGGTCACATGTACCGCGCGGCGTATTGATCACATGCAGTGAAGCGCCGTACAGATTGTCAAGATGCGCCAGCAGATCCTGTTTCCTGGGATAATGAAGCGTTGTATCGGAAAGCAGATGCGAAAGCAGAAAACTCGCTGCCCTCATTTCCCGCTTCATCGGCCAGAGAAATGTAACGCACAGGATCTGTGTTCTGAATTTGGTTTCAGTGCGGATATGAAGATGCACGCCCGGAACAAGTTCTGACGAAACCATAGATACTTCTCAAATCAGAGCGGCCTCTCAGCTGAGGTCCGCATCCGCTTTCTGTGCCCGTTCGGTCTGAATTTCTTTCCGGGCACGCTTCAGGTCATCCGACCATTTACAGCTTCCGCCGCAGCTGCTGCAATCTCCGGCACAGCCGGATTTATGACGCATCAGATAACGGATGTCAAGAACCACAGCCGTTATCAGTATGAGAATGACGAAAAATGTGCCTGCATTCATGGTTCTTCCTCCTTTTTTTCTACCGTTTTCATCATAAATTCGCAGGATGAATTTTGCAACGAATCCGCTCTGAGCCTGACTATCTTTGGCAAAATGCATGAATTCCTCCCGACAGAAAAAGAAGAGACACAGCGTTCTCTTCCTTTCCGCATTGTTCTGAGCAGTCTTATTCGGCCGCGTCATCGTCTTTCTTTACATAAACTTCTCTTGGCTTGCTGCCCTGCGCAGGACCGATCACACCTTTTTCTTCAAGCAGATCAATCATTCTGGCCGCCCGGTTATAACC
>JAFYGX010000132.1 GCA_017543025.1 Solobacterium sp.
AACAAGATGGATCTGCCCGGTTCGGAAGAAAACCTGAAGCGGATGAAGACGCTGGGTGAAGCCATGGGATGGCCTGTGTTTCCTGTCAGTGCGGTGACGCACGAAGGATTTGATGAAATACTTGATGAAACTGCCAGAATGCTTGAAACGCTTCCGCCGATCCTCCATTATGAAGCCGAAGAAGATCCGGACGAGGAACAGGTCCGCATGGATACATTCGAGATTGTTATGGACGGCGGCGTGTTTGAAGTGACCGGTCCTGGTATGGAAAGGCTTATTGACAGTGTTAACTTTGATGATCTTGAAAGCATGAACTGGTTCCACCGGATGCTTAGAAAAATGGGCGTAATCGACGCACTGCGGGAAAAAGGTGCCGGAGAAGGAAGTACAGTACGAATCGCCGGAATGGAATTTGACTTTGTTGAATAAAAGAAAGAAGAGATGAAATATGACAGGAAAACAGCGGGCAAAGCTGCGGGCAATGGCAAATACATTCGAAACCATACTTTATATAGGTAAAGAAGGAATTACAGACAATACAGTGAAAGAATGCTATGATGCGCTGGAAGCGCGGGAACTGATCAAGGGATGTGTACAGCAGGGATGTCCGGTCAGCGCCCGTGATGCGCTGACAATACTCTGCGAAAAAACAGGTGCTGAACCGATCCAGCAGATCGGACGGCGTTTCGTGATGTACAGACCGAGCAGGGAAAACCCAAGGATCGTTGTTGAATGAGGACGAAGCCCCAAAGATACTTATCCGGAAGGAAAAAGAGATATGAAAACGATACATCGGATCACGGAATATGCTGGAGGTCGCATCCACCTGATCGGAATCGGCGGCAGCAGTATGAGCGGACTTGCTGAAATGCTGATAGATCAGGGCTATCGGGTATCAGGCAGTGACCGGGATGACGGGTACCTGATCCACTATGTCCGGGAAAAAGGCGGTCAGGTGATGATCGGACACCGGGCTGAAAATGTGCATGGCGCTGATCTTGTGGTTTATTCCGCTGCTATTCCTCCGGAGAATCCGGAAAGGGCAGAGGCGGAGAAACTCGGGATTCCCTCCATTGAGCGTGCAGTCCTTCTGGGTCAGCTGATGGAAGGATTTCCCAAGGCGGTCGGCGTCTGCGGAGCACATGGGAAGACAACCGTAACGAGCATGCTCAGCCAGATCCTTCTGGAGGCCGGTATGGATCCGAGCATTCATATCGGCGGTCGTCTTGATGCGATCGGGGGGAGCACCCGTGTAGGGCACAGCGGTATTTTTGTGGCTGAAGCTTGCGAATTCAATCGTTCATTCCTGCATCTACATCCGACAGTCGCAGTGGTACTGAATATTGATGCTGATCATCTGGATTGTTACAAAGATATTGACGAAATCGAAGAGACCTTCGGTCAGTATCTTAAACTCCTTCCGGAGAACGGTGTCGCAATCGGGAACGGGAACGATCCGAGAGTAAGACGATAGATGGAGAAACTGAACTGCAGAAAAGTATATTTCGGATCCGGGCCTGAGAACGACTGGTATGAAGACAATGTCGCGGAGGATGAGCTGGGGCGCAGCAGATTTACCCTGCAATATCCGGGCAAAAAAACAATTTCTGTTGAGATGAACGTTCCCGGGGATTTCAACCGGCTCAACGGACTTGCGGCGATCGCTGCCGCAGCGGAACTCGGTGTGGATCCGGAAGTTGCAGTAACTGTCCTGAAGCATTTTACCGGTGCCCATCGCCGGTTTGAACTTACTGATGTCATTGACGGCGTTGAAATCTTCCATGATTACGGACATAATCCGACTGAAATGCGCAATGCGCTTTCGATCGCGAGGAAACGCTGCAAAGGCAGACTATGGGCTGTCATGCAGCCTCATACTTTCAGCCGGGTACGGACGCTGTTCGAACAGTATCTGACGTGTACGAAGGATGCAGATTTCACGCTCATCACGGATATCTGCGCTGCAAGAGAGAAAGATCCGGGAGACCTGAACAGCGGAATGCTGAGGGACGGGATGAAGCAGCATGGTATTGAAGCTGTATGGACTCCTTCGTTTGACGAAACAGAAACGTATCTCCGTACCCACTGGCGTGCAGGCGATCTTGTGCTGACAATGGGATGCGGGGATATCAATCTGCTGAATGAACAGATTCACCGACATGAAGAAGAACGGAAACCGGAAGGGAAGTGAACCGGATGCATTCACGCAACATTCGGGTGATCCGTACGGATCTTCTGCGCGACAACATGCGGAAAATCCGGAATTCCGTTCCGGCTGATGCAAAGATCATGGCTGTTGTCAAGGCGGATGGTTACGGGCATGGTGCGGCAGAAACTGCGAACGCTGCCCTGGAAGGCGGTGCAGAATACCTGGCTGTGGCATCCGTCGCCGAAGGTTCCCATCTGCGTAGAAACGGCATAAAAGCGCCTGTGCTTGTCCTTGGCGCGGTAACTTCGCAGGATGTCCGTGAGGGAGTGGAAAACGGTCTGATCCAGACAGTGTGTTCTCCGGAAATGGTTCGTCTTTGCGAATCGTCCGCCGCAGCTCTTGGCAAACAGACTGAAGTCCACATCAAAGTGGATACAGGAATGGGCCGGATCGGCGTTCGTAATATGGCGGAGATGAAGGCTGTTACAGATCAAATTGAGAAGTCGCCTCATGTCCGTCTGACCGGTGCATTTACACACTTTTCAGACGCCGATGACGGCGAGGACGGTATGGCTTACACAGAGATACAGCATACCCGTTTCCTGGAACTGACGCATGGCCTTCCGGACGGGATCCTTCGTCACTGTTCAAATTCAGCAGCAATCCATCGAAGGCCTGATTACGCAATGGATATGGTCCGCGCCGGAATCAGCCTGTATGGATATCCTCCGGTACCCGAAAATCCCATCGGGCTGAAACCATGTATGCGATGGTGCGCAAAAATCAGCTATATCAAAACGATGCCGGAAGGTGAATATATCAGTTACGGAAGAACATACAGGACTCCGGGACGGAAGCGGATTGCCACCATCACATGCGGATATGCTGACGGATACCACCGCGCTGCAGGTCCTGAGGCAGAAGTCCTGATCCGTGGGAAAAGGGCAAAAGTCGTCGGGAGAATATGCATGGACCAGATGCTTGCGGATATTACCGATATTCCGGAAGCGAAGGAAGAGGACGAGGTTGTTCTGATCGGATCCGACGGGAGCGAACAGATCACAGCTGAAGATATTGCCGGATGGGCCGGAACAATAAGCTATGAAATCCTGCTGAGTGTCGGAAGCCGCGTTGAACGCGTATTCGATGACTCCAGAGCAGACAGGGAGGAAAAAACAGATGAGTAACGGACAGCAGATGAGCGGACAGACAAAACCGTTCCTGCGCGGAACACCGACGGACGAGAATACAGTCCGGCAGGCTCTGAAGTTCTTCGGCGCTATGATACTGGTTGCATTCATGTCCTTTATTGTTTGCTCCATGACGTCTTTCAGCAATGATTTCCTTAGAATCGGCATTAATATTGTGATTGAAACGCTGATCATACTGATCTTCTTCAACAAGGGAGCGGACATGGGAACAGAAGGCGTTTCAAGGGGAGAGATCCTTTTTCAGCATATACAGAAAGGGCAGGAAGCTTCCCAGGGTGAGAAGAGAATCCCATTCCACCCTGCAAAAGGTTTTGTGATCGGTTTGCTCGGAAGCTCGCTTTTCGTGATCCTTGCCGTGCTCCTTGCGCTTACTGCGGAACGTCAGATGACCGGCGCCGGAACGCTGCCTTTCTGGATGGAATCATATATGCGCAGAAGCGAGATCAGCGAGGCACTTGCAGGATATTCGCAGAGTGCGGCGGTTTCCGCGACAGACATTTTCCGGATTATTGTACGGCTCACGATTATGCCTTTCGTCAGCATGTGCGGCGCTGAAAACCGTGACCTTCTCCTTACTGTTGAACGGATAAGCCCTGTCCTTGTAATGATTCCCGCCGCTGCCTACGGGACAGGCTACATGCAGGGACCGTCACGACGCCGGAAAATTCATACGGAGATTGCTGAAAACGCAAGAAGGCGCAGAATCAGGGAAAAACGTGAACGCCGTGCAAGAATAACCGTACCGAAGGGCCCGCAGCAGCTGAACTGAACAGGTAAACAGAATGAATCAGGAAGGACGTAAGAATGCGGATTATTGCCGGCACTGCAAGGGGCAGACGGATCGAGGCGCCGGAAGGAAGAAACACCCGTCCGACACTTGACAGAATAAGGGAAAACCTGTTTAATATCCTGCAGACAAGGATACAGGATTCTGTCATTCTGGACCTGTTCGCAGGCAGCGGCGCGCTGAGCTTTGAAGCGATCAGCAGGGGAGCATCGCGTGCGGTTCTGTGTGACAACGACAGAAGCGCATACCGCACCGAGAAACTGAATGCTTCAGCGCTCGGTTTTGAAAAGCAGACGGAGATCTTCTGCTGCGACTGGAAAGCAGCATTAAGGAACCTGCGGCAGCGCGGCGATAAGTTTGATCTGATTTTCCTGGACCCCCCCTACAGAATGACTGATCTGCGGCAAGTTTCAGTTCAGATTGAAGACCTGATCGCTGAGGACGGACTTGTGATCCTTGAACATGAGGCAAAACAATCTGTTGAATTCGGTAACGGCTTTATCAGGACAGACGAACGCAGATGGGGATTCTGCGGCATTGCGTTTTACCGGAAGGCAGAAGATTCGCGGACAGATACGGA
>JAFYGX010000011.1 GCA_017543025.1 Solobacterium sp.
CGCCGCATCCACTGATTCCTTCAGGTTGTGAGGCGGCATATTGGTCGCATAGCCCGCTGCGATTCCGGTCGCCCCGTTTACCAGCATGACCGGAAACGGAACCGGAAGCACCGTCGGTTCATTCTCCGTATCGTCAAAGTTCGGAGCCATCTCGACGGTATCCTTGTCGAGATCATCCTCCATAACCTGCGTCACCTTTGCGAGCCGCACTTCGGTATATCGCATCGCAGCAGCCGGATCGTCATCAATCGAGCCGTTGTTTCCATGCATATCGATCAGCGGAAGCCTTACTTTCCAGTCCTGCGACATCCGTACCATCGCATCATAAACGGAAGAATCTCCGTGCGGATGGTAGTTGCCGATGACAAGACCGACTGTTTTAGCCGATTTGCGGTAAGCGTGGTCCCACGTATTCCCGTCATGGTACATCGCATAGAGAATACGCCGCTGCACGGGTTTGAGACCGTCTCTTGCGTCCGGCAGCGCACGCTCCTGAATTACATATTTCGCATAGCGGCCGAACCGGTCGCCCATGATGTCTTCCAGAAGCGAAGGAATGTAATTGGTATTGTCGACAATTTCCTTTTTCTTTGCCATGCCTTACGCCTCCCCTACCTTAAAGCTGTCTTCCAGCGTAAAGGAGATGTTGTCTTCGATCCACCGTTTGCGCGGTTCCGCCTTTTCGCCCATCAGAACAGAGACCCTTCGCTCTGCGAGAACCCCGTCATTAATGCCGACCCGGATCAGGGAGCGGCTGGCCGGATCCATCGTTGTTTCCCAGAGCTGGCTTGCATTCATCTCACCAAGACCTTTGTAGCGCTGAATCTCAACTTTGCCGAGCTTTCGGCGCAGGGTTTCCAGTTCCTCATCCGTATAGCAGTACTGACTGTTTTTTCCCTTGGTCACTTTGTAGAGCGGCGGAAGTGCGATATACACCATTCCGTGTTCAATCAGCTGCCGCATGTAGCGGTAGAAGAACGTCAGCAGCAGGATCTGAATATGTGAACCGTCGTCATCGGCATCGGTCATGATAATGATCTTGCTGTAATTGGAGGATTCCCAGTCAAACCCCGGACCGACTCCCGCATCGATCGCATGAATCAGCGTATTCAGCTCAAGGTTTTTTTCAATGTCCGCCATCGTGCACTTTTCTGTATTAAGCACTTTTCCTCTTAACGGAAGGATCGCCTGAAAATGGGAATCTCTTCCCTGCTTTGCACTGCCGCCGGCGGAATCACCCTCAACCAGAAACAGCTCCTTGACTTTGCTGTCGCGGGAATTGGCAGGGGCGAGCTTGCCGGAAAGAAGCTTTTCTCCTTTCGAAGACTTCTTTCCCTTGCGGGCTTCTTCTCTTGCCTTCCGCGCAGCTTCCCTTGCAATGCTTGCCTTCATCATCTTGCGGACCAGAGAATCCGAAAGATCCCGGTTTTCTTCCAGCCAGTATACAAGCTTCTCACTGACGATCGAATCCACTGCCTGCTTTGCCTGCGGCGTGCCGAGCTTTCCTTTTGTCTGCCCTTCAAACTGCAGCAGCTCCTCGGGAATCTCAACCGTCACAATGCTGGTAAGCCCTTCTCTTACATCAGAACCTTCCAGGTTCTTATCCTTTTCCTTCAGCAGTCCGTATTTTCTCGCATAATCATTGACTGCTTTCGTAAATGCGGTCTTATAGCCGATCTCATGGCTGCCGCCGTCTCTGGTCCGGACAAGATTGGCAAAGCTGTAGGTATTTTCCGCATAATCGTCCGTGTACTGAAATGCACACTTCACCTTGATGCCGCCCGACTCGCCGTCAAACTTCACCGGCTTCATCAGCACGGTCCGGTCTTCATGAAGATAGTCGAGAAAGGCAATCAGCCCGTCTTCATAACAGTAGGTCTCCTTCTGCTGCTTCTTTCCGCGCAGGTCATTCACCTCGATCGCAATGCCGGAAAGCAGAAAGGCTTCTTCTCTTGCCCTCTCACATACCACATCAAATCTGAAATCCACCGTAGAAAAGATTTTCGGGTCCGGCTTGAACGTGATGCGTGAACCAGTGCGGTTTGTTTTGCCGAGTTTTTCAAGCTTGCCGATCTTTTTATCGCCGTGTTCGAATTTCATTCGAACCAGCTGACCGTCATGCGCTACTTCCACGATCAGCCACTCCGAAAGCGCATTGACTACTGATGCGCCAACGCCATGCAGACCGCCGGCTGTCTTATACCCGCCTTCGCTGGTAAACTTTCCGCCCGCATGCAGAACCGTAAAAATCACTTCAAGCGTGTTCTTCCCGCTCGGATGCGTGCCGCACGGCATTCCGCGGCCTTCATCTTCAACCGTACAGGAGCCGTCTGTGTTCAGACTGATCGATATCTTTTTTCCGTATCCGTTCAGAGCTTCATCCACGGCATTATCCACAATCTCCCAGATCAGATGATGAAGACCGTGACTGTCCGTTGATCCGATATACATGCCCGGCCGTTTCCGCACCGGGTCAAGCCCTTTCAGAATCTGTATACTGTCATCTTCATATGTTCGCTGTTGTGTCATTTATTACCTCATGTTGTTACCCAGGGAATTATTATAGCAGACTTGCGGGATGCGTTTTCGGATGGTTTGGCTCCTTATTCTTCATGCATGGTCTTGCCCAAACACAGGAATCTGCTGCGTGCGATATGGCGGTATCAGGAACGAATCAGGCTGATTATTCGCGCGGTTTTGATCAGAAACAGGACATGGAACACATCGCAGAACTGAAAAATGCGCCTTCTGCAGGCACATTCCTCATACTTCCTCACGGCCGGTTTCAAACTGATATTCATACAGCTTCCGGAAGATCCCGTTCTGCTGCAGCAGCTCTTCCTTCGACCCGCGCTCCGCAATGCCTTCCTTTGTAACGACAAGAATCTGTGACGCATTGCGCATCGTACTCAGCCGATGCGCCACGATAATGACCGTTCTTCCTTCTGACAGCTGATCCAGGCTTTCCTGAATCGCCATTTCCGTAGCGTTATCCAGCGCGGATGTCGCTTCATCGAGAATCAGAATCCGGGGATTTTTCAGAAACACCCGGGCGATCGAGATCCGCTGCCGCTGCCCGCCGGACAGATGCACGCCCCGTTCTCCGACTTCGGAGTCATAGCCATGTTCCATTTCCATGATATCGTCATGAATCCGTGCTTTCCTTGCGGCCTCAATGATTTCTTCCTCCGTGGCGTCCGGTCTGCCGTAAGCGATATTCTCCCTTACCGTACCGTGAAACAGAAAGACATCCTGGGCAACGATGCCGATATTGCGGCGAAGCGAATCACGGGTCATCTTCCGGATATCGATCCCGTCAATCAGGATCCGGCCAGAATCAATCTCATAAAACCGCGGAATCAGATTGCAGATGGTCGTCTTCCCGCCGCCGCTTTCGCCGACAAGCCCGACCGTCATCTGCTCATCGATATGCAGGTTGAGGTCTTCAATCACCTTGCGTCCTTCCTGCTCTTCTCCTCCGTAGTGGAAGGAGACATGGTCAAACTGTATCTCTCCCCGGAGTTCGCCGATATCTTCCGCTCCCGGATCATCTTCTTCTATCTTCAGATTCATGATCTCTTCAAACCGGTGCACGCCGCTCATCCCTTCCGCGATCTGCTCATAGGTTTCAACCAGCTTCTTGATCGGCGTCAGAAACATCGAAATATAAAGCAGATAGGCGACAAAGTCCCCGCCGTTGAGCTCGCCGTGAAAAAACATATTGCCGCCGAACAGAATCACCACCGCATACATGAGATCCGTAAACAGCGTCATTCCGCCGCTGAACAGCGCAAGGTACCGGTATGCCGCCGACCGTGCGGCAGTATACCGCCGATTGGCATCCGCAAACTTCCGCTCTTCCGTTTCCCGGCCGCCGAATGAGCGGGTAATGCGCACGCCGGCAATACTGTTTTCCGCTTCGCCGTTAATCGCTGCGATCTCTTTTCTTGTTCTTGCAAAGGCAGCCATCTGCCCTTTTCTCAGCAGCATCAGAAACACAGCAGCCAGGGGCAGACAGGCATATACAATCATTGTCAGCCTGAGATTGATCCTTCCCAGCATCACTGCGCTCACCCCCAGCATGATTGCCGAGGTAAACAGATTTTCCGGCCCGTGGTGACTCATCTCCGAGATTTCCTGCAGATCGTTTGTGATCCGGCTCATGATTTCCCCGGTCTTGTGGTCATCAAACCAGGCAATCGGAAGGCGTTCAATATGATGAAAGATATCGCGCCGCATATCTGCCTGCACCCGGACGCCGAATACATGTCCCCAGTACGTGATGATGAGATTCAGCACAAACTTCACCGTATAGATCATCGCTAGTACAATGGTCCAGCGGACCATCATGGCATAATCCTGCCGGGGCACATAGATGTTAATCATATTCCGGACAATCAGCGGCAGAAATTCATCGCACAGTCCGACCAGAAACGCACAGGCAAGATCGATCACAAACAGCCCCCGGTGCGCTCTGAAATAGCTCAGCAGTCGTTTCAAATTCCATTCCTCCAGATATTCCGCTTCTACTTTCTGACTGACCACGGGGCAAGCCCCGTGGGATCCATCGGACAGGGTTTATGGAGTACCGTACTAGGCCATGGGGCTGTTGGGGTACAGCTTTATTTCCTGGAGCCGAAGTTTCAATCGGTCTTTCGCACGCTGCCGGGCAGTATGCGTTGAAACAGGCCTTCTGACGGTGCACAGTCAAACACCGGGATGTTTTATGGTTCTGCCCTGGCTATCCCTGCCATATGTGTATTTACCTCAGACGTTTATCCCTGAGTTGCAGATGTTAAGATGGTTGTGAACTTTACTTTCTATCAGTGCTTCATGCATCTTGAAGAAATGGTCAAATGCCGCCAGACAGATTTCTCTGTCCGGAGCTTTATA
>JAFYGX010000133.1 GCA_017543025.1 Solobacterium sp.
ACTGGGCGGATGCACGCCGTACACTGAAGATCCGTACAAATGCGGATACACCGGAAGATGCAGCACGTGCTGTCTCCTTCGGTGCGGAAGGTATCGGACTTGTCCGTACAGAGCATATGTTCTTCAACAGTGCAGAGCGGATCAAGGCAATCCGTATGCTGTGTGTTGCACAGAATACGGAACAGCGTCTGAAAGCTCTCGAACTGCTTGAACCGATGCAGCAGGAAGACTTCGAAGGAATCTTCGAGGCAATGGAAGGACGCAATGTTACAATCCGTCTGCTTGACCCGCCTCTGCATGAGTTCCTGCCGAAGACAGAAGCAGAAGCGAAAGATGTCGCAAAGGCGATGGATATTACAATCAAGGATGTTGAAGCAGCTGCTGCAGCACTCCATGAATTCAACCCGATGATGGGCCACCGCGGATGCCGTCTTGACGTTACCTATCCGGAAATCGGAAAGATGCAGGCACGGGCGATCATCAAGGCTGCGATCAACGTCAACCGGAAACATCCGGGCTGGAACGTTGTTCCGGAAATCATGATTCCGCTTGTCGGCGAACCGAAAGAGCTGGAATATGTTGTAAAGATCGTCAGAGAAACTGCTGATCAGACAATTACAGAAGAAGGTGCGGAAGGACAGACTTATAAAGCCGGTACCATGATTGAGATCCCGCGTGCTGCACTGCTTGCAGGAGAACTTGCGAAGACTGCAGAGTTCTTCAGCTTCGGTACAAATGACTTGACTCAGATGACATTCGGATTCTCCCGTGATGATGCAGGAAAATTCCTGGATGACTACTATTCCAAGCATATCTATGAGTCCGATCCATTCGCACATGTTGATCAGAACGGTGTCGGCCAGCTGATTGCGATGGCTGCGGAAAATGGCCGCAAGACCCGTAAGGACATCCATCTTGGTGTCTGCGGTGAGCACGGCGGAGATCCGGCTTCCATCGAGTTCTTCCAGAAGGTCGGACTTGACTATGTCAGCTGTTCACCGTTCCGTGTTCCGATTGCCCGGCTTGCCGCAGCTCAGGCAGCGATCAAAGTCGGTGCTAAGAAGAAGGCAAAATAAGCTGACAGACAATCAGCAGTAACAAACAGGTTCATAAAGAGATTTCCTCCGAACAGGGAATCTCTTTTTTGCGTGAACAGAAGTTCTGCTTTTTTTATGCGGTTGACAGCACTGAGAGAGTGCGATATAAAGAATATAAATGTAACGAACGGGATACGATGTCTTGGACGCAATGCAGAGAGGCAGCCGGCTGGTGAAAGGCTGCTGCGCAGAACAGACACCACCACCCGGGAACAGCGCCGTAATTGGCTGCCGTAGCTCCTGCGTTAAGGGAAAGAGGAGAGCTCATGCATGCAGCATGGGAAACAAGGTGGTACCGCGCGTAATGCGTCCTGTGTGAGGGGCGTTTTTTATTTGACAGGAGGAAGTCATGATTAATTTCAAGGAAAATGAAGAATTGAATACGCTGAATCACAGCTGTGCTCATCTGATGGCACAGGCAGTCAGACACCTTTACCCTCAGGCGAAATTCTGGGTTGGGCCGGTTGTGGATGAAGGATTCTACTATGACATTGATCTCGGCGACGATGTGATCCGGGATGAGGATCTGGCCCGGATTGAGAAGGAGATGAAGAAGTGCGCAAAAGACGGCAAGCGTATTGTTCGTCATGAAATCTCAAGAGAAGAAGCACTGGAACAGTTCAAAGATGACCCGTATAAGGTGGATCTGATCGAGCGGATGGAACCAGGCACCAATATTTCGATGTATACACAGGGTGATTTCACAGATCTCTGCCGCGGACCTCATGTGGACAACACAAAACTTCTGAAGAACTTCAAGCTTCTGAAGCACAGCGGAGCCTACTGGAAAGGTGATGAACATAACAAGGTTCTTCAGCGCATTTATGGCGTATGTCTTCCGACGCCGGAAGCACTGGAAGCACATCTGAAGGATCTTGAAGACGCAAAGATGCGAGACCACAGAAAGCTCGGAAAGGATCTTGGCGTATTCATGTTTTCTGAAACGATCGGCGCCGGTCTGCCGATGTGGCTTCCGAACGGATTTACCATCAGACGCATCCTTTCGGATTACATTATGGATAAAGAGCTTGCGCAGGGATATGTTCATGTAAAAACACCGGTTGTCGTTAATACAAAGCTGTATAAGATTTCCGGCCATCTTGCCCATTACAAGGATGATATGTTCCCGATTATGGAACGCGACGGGGAAGAATTCTGCCTGCGTCCGATGAACTGCCCGGAACATATGATCATGTACCGGAGTACGCTGCACAGCTATCGTGATCTTCCGGTAAGGATCGCCGAAATCGCTGATGATTTCCGGTTTGAAGCCAGCGGTGCGCTGACTGGCATTGAGCGCAGCCGTGCATTTGTGCAGAACGATTCGCATATCTTCTGCCGGCCGGATCAGATTGCATCGGAAATCAAGGATGTCACAAAACTGATACTTGATGTATATAACGATTTCGGCTTTGAAGATTACAGCTTCCGTCTTTCCCTGAGAGATCCGGAAAATGCAGAGAAGTATTTCGGAAATGACAGTCTCTGGCAGACCAGTGAAGCGCAGCTGCGCGAGATTCTGACAGAGATGGGAGTACCGTTCTATGAAGCGATCGGTGAAGCAGCGTTCTACGGCCCGAAAATCGATGTTCAGGTACGATCTGCACTTGGTCATGATGTAACGCTTTCGACCATTCAGCTTGATTACCAGCTCCCGGAACGGTTTGAACTGGAGTATGTCGACAATACCGGAGCGAAAGTCCGTCCGGTTGTTATTCACCGGGCAATCCTCGGAAGCCTTGACCGGTTTGTTGCATTCCTGCTGGAGGAAACAAAGGGAATCCTTCCGCTCTGGCTTGCGGCAAAGCAGGCTGTGATCATTCCGGTATCTCCGGAAGCGCATAAGGAATATGCTGAGAAGGTATACAGCGCAATGAAGCGGATCGGCATGCGCGTATCGATCGATGACCGAAATGAGAAGCTCGGCTATCGTGTCAGAGAAGCACAGACTCACAAAATTCCTGTTGAAGTCGTCGTTGGTGAGGGCGAAGCGAAGGAAGATGCTGTGACTGTCCGCCGCTACGGTTCGAAAGATGCAGTGAAACTGACACTTTCCGAATTCCTTGATCTGATGATTCGGGAAATAGAGGAACGCAGATAAGCCATATTGCCGATGCAGCCTCAGGTTCAATACTGAGGCTGTTATTCTGAAGCGACATTCAGTGTTGTCCCGGTATAATGATATGTGTCGAATCGCTGTGAAATTTCAGGGATTTTGTTTGCATTTGGCAGAAAACAAGTTACAATACATTCGGTTAAAAAAGGAGGAAATATTTGATGAACAGAAAACTCATCAGATTCGCTGCAGTTGCAGCTTCGGCAGCTGTTCTGGCACTCAATACAGTTCCGGCTGCGGCTGAAGGTCTTGGCCCGTATGGTGATATTACCGGTCCGTATACATGGGAAATCAACGGAAAAGGCTGGACGGTCTATACACAGAACGGTCTGTCCTGGGTTTATGATGATTACGGAAACAGAACATATCTTGATTCCTATGGAAATCGTCTGGACGGTGTATCTCAGGCTGCTGCGATGTCAATTGCGCAGTATAAACTGACCTACAATTCTACCTACAACGGTGTTGTGATCTATTCCAACCCGGATGGCAAGCTGTATTCCGTTTCTCAGGATGGCGTGCTGACTGCGATCGGCCAGTCTGTTACTCCGACACCGACGCCGGCTCCTGCACCCAGTGTTTCGAATTATGTGTTCACATATTCCTACAGCACGGCAAACGGCCTGAACATTTATACCGATAACGCAGGAAGAAACTGGTACTTTGATCAGAGCGGAATTCCGCATATCTGGACCTGGGGTTACCAGAACGGAAGCTACTGGAGATCGGATGTCTCCAATTACAACTTCTATTATTCCTACCGCAGCAATGATGGTTACTACATCTACCGGGATGATTACGGAAACAGCTGGTGGTTCGGTAATGACGGCCAGGCGCATCTCGTCAGCAGAGGCAGCGGTGGAGGAACAGGCGGTGACAGACAGCCGTCTGCACCGTATGTGGATTACAGCCGTTCCAATACCATGGATGCGGGCGGTATCCGTGAGACAGTTTATGTCGGTCAGTCATGGACTGCTCCTACAACTGTTTCGTGGGCACCGGAAGGCATGCGTCTCATTGGCTGGGACTATACGGAAGGTTCCGGCTATGTAAGATGGAAACCGGGTGCCAAGATTCAGAATACAGGCAGTGATCTTTATCTGTATGCGGTCTACGGACGCTGATTATTCTTCAGACAGGATTAAGAGAGCTTCGGCTCTCTTTTCTGTTTGATCCAGTTCTGTGCATGATACTTGCACAAACGATGAATTATGAGTATATTTAAACAGTCATCTGACCGTAATGAATGTTTCGGAACGGAACGGGGCAAGGCAAATCGATTATACCCTTTTGTTTTGCACAGTCTGGCCGGGTGACAGGCTGTTTTTTACTGGACCGGGAGGTATTGCTTTATGGAAAACAGAATCGCGGTAATTGCTATTGTTGTAGAGAATATGGACTCTGCTGATGAACTGAATGGAATTCTGCATGATTATGCCGCTTATATCATCGGCAGGATGGGAATCCCTTATCGAGAGAGAAAACTGTCTCTGATCAGCGTGGCAGTAGACGCACCTGGTGAAGTGATCAGTGCGATGACAGGCAAGCTCGGATCATTGAATGGTGTCTCCGTAAAAACAGCATATCAGAAAGCCTGATTAGACAATTGGAGGAAAGAAATGAAAAAGTTTTTCAGTGTATTCCTGGCAGGACTGATGCTTATGGGATGCAGCACTGCGACTTCGAACGGCGCACCACAGGCAACTGCTGATGCGGCCGGCAGTGCACAGCCGGAAGTGGAAATCACACAGGAACAGGTAGATGAAGCAGCGGAGCTGGTTCTGAAGGTTGTGGAGAGCGCCAAGGCGCTGGATGGCAGTGATCTTAAGATTCTGTCACCGTCCGGAGCACCGGCACTTTCTCTGATTCCGGCAGAGATCGGCGGACTGAGCACGGAGTTTGTCGATGGGGCAGACCCGCTTCAGGCGGCTATGGTGAATCCGTCTCCGGAATACGATGTGATCATTGCACCGAGCAATCTCGGAATGAAACTTGCGGAAGCCGGAAAATCTTCCTATAAGATGCTCGCAGCAGTCACATGGGGAAATCTCTATATGGTTGGCGGCGAGGATGCAGGAAATGAACCGGCAAAGTGGGAAAAGGTTGCGGCGTTCGGTGAGCAGTCGGTGACCGGGCTGGTCTTCAGATCCGTTTATGGAGAGCAGATCAATATGGATAATGTTACCTGGTACAGCAGTACAGCTGAAGCATCTGCTGCACTGCTTGCCGGAGAGGCTGATGTTGCGATGCTGGCAGAACCGAATGCAACTGCTGCGATCGGAAAAGGAAAGGAAAACGGAAAGGAATTTGCGATTCTTGATGATCTGCAGGCCCGTTATTCCAATTCAGAAAACGGCGGATTTCCGCAGGCTGCGATGTTTGTAAAAGAAGCATCCTATGCGGATAAGAAAGATCAGATTGAAGCGCTGTATAATCTGATGAAGATGTTCTCTGATACCATGGCATCACTTCCGGCTGATGCGATTGTTTCTGTAATCGATTCGGCAGGGGGAGCGCAGAAATATGGGATTCCAAGTTCGGAAGTCGCCGGCAAGGTATGGAGCCGGCTTCATATCAATCCCGCAAAAGCTTCCGAACACAAGGAAGAGCTTTCCAGATTCGGTGAACTCTTTTCGATCACGGACATCGATTCCTGTCTGATCGGATAAAACAGTTCATCTCTGACAATCATCAGACGGCAGTTACAGAAAGATTATTTTATTGCGGCGGCTTTGAAAGAAGCCGCTTTTACTTTCAGGTTTTAATGATATAATGCATAAGCATGAAGAAAGAGCATGTTTTCAGTGTGATTGCAATACTTGTGTTATGGCAGATATGTGCTGTAAAAGTACACAATGACATTCTGATTCCTTTCCCTGCAGAGACATTGATGCGAACAGTTTCACTGTTTCGCGAGGCGTCGTTCTACCAGTCGGTATGTGCTACGCTGCTGCGGGTGTTTCGCGGCTTCATGTGTTCCATGGTTGCAGCGCTGGCTGTAAGCGTTCTCAGTGACCGGTTTCCTGTATTCCGGGAACTGATCCGTCCGGTTCTTGTGATTGCCAGAACGATTCCGAATATCTGTTACATCGTGATGGCTCTGATCTGGCTGGGAGCGGAAGGTGCAGTCAGTGCAGTCAGCTTTCTGATTCTGTTTCCTGTATTTACCAATGCGTTTACAAATCGGCTCGAGAATGAAGACAGCAGCCTGAAGGAAGTTGACGCACTGTATCCGGAGACATTTTTTATGCGGCTCAGATACAAGGTGATTCCAAGCCTGATTCCGGAGATGCTCGCAACAGGAAAGACAGCTGCTGGCCTTGGATTGAAAGTTGGTATTATGGCCGAAATCCTCGGTCAGGTACGCAGCGGTATCGGACGTTCAATGAACTTTGCCCGTCTGTATCTTGATACCGCAGGAATCGTCGCCTGGACGATTGTCATTATTATTCTGTCAGTCGGGATTGACATGTTATTTGACTGGCTGATAGCTCAGCGAATGAAGGAGGAGCTGTGATGGAGAGACTGAACCAGGATTCTCTTAAGACAATCGATGAGATTGTCGAACGTCACCGGAATGAACCCGGACCGGTGATTGTAATGCTGCATGATGTGCAGGATTCCCTAGGGTATGTACCGTTTGAAGCGATGGAAAAGATTGCGGCAGCTACCGGTACAAGCGTAGCAGACGTATACGGAGTTGTCTGCTTCTATGCGCAGTTTACTACAAGCCCGAAGGGCAAGCATGTAGTCAACATCTGCCTTGGAACTGCATGCTATGTCAAGGGAGCGCAGGCTCTGATTGACGAAACGATCACACTTACAGGTGCCGAGATCAACTCAACCAGTGAGAACGGGATTTTCTCGCTGGATGCGACTCGCTGCCTTGGTGCCTGCGGACTTGCGCCGGTATGCGTGATTGACGGTAAAGTTTTCGGGAACTGCACGAAGGAAACAATTACTGCAGAGATCAACCGTATTAAAACGGCTGAGCATCTCGCATAGTTTCAGAAGAACCTTCAGGAGAACATACGTATGAACAGTGTAAATGAATTAAATGAACTGCGCGATCGCTCAAGAGATCTGGTTGCGCTCCGGGAAGGCGGAAAGAAGCCGGAAGGATCATCTGTACGGCTTGATGTCCTCACCTGCGGCGGTACGGGATGCAGTGCTTCGAGTTCTGAAAAGATTATCGAGAATTTGAGAAGCGAGCTGATCAAGCGTGGTATTCAGGGTGAAGTCAATCTTGTAAAAACCGGCTGTTTCGGTCTTTGCCAGAAAGGCCCGATCATGGCTATTTATCCGGACAATATTTATTATTGTCATGTGAAGCCGGAAGATGCAGAACGTATTGTTGAAGAACACATTGTCAATGGACGTGTGATTGAAGACCTTCAGCTTTATGATGAAGATCCGGAAACAAAGCAGAAGATTCATGATATTGAAAAGATCAAGTTCTATGAAAAGCAGCAGCGTATTGCACTGCGCAACTGCGGTAAGATCGGTCCGGAAGATATCAATGAATATATAGCGATTGATGGCTATCAGGCTCTTGCAAAAGCGCTGACTTCCATGACTCCGCAGGAAGTCATCGATGAGATGAAGGCCAGCGGACTGCGCGGAAGAGGCGGTGCAGGTTTCCCGACAGGCGTAAAATGGCAGTTTGAAAAAGATCAGCCGGGTGATGAAAAATACGTCATCTGTAATGCGGATGAAGGCGATCCGGGAGCGTTCATGGATCGTTCCATTCTGGAAGGTGACCCGCATGCGGTACTTGAAGGAATGGCGATCATGGCTTATGCCGTAGGTGCTCACCTTGGTTATATCTATATCCGTGCAGAATATCCGATCGCTGTGCATCGTCTGAAGATTGCGATTCGTCAGGCGCATGAACTCGGACTGCTGGGAACGAATATTTTCGGCTCAGGTTTTGATTTCGATATTGAGATCCGTCTTGGTGCCGGTGCATTTGTCTGCGGAGAAGAAACCGCTCTGATTGCGTCCATCGAGGGCCAGCGCGGTATGCCGCGTCCAAAACCGCCATTCCCTGCAGTAAAGGGTGTCTGGGGCAAACCGACTTCCATCAACAACGTTGAAACGCTTGCCAACGTTGCACAGATCATCAATAAAGGCGCTGCGTGGTATTCTGCCATGGGTACCGAAAAGTCCAAAGGAACAAAAGTATTTGCGCTCGGCGGAAAGATCCGCAATACTGGACTGGTTGAGATCCCGATGGGTACGACACTCCGTGAAATCATCTATGAGATCGGCGGAGGCTGCCCGAATGGCAAGAAGTTCAAGGCAGTTCAGACCGGTGGTCCTTCCGGCGGATGTCTGACAGAGAAAGAGCTTGATACACCGATCGACTATGACAACCTGGTGGCTGCAGGATCTATGATGGGATCCGGCGGTATGATTGTTCTTGATGAAGACAACTGCATGGTCGATGTTGCGAAGTTCTATATGGAGTTCATTGTAGAGGAATCCTGCGGTAAGTGCACGCCATGTCGTGTCGGCACCAAGCGTCTGCTTGAAATGCTGACTAAGATCACGAAAGGCGAAGGCACAATGGAGATGCTCGATGAGATGGAGCAGCTCTGCAAGGATATCAAGGATACTGCACTCTGCGGACTCGGACAGACTGCTCCGAACCCGATTCTTTCTACACTGAGTCACTTCCGTGATGAATATGAAGCACATATTCTTGAAAAGCGCTGCCCGGCTGGCGTATGTAAAGACCTTCTTACTTATTCGATTGATCCGGATAAGTGCCGTAAGTGCTCTCTGTGCTCGCGCGGATGTCCGGTCAATGCAATTTCCGGTGTCGCCGGCAAGGAAGTATTCAAGATCGATCCTGACAAGTGCATCAAGTGCGGAAGCTGTATGAATGCATGCCGTTTCGGTGCAGTTGTCCGGCGCTAATGAGAAGGGAGTTCAATGATGACTGCTGTACATCTGAAAATTAATAATGTGAATGTGACCGCAGAATCCGGGATGACGATTCTGGACGCGGCACGGAATGCGGGTATTAATATTCCCACACTCTGCTATCTGAAAGATATCAACCGTTCCGGTAACTGCCGTGTCTGTCTGGTTGAAGTAAAAAACGGAAGAACACTGCTTTCTGCCTGCACAACACCCGTAAGTGACGGAATGGAAGTATTCACAAACAGCGAACGTGCACTGCGCGGACGTAAGAATACGGTTTCGCTGATCATGTCGAATCATAATAAGAACTGTCTGTCCTGCAAACGCAATCAGAACTGCGAGCTTCAGAAGCTGACAGAGGATCTCGGCATCCGGGAAAACAGATTTGAAGGAGAGCATACTGCACCTCAGTATGATGACTTCAGCTACGGTATTGTTCGTGATACCAGTAAATGTGTTCTCTGCGAGCGCTGTGTTGAAACCTGCAGAAAGGTACAGGGACTTGGTGTTCTTGGCCTTGAGAACCGTGGTTTCAGAACAATTGTCGCTCCTGTATACAACAAGAGTTTTGCGGATGTCAACTGCATGCAGTGCGGTCAGTGCGTGATTAACTGTCCGGTCGGTGCATTGACGGAGAAAGAGAATATCTCTGATGTTGTAAAAGCATTGAATGATCCGAACAAGACCGTGATCGTGCAGACTGCTCCGGCAGTCCGTGCTTCACTTGGTGAGGAATTCGGCAATCCGATCGGTACAAGAGTGACCGGAAAGATGGTAGCTGCACTTCGCCGCTGCGGCTTTGATCGTGTTTATGACACGAACTTCGGTGCTGACCTGACGATTATGGAAGAGGGAAATGAACTCCTTGACCGTGTTAAGAACGGCGGCGTGCTTCCGATGTTCACCAGCTGCTCCCCTGGATGGATCCGGTATATTGAAAATGAATATCCGGAGCTTCTGCCGAATCTCAGCACATCGAAGAGTCCTCATATGATGTTCGGGGCAATTGTCAAGTCTTACTGGGCAAAGCGGACCGGCGTTGATCCGAAGGACATCTATGTTGTCTCGATCATGCCGTGTATTGCAAAGAAATCCGAGATCATGAGACCGGAAAACAAGACGGCAGAATATGCGGATGTCGATGCTGTGCTTACAACAAGAGAACTTGCACGTCTGATCCGTCTTTACGGGATCGAATTCAATGAACTCCCGGACGAGGAGTTTGATGAAGATCTGCTTGGCGACTATACCGGTGCAGCTGTAATCTTCGGTGCAACCGGCGGTGTTATGGAAGCTGCGCTGCGTACCGTGAAGCAGCAGCTTGATGGCAAACCGCTTGAAAAGGTAGACTTTGAGGCTTGCCGCGGAATGGCAGGTGTCAAAGAAGCTGAAGTTGACCTCAACGGCACAAAGATCTGGATTGCCATCACTTCTTCCATGTCGTGTGCGAAACCGCTCCTGGAAGAGGTAAAAACAGGGAAGTCCAAGTATACATTCATTGAAGTCATGGGCTGCCCGGGCGGATGCGTCAACGGCGGAGGACAGTCGATCATTCCATCCAGAATCAAGAATGGTCCTGTTGGCTATGGCTATCGTGATCTGCGCATGAAGGCGCTGTATGACGAGGATGAAGCATGCACACTGCGTGTCAGTGCGGATAACCCTCAGATTCAGAAACTGTACAGTGACTTCCTTGAGAAACCGGGAAGTGAGATCGCTGAAGAGCTTCTGCATACAAGCTATTCTGCAAAAGAAAAATTCCATATCTTTGACTGAGCTCATGTGAATCAGGGACTTTCCGGCTGATCCGGGGAGTCCTTTTTCGTACCATGAAGCTAAAGCTGAAAGCCAAGACATAACCGCTGACGGATGGAGAGATTATTATTTCTTCGCATATTCATATGAAGAAAAGGAAGGGAATTTGATATGAATAATGAAATGAAAAAAAAGATTCTGGCAGATAATGAACTTGAACCGGTCAGCGGCGGTTTGAGAAGGGAGACGGATGAGCTCGTTGCACTCTACAATGAATATAATCCCGACCGCACAGTCAAAATGTATTGCCCGGCTGTACTGGAGTGGGTCTTCCAGGTCTGGGACTGCGATTATTACAGCCGCACCAACCCGAACAGACCGGTTGTTCACAACCGGGAGGGTCTGAACACATACGAACTTCCGGGTTATGGCACGGTTGAGCAGAGAAAGTTCATGAAGCTGACTGCTGAACGTGCAGCCGCAAAGGCGATCCAGAACGGTCAGATTCCGTTAGAGTAAATCGGCTGAAACGCAGAGGCAGACAGCTTGTCCTTCTGCTGCCTTGCAGGATGTGATAACAACATGAAAACCTCATAACTTCGAATTCGAAAGCTGTGAGGTTTTTGTTCTGTATGGAAGTCTGCAGGTGATATATGGATTCACAGTAAAAAAACTGCAGCGATATCCACTGCAGTCTGAATTGTTCTGATGGATCAGCGCATTGCGTCTTTGACAAGCTTTGCGATGACATCTGCGGCCTGTTCCAGAGCAAGTTCGCTGACTTCTCCGCTCTCACGGATCTTCAGCTCAATCTTTCCGTCTTTTACCCCGCGGCCAACGGTAATGCGGTAGGGTATTCCGATCAGGTCCATGTCCTTGAATTTGACGCCCGGACGTTCATCCCGGTCATCCAGAAGTACTTCAATGCCGGAAGCGGTTAATGCGCGGTAAAGTTCATCAGCTGCAGCACACTGCTGTTCATCTTTTCCGGAGATCAGTACAATCGCAACGTGATAAGGTGCGATGTTTACCGGCCAGGAAAGACCGTTTTCATCACTTTTCTGTTCCGCAAGGGCAGCCATGCAGCGGCCTGGTCCGATACCGTAACTTCCCATCCAGACATACTGGAGCTGATTGTTCGCATCCAGATACTGAAGATCAAGCGCTTTGGAGTATTTCGTGCCAAGTTTGAATGTATTGCCGACCTCAATTCCATGGGCGAAATGAACTCTTCCGCCGCAGACAGGACAGATATCTCCTTCAACGATGTTGCGGACATCTGCAGTCTGATCTGCTTTGAAATCCTTCTGATTCACACCGGTATAGTGATAACCGGTTTTATTTGCACCGACGACAAAATCGCTCATGAATGATACTTCATTGTCCATTATCAGCGGACAGCGGATGCCGATCGGCCCGGCAAATCCGATCTGTGCATTGGTAGCAGCAAAGACCATTTCCGGATCTGCGAGTTCAACTTCATTTGCTTCAAACAGTTTGCGGAGTTTGGTCTCATTGACATCACGGTCACCGCGTACCATAACAGCAACCGGTTTTCCGTCTACACTGTAAATCAGTGTTTTGACGAATTTTTCTGCCGGCTTGCCGAGGAAGGAAACAACTTCTTCAATCGTCCTGCTGTCAGGCGTTTCGACGAGCGTAAGCGTTTCGGTTCCATCTTCCGAAATCTGACTTGCCGGAATAGCCGGGCTTACTTCGATATTGGAAGAGAAGTCACAGCTGTCGCAGAGAACAAGGATATCTTCACCGAGCGGAGTTACTGCCTGGAATTCTTCCGATAAGAGGCCGCCCATGACTCCGGTATCTGCCCGGACGATTTTGTAGTCAATCCCAAGCCGGTCCATGATGTTTTTATATGCCTGAAACTGTTTTGCATAGGATTCATCGAGTCCTGCTTCATCCTTATCAAATGTATAGGCGTCTTTCATATGGAATTCCCTGACCCGGATCATTCCATAGCGGGGACGCGGTTCATCTCGGAATTTATCAGCAATCTGATAAAGGGAGAACGGCATATCTTTATAGGAACGGATCTTCATCCTTGCCGCAATCGCAAATAATTCCTCATGGGTAGGACCAAGCACATATGGCTGATTCTTTCGGTCATTCAGCGAAAACATCGAGCTGCCGAAGCCGGCTCTTCTGCCGGATGAAACATATATTTCTTCCGGAATCAGTGACGGCATGAGAAGTTCCTGACAGCATGTCGCATCCATTTCCTGACGGATGATATCTTCGATCTTCCGCATAACACGGAATCCAAGCGGAAGCGTCATATACACGCCGGCAGAATTCTTCTTGATAAAACCGGCACGTACCAGAAGATTTCCGGAAACGGAATCTTCATCTTTTACATCTTCCCGCAGGGTATAAAAGAAACTGTATTTCAATCTCATATGATTACCTCTTGTATACCGTGAAATTATAACATGTTCTTTCATTGGCGCAGTCTGTTTCGACAGGGATTTCTGATCTGAAATAAACGGGAAAACGCATGCGTCTCATATACGAAGACATACAGTATTCAGTTTTTCCGTCTGCGGCTCAGGCATCAGGGTTCTGAACATAGCAGCACTGGCAGTCAAAAAAACAGAACCGACATTTACAAGGTTATGATTCGGGATATAATAATAAAAATATTGATTAAGAAGGAGGGCATCATGGCGAAGTATTACAGCGAACCATCTCATACATTCAGTGAATATCTTCTGGTTCCGGGTCTTACGGCTGAGAATAATATTCCGGCAAATGTTTCGTTGAAGACACCGCTGACAAAATTCAGCAGAGGGCAGAAACCGGAGATATCTCTGAATATACCGATGATCAGTGCGGTCATGCAAAGTGTTTCTGATGACAAGCTTGCGATAGCTCTGGCAAAAGAAGGCGGAATGTCCTTTATTTTCGGAGCGCAGTCAATTGAATCACAGGCTGCCATGGTTTCCCGTGTAAAAAATTATAAAGCAGGATATGTACCGTCGGATTCCAATGTTACGCCGGATACCACGATCGGTGAAATGCTTGAAATACTTCAGGCAACCGGTCACAGTACAATGGCAGTCACGGATGACGGCACCTCGAACGGGAAGCTGCTCGGTATGATTACCAGCCGGGATTACCGGATCGGCCATGTGGAAATGAGTGATCCGGTCAGAAAATATATGACCGAACGGGAAAAGTTGGTTGTTGGGACTGAAACAGATGATCTTTCCGTATGCAATGATATAATCTGGAAACACAAGCTGAATCAGCTTCCGATTGTCGATAATAATGACCATCTGATGTATCTTGTATTCCGCAAGGATTACGAGAGCCATAAAGAAAACCCGCTTGAACTTCTGGATGCGGAAAAACGGTTTATGGTTGGTGCTGGAATCAATACCCGTGACTATGAAGAGCGGATTCCGGCTCTTGTGAATGCCGGAGTGGACTGCCTTGTAATTGACAGTTCGGATGGCTATTCTGTATGGCAGGCAAACGTAATCAAATGGGTCAGAGACCGGTATGGCAATACGGTAAAGATCGGTGCCGGCAACGTTGTAGATGGGGATGGATTCAATTACCTCGTAGAAGCAGGTGCAGATTTCATAAAGATCGGTATCGGCGGCGGAAGCATCTGCATCACCCGTGAGACGAAAGGAATCGGACGCGGACAGGCAACTTCGGTGATTGAAGTAGCGGCTGCGAGAAATGCATATTACGAAAAAACAGGTATTTACGTGCCGATCTGTTCCGACGGCGGAATTGTTTATGATTATCACATCACACTCGCGCTTGCGATGGGCGCTGACTTTGTTATGCTGGGAAGATACTTTGCCCGGTTTGAAGAAGCTCCAGGTGAAAAACTCATGGTCAACGGTACCTATGTCAAGGAATACTGGGGCGAAGGTTCAAATCGTGCCCGCAACTGGCAGCGGTATGATCTTGGCGGAAACAAGAAAATGTCATTCGAAGAAGGGGTTGATTCCTATGTTCCGTATGCCGGATTCCTGAAGGACAACGTCGCAATGACAACAGCGAAGATCCGCTCCACAATGTGCAACTGCGGTGCACTTGATATTCCGGAACTTCAGGACAAAGCACGTCTTACGCTTGTCAGCTCCACCAGTATTGTGGAAGGCGGCGCACATGATGTAATTGTCAAGAACAAGGACAATTTCAATAAGTGAGCAATCCGTCTGCGGCAGACGGTTCAGAGGAAATTAAAAGAGATCAGTTTATTAAACCGGTCTCTTTTTTCTGTTAACTGAAGACTTCTGCCTTACAGTTCGATCACAGAATGAATTCCTTCCAGCTGGCCGATGGATTCAATCAGTGCAGTGGTGCTGGCGTTTTTCGGAGTGCGCAGGGAGAAGTGCGCGGACATCGGACTTCCGGAGTTCTCTCTGGGAGGGTTCACATGTACGCTTACCACGGTATAGCCTTCATCCTGACAGTAGTTCAGAGCTTCCGCGAAGTGTTCACGGTTCTCGAACATGACAGAAATCCGCAGTCTTCCGGCTCTCTGGGTTCTGTGACGGATTTCTTCGGAAAAGACTTCTACAATTACGACAAGAATAGTCGCAATCACAGCGCCTTCATAAAATCCGGCACCGGCAGAAAGACCGATAATTCCGGACGCCCACATCCCGGCTGCTGTGGCAAGGCCTTTTACGGTATTGCGCTTGGTTACCATGATCGTTCCGGCACCGATGAAACCGAGTCCGGAGATGACCTGGGCACCGATTCTGGTCGGATCAGCCGGAACACCGGCGTTGAGATAGAGATATAATCCGGTAACGGAAGCGATGCAGGAAGCCATGCATATGAGAGCATGGGTCCGGATACCAGCAGGTTTGTTCCGGAAAGTACGTTCGACTCCGACAGCGCTGCCGCAGATGAATGAAAGAATGAGACGAAGAGGAAGAGACAGCATGGTAAGATCCCGAAACGTATCCAGATTTTTCAGCATGTTCTCATCCTCCTTTTATGAGTTCAGCTCTTCCACGGTATATACACATGGGAGTGAGGCTACAGCAGCGATGACCTCCGAATGCGACGGACGGGG
>JAFYGX010000134.1 GCA_017543025.1 Solobacterium sp.
ATGAGACAGAGGCAGAAAAAGAAGAAGCAGTACTTGTTCATGAACAATTGAAACAAAATGAAGTGCTTGAAACAGATCCGGTACCTGCGGCAGCCAGCCCGGCAGCCGAAGTATCTGCAGATACTCCGGTCACTGTTTCTTCCGGGATGGATCACCTGGAAGGAGCGCACTTCAGAGTTTGAAGGCGGCACCCTTTCCCTGAAAAACCGGACCCTTGCCTGGCAGAAGGATGAAACGATCCTCTGGCAGACGGAGCCCGGCTGGCTGGTGTCTGATTATGCGGTCAGCGACTTGGACAGCGACGGCAGAGAGGAAGTTCTCTTTCTCCTCTGGCGCAAAGGCAATTACGGCTCCTCGCATCCGTTCTGGGAAGAGCCGGATACGGATTCCTTCTTCCAGCATCTCTACATCTTTGAGCCGGACCGGAATACCCTGAAGCGCCAGTGGATGTCCTCAGCGCTTCTGCCGCAGTTTCATGACTGGTCGCTTGAAGGAACGAAGATGCACGTCACCGATGCATACGGTGAATCCTCCGTATGGATCTGGCAGGGCCGCGGCGTCACACGCATCGAATGAATCTGCAGTTCACAGGATATCCGGAACAGTTCTCCGGATATCCTTTTCTTTTTCCTGCAGGGGATTCCCCTGTCCGGACGCATCGGGCAGCCATGCATAAATGCAGGGGCCTGCAGCGTGGAATACTGTAAAAACAAACGTATTTGTTGAACGATGGTTAATTTTTCGACACGCGTTCAACTATCACATTTTTTGTGCCAGATATGTCTATTCAGATTCTTTATACGGAGTAAAGATACACCCGACAGTAATACCAAAAACGAAGGCTTCTGTATGCCGCACACATGCGGGAATGTATATGTATAATGAAATCAGATAACAGAAAAGGAGACCCCGGATTATGGCAGAGAAAACCAATATCTCTGATGAAACGGGAAATGCAGAAGAAATGAGCCGAAAATCCAATTTATATTACGATAAAAAGGAACGGGACCGTATGCGGTTTTTACTGCAGAAGGCTTCCCGGATCATAGATCTCATCGTGTCCGGTGAGGTTCCGTTCGGAACTGCCGCAACGGTGAAGCTGATTGATTCACTTGATGAGGAACTCGGCTATGAACCGGAAGAGCAGGACGAAGGCGACGAACTGCAGGAAGTGAAAGACGACCGGTATTCCCTGATCAACCTGTATGCGGCTGTAAAAAAGGAGCCGGGGTTTCTGCCGCTGTACGCAGAGATCGGACAGGTGCTGAGAAAATACGGTCTGTTCGATGAAGAGGTTATTCTGCTGGAAAACGCTGTTAACGAAGGATACTTCAAAGAAGCAGATAAAACAGAGGCGAATGAAAGACTGCTCCGGGCTTTACTGCGGCGGGACGCGGATGATGCGGCAATGACCGATGAGGAACGTACTGCGGAAACACTGCGCAGGGAATTGCAGAAACCGCAGCCGGATGCTGATCTGATCAAAGAATTAGTGAATCAATGCACGGATGATGCCGTGCTGTATGAAGCGGCGTGCAGTACTGACAGGAATCCGGAGATGAAATCCATCCGGGAAAAGGCAGCCCGAATGATTCAGAACCGGGACTTTCAGTATGCACTCAGTTCACATCTCGGAGCTTCCGCGAGAACTTCCATGATCCTAAATCTGTATGATTCGCTGGAAGGGGATGAGCAGTTTATCGCAAGGACGATCCTGACCGATCCGAACGATGAGAATAAGGCGCATATGCTGCTGTACTGTAAGGATGAGGAACTTTTGATGCTGGGGTGGAAGTATGTGTACGGCGCCCATAAGCTCTGCCGGGACCGGCTCCATGCGATCTGATCCCGCTGGCCGGA
>JAFYGX010000135.1 GCA_017543025.1 Solobacterium sp.
CGCATTTCTGCCGGAACAGTGAATCGTACCGGCAGGAATCAGAAAATGGTCATGTTTCCGTGCCGGAATCTTATTGACAAATTTTTCCGCGTCAAAGAAGCCGGTCTTCTCTGATCTGCGAAGTTCTTCCAGCATCTGTTCCGGATCGGTTCCCGTTTTAACGCCAAGATATACGCAGGCGTCTTCTTTCGCATCGAGCAGATAATAACTTTCATCCTGGGTATAAGCCATCCCGAACGTGCGGCGGATATATTCCGTGATCGGATGAACCTGAAGGCTCAGATTCTGTCCCTCCATCGTATCCAGAAAATCAAAGCGAATCGGAAACTCGGCTCCGAACCGGGTGAAATTCTTGATTCCCAGCAGATCGACCGGCCGGTAGAGAGTCAGGTCCATAGCCGGAATCTCCACATCCGTATCGCCATATCTCAGCAGCACCGAATTCTCTTCCGGCACGCCGTCAAACGACCATGCATAGTTCGGCTGATCATTGTCCAGGCCGCAGACATCCTTCATCCACTGTCCGCCCCATACGCCCGGATCAAAATACGGCACCAGGCGGAACGGCTGCGATACGGCTTTCCGCATTCCGGCACGCCACTGGCTGCCGGTGATCATCTTCGGATCATCCGCCCGGTTGGTGTCAACCAGAAAATCGACCTTCTCAAACAGATCGTTTTTCAGCCGGTCAGCCATGCGCCATTCCACAAAAAACCCGCGCTTGTATTTACGCAGAATATCTTCCCCGGTATTTGAGCATTTGTAATTGCCCATACCGGCCCGGTAGCGCAGCTGAATCTCCCAGCGGGCAAGATCAAACAGCAGACACATATCGCCTGAACCAAACAGTGAAGCCCCCAAGCCGTAAATCAGAATCAGACCATCCGTGCTGAGAATCGCTCTTGCCGCTTCATCCATCGCACCTTCCTTCATGAATGTCTCAACTGACCCGCTGTACATACGGCCAAATACCCGGTCATCGGTCAGCCAGGGCTTCATTTTTTCACTCAGTGCTTCTTCGTCGAGATACAGTTCCTTCATCTCGATCAGAAGATCCGGTTTCAGCCGCATCAGCTGCGGAAGAATTTCTTCATCCCGCACGCCGGGATACGTCTCGGCAACCACAACCTTGCGGCAAAATGCTTTCTTTTCCAGTCTGTTCTTCAGTTCCGCAATAATACTGTCATATCCGCGGAATACCGCAGAATCCCCCGGTACATCAATATGGGGAAAACGATCATAACTGCTCATAAGGAATTACCTTTATCTCATTCTCTTTCCGGAATACACGGAAGCCAAACGGCTGTTCTTCCACTGCCTGATAATTGTGTCCGGCGCTCGGCGGCCATACCGCCCTCACCTTCAGAGGTTCTTCTCCGGTGTTGATCAGCCGATGTGCGAGATTCCCCCGGATATGATGCACACTGCCCGGAAATACCGCTTCACACCACGTTCTGCCGTCATGATCCATCAGCATCAGCAGTCCCGCTCCGCTTTCACCGGCATAAATTTCCTCACAGGTCTCATCTGTATGCCAGTGTCCTTTTGTAAATGCGCATTCTCCGTTGATCAGAACGGGATACAGCGTAGTCAGCCCATAGGACAGCGATCCGCTCACTTCCGGGTCTCCGTCATCACACTGCACTTCATACAGCACGGTATCCGGATCAGCCCCCGTCACATCTCTGAAATAACCCGCAAGATCCTTCAGCTTCTTCACGCCCCTGCTGAGGGATACGCCTTCAGATATCATCGAAAAATCCTGATTATATGCCGGTGATTCTGTCCGCATCACTCCATGCGGACGCGGCGTACCGACAAGAATCCGGCATCTGCCCTTCAGTATCAGATCCCCGCATTCTGCCGGCAGAAATACCGATTCGGTATAATGCAGAATTCCGCAGTCTTCTCCATCCATCGTCATATGTGCTTCGCCTTTGACGCAGGAGAGTGTCCGGAAACTTTCCTTCCAGGAAAACAGAGTGAATTCTCCGTCAATATCGATCAGATCAACCGTATATTCCGGGAATTCAGCCACCCGTTTTTTCTTCGGCGAAAACTCATCTGTGCGGATGCGGATTCCTTTCTGGCCGCACACGACAGTATCCAGGCTTTCCGCAAGCTGCAGCGCCCGTTCGTTTCCATTCGCGTCCTTCCGGTGGTAGTCATAGAAACGGTAGGTGACATTGGAATTGGTTCCGATCTCAAGTGCCAGGATCCCTGCGCCAAGCGCATGCAGCGTGCCGGAAGGCACGAGGATAAAGTCTCCTTCCTGAACCGGCATATGCGTCAGATGGTCTTCAATCGTTCCGGTTTCGATTGCCTCAGCGATCTGTTCTCTGTTCTGAAAATCCGAACCTGCGACAAGCGAAGCCCCTTTATCCGCATCGAGTATGTACCAGCTTTCGGTTTTTCCGTGATCATCCGAATGTGTGCGTGCATACCGTTCGCCCGGATGAACCTGTACGGAAAGTGCATCCTTTGCGTCAAGAAATGCACACCGCAGCAGGTCCGCTTCCTCCACGCCCGGTCCAAGTACCGCTTCTTTCTGTTCTTCAATCAGTGACGCAAGCGTGCGCCCTTCAAAATCGCCGTCCTGAATCACGGACTGGGCATACGGATGTACGCTGATCTCCCAGACCGTACCTTCACCGCACGCTTCACGGCCGCGAATCTTCGCAAGCCGGTTTCCTGCCCAGATCGTCTTATCGTATATCGGTACCAGTCGAATCGGCTTCATTGCGTCTCCTCCCCTGTTCTGGAATCACCCTTAACAAACACTTCATAATCATCCGCAAGATACAGCGAATCGGTATACTCGATCGGTACAGTGCCATGATAGCCTTTGCGGACGCGCCGGATCAGAGCACAGTCTTCCTCCGCATTGAACAGTTCCTTCTGTTCTTCCGACGCAATCATCGCAGTGATCGTTTCCTCGAAACGATCAATCGGATAGCCTGTCTTCCGAATCGTCTCATACATGGATCCGCTGAAATCGTTCTGATCGTCCAGCATCAGCACCGGACTCAATCTGTGCGTATAATATACGACGCGATGTCCTTCCAGACACGACTCACGGGTGATCGTCAGAAGCGGATAATTGCAGGAAACTCCGAAGTACTTTGCCGCTGAAGGATTATCCGCCCGGAATTCCACCGAAACCAGCCGGCGGTCCTTCTGATGATTATGCTCTGCACCCCGGATACTCATATGAACGGAAGTGGAAATCCGTTCTTTCGTGCTCCGGATGGTTGTTCCGCTGCCGCGTCTGCGCTGAATCAGCCCTTCCTGCATCAGGCTGTTCATGGCCTTACGGATCGTAATCCGTGATACCCCGAATTCCTTCATCAGATCCGCCTCTGTCGGAAGAACCGAATCCACATCATACCGGCCTGTTTCAATTCTGTTCTTCAGAATGTCATAAATCTGACTCCAGAGCGGCTTCTCCCCGCTTCCTGTTTTTAAACCGTCATTCACCATCAGCTCTACCTCTTTAATTTACTCCTGTTTATTCCGTTCAACAAATACTTATCATCTTAATGTCATAACATTTTAAGAAGTTGCCCCAAACATACACATCTTCTTCATTTCCCATTACAATGAGATTCAGACACAGGAGGCTGTATGAACTATCTTGTAATCTCAGATCTGCACGGAAGCGTGCAGGGTGCAGAACTGTTTGAAGCCGCATATGAACTTCATCTCCCGGATGCAATTCTGTTTCTCGGCGATGCGCTGTATCACGGCCCTCGCAATGATCTGCCGGCAGAATATGCACCGAAGCGGGTAATTCCCATCCTGAATGCGCATGCGGAAAAAATCATTGCGGTAAGAGGAAACTGTGACGCTGAAGTCGATCAGATGGTACTGGGGTTCCCTCTGACTGCCGACTACTGTGAGTTTTACCTTGGCAGCAGGAAAGTATTTATGACACACGGCCATGTGTATGGTCCGGTTCGCATCCCCGCACTTCCATCCGGCAGTATCCTTCTGTACGGACATACCCATATTCCGGCTGCGGAATCCTTTGACGGCATTCTGCATCTCAATCCCGGCAGTCTGTCCATCCCGAAAAGCGGTCATCCTGCCAGCTACGGAATTCTTGAAGAAACCGGCTTTACCGTATTTGATTCCGGTCATCATCCTTATCTTCAGCTTGAATTCTGAGCATACGAACAGCCAGTTTCCTTCCGAAAGCAAAAACATGAGACAGTTGATCTGTCCCATGTTTTATTTCGCATGCATTATTTTGTTTCTTCCGTAACTTCTTCAAATTCTCTGACAATTTCCTGAGAAGGCTCCGGCGTCACAAGACTGACAATCACATTCATCGCAAGGGCGATCAGGAATGCCGGAAGAAGCTCGTAGATGTCAAGCGGGCCGCCGATCGGCCGGACAAGGAACTTCCAGATGAAGATCATCAGTCCACCGCAAATCATACCGGCAAGCGCTCCCTGCCGGTTGGAACGCTTCCAGAACAGCGCCAGCAGAACAACCGGTCCGAAGCTTGCGCCAAATCCTGCCCAGGCAAACGAGACGATGCGGAACACAGAGGAGGTGCTGTCCCAGGCAAATACGACACCGACGAATGCGATGACAACCAGTGTAATGCGGGAAACCAGCAGGGTCTTCTTCGCATCCATCTCGATACGGAGCACATCAGAAAACAGGTCCCTGGAGACTGCAGAGCTTGCGGTAAGCAGCTGTGAATCTGCAGTCGACATCATTGAAGCAAGAATTCCAGCCAGTACGACGCCGGCAACCAGCGCCGCCAGGAAGCCGTTACTCGCCAGCAATGTCGCAAAGCGTACGATTACGGTTTCCGATTCCGAGCCCTGCAGCGAAGCGATCGCACCGTTTGCAGAAGCGGCGTTTCCGACAATTCCGATAAAGATGGAAACAGACATGGAAATAATTACCCAGATGGTTCCGACACGACGGGAAATGGAAAGCTTGTTTTCATCTTCAATTGCCATGAATCGAAGCAGAATATGCGGCATGCCGAAGTAACCAAGTCCCCACGCCATTGTAGAGAGAATCGTAATCGCTCCATAAGGGGCAGCACCGCCTGTTGCCGCATCATGAATCTTCGTCAGGCTGAGATACCCTGCGAGATTCCTTGCGTTATTCATAACTGCATTCATACCGCCGGCACTCCGGATACCGAAGAACATGATGACAACCAGCGCCACTGTCATGACGATCGACTGAATCAGGTCGGTAATACTGACAGCCATGAACCCGCCCATTGCAGTATAGGCAATGATCACAACTGCACTGATGATCATCGCGACATGATAGTCAGCGTTGAATAAAGTTGAAAACAGCTTCCCGCATGCCGCGAAACCGGAAGCGGTATACGGCACGAAGAATACGACAATCACGATTGCCGCAGTCATTGTCAGAATATGTTTCTGATCCCGGTAACGGTTTGAGAAAAACTCCGGTACGGTGATCGAATCTGTCTTCGCAGTATAAACACGAAGTTTCTTTGCGACAATCAGCCAGTTGAAATACGTCCCGACCGCAAGTCCGATCGCAGTCCACGCAGCGTCTGCGACGCCTGTAAGATAAGCAACTCCCGGCAGCCCCATCAGCAGCCAGCTGCTCATATCAGAAGCTTCCGCACTCATCGCTGCCGCAAGCGGACCGAGTCGTCTTCCGCCAAGATAAAACTCATTGATCGTTTCCATCTTTTTGGAAAACCGCCAGCCGATATATAGCATGCCTCCAAGATAGACAACGATTGCGGCAATAATACCGATAACACCTGATGTCATAAATGCATCCCCCTTCAATAAAAAACCGCCTCGCTCAGAGACGGAGTATTCCGCGGTACCACACTGATTGCCAGCGCGTTTCCGCTGACCCCTTGACCGTTAACGCAGGCGGCGTTCTTCCATACAGCATTTCTGTTTCCGGAAGACTTCTCCCAGACCGGTTCCCTGCATTCCTCACCGCCGGGCTTCCACCCTCCCCGGCTCGCTTGCATGCTTTCCTGCAGGTACTGCTTCTGTTCACTGAATTTCGTTTTTTACTGTAAAGGATGGTCTGAAAAATGTCAATCAATTTTCTGAAACCGGTTACCTTGATTTCCCCTGATAAAAGTATAACCACCACAGTAACTACACCACAATCTTAGAACACCAAACGCGTTGAAAACCGCATAATCAACGTGTTTTTTGTGATTTACCCTTCCATCATATGGCCTCTTTGGTTATAATGCGGTTATAGATTTAATTGAAATCTATAACCACAGGAGGGCCTATGCCGCTGAACTACCAGATCAAGGACGGAATTGAGTATGCGAAAGACCCCGGTACTTCCTACCGCACTGACAAAGGGGTCAGGAAGAAAGACGCTGTTTATCTTGGCCGCGTCATCGATAAAGAAAAACATCTTTTCTACAACCGAAAGCGTGGGGTATTTCATTACGATGAGGTTACCCATACATTCTCGGAAGCGGATCAGGGTTATCTTGAGCTGCTGAAGTCCGATAAGAAAGAACACAGGAAACAGAGACAGCCGCATTCCAGAAAACTGATTCTTGATTTCGGTGATGCCTTCTTCATTGACAGTCTGATCCGCAGTATCGGTTATGACAGCGTACTGCGTTCCATCAGCTGCAGTAACCATGACACCTTGTTCGCAATGCTTCTGTATTACACCATTACAGAAAATGCCAACTCACATGCCGAGACATGGTGGGAAGGAAGCTATGCAAGCATTCTGTATCCCGATGCTCAGCTGAACGGAAGAAGAGTGTCTGAGTTTCTGAAACAGCTCGGAAAAGAAGAACATCAGAGAGAATTCTTCCAGGCACATATCAACTGGCTGAAAGAACATATCTGTGATGATCCTGCCATTCTGGTTGACAGTACAGGTCTCCCCAACAGTATTCATTTTCCGCTTGCGGGTATCAGTAACCATAACGGAGTCGTAAGCAGAGAAGTGCGTATGACCACGGTTGTTCAAAGAGACAGCGGATTCCCGATGCTGTACCGGCTTGCGCCCGGGAATGTTGTGGACGTATCCACATTGACGAGAACTGTGATCATACTGTCTCTGTATGGTGTTAAGACAGATATGGCCATTCTCGATGCAGGATACTATTCCGAAAACAACGTTGATCAGCTTTATGATGCCGGGATTGATTTCATTACCCGTCTTCCGGAGAAGAACCGAAATACCTTTGCTGAGATCAAAGAAAAATGTTTTCCTGATCTGATGAAAAAAGAGAACCTTGTAGAATTCAACGGAAGATATGTCTATCTCACCAGCTGTGAAGTAAAGATCGGTTCAAAGAAGAATCACACTGCGTATGGCTGGCTTGGGTACGATGTTGACCGGGCAAATGATGAAGTGCATAAGGCGATCGAGAAAGCACCAGAGCGTAAAACGACTATAGAAGACATGCACAACAAGATTCAGGATTCCGGTCTCTTCGAAATCATTTCTTCACTTCCGTTCCGCAATGAGGAGATACTTCCTGCATACTATGTACGCCAGCTTGCGGAACAGTACTTCGATATCGGAAAAGGAATATCAAGAATGATTCCACTGAGAGTTCATTCCGAAGAATCTGTAAAAGGCCACCTGATGCTTTCACAGATGGCCGCTACGCTCAATGTCTTTATCCAGCAGAAGATGAAGAAGTACTATGACAACCGCGAAGAAATACTGATAGCTCTGCGGAATCAGAAGTGCGAAGTATACGATTCCAGAGTCGTCACAAGAGAAGGTGTCCGCACGGCAAATGAGTATTACAGGAAATTCAAAATCGACTGCCCTTCACTCATCCAGAGGAAGAACGGTCAGCTGATACCGAAATATGAGATCGCTGATTCGTTCACCGATGAGGTGTAGTTATAGAAACGGGGCGGGAATTCAAG
>JAFYGX010000136.1 GCA_017543025.1 Solobacterium sp.
AGGAGAAGGAACAGAAACTGCAGCTGGTGCTTCCACAACAATCTGAAACTTCCGTTCTGCTTCATTGCCGGAAAGATCTGCCGCAAGCACCCGAACGGAGTATTCTCCGCTGACTGCCGCATCAAATCCGCCATCCTCCACTTCATATTCCACTGCTCCGTCAACCGGATCAGTTACCGAAACAATATTGTCATGGACAGAATATTCCGTTCCCTGCGGAATCGATACGATATCTTCCTTTACCATGATGATCGGCCCGAGCATATCCTTCACCGTAAATACCTTTTCGTATTCCCGATTCACTGTAGTTCCATCACCGGTTTCCTTACTGACGGTATAGACAATCTTCTGATCCCCCAGCGTCATCGTATCAACCGTGCCGTCTGCCGTAACGCTGCCGCCGGCTTCCAGCACATAATCCTGCGGGTGAAAATCCCCGCCGTATTCAACCATTGACTCCGGTTTAAACGTAATCGTAAGGTTCTCGTACGTCTGTTCCGCATTTCCGGCATCCTTCTTTCCGAAGAACTGCCGGACTCCAAGCCAGACCAGACACACCAGTGCACCAACCAGAATCAGCGCAAGTACGATGCCAAGAATCCGTTTCAGAAGTGATTGCGGTTCTTCATCCGTCACAGCTGGCTCTTCCGGTTCTCTGCGCCCGGCTGAACGGTTTCCTTTTCCCGGACTGACATAGGTGCGGTATACACGCTGGCCGGTTTTTTCCGGTTCGGTGTTCTGTTCTGTGTGAGCCTGACTGTCCTCCTGAAGTGTTTCATCCGGTTTCCGGGTTCCGTAGCCGCCTGCTTCCTGCGCATCCTCCATCTGGATATCCAGAAGCTGCTGAAGATCTTCCGGAAGCGGTGCCCGGACAATATGTTCTTCTCTTGTAAACGGTGAACGGAATGTAATTTCATCACAATGCAGCGCAGGCCGGTCCAGAAGAGCTGTATCTCCGCCATAAAGCACATCCCCGATCAGCGGATGCCCGACCGCGGACATATGTGCCCGGATCTGATGCGTACGTCCAGTTTCAATTTCAACTGCCAGTTCGGAAATAATCCGGTCATCCACATGAAATTCATTCTGAACTCTGTAGATCGTTACTGCCGGTTTTCCGTTCGGGTCATTGACCACCCGGCGGCGTTCTCCTTCCGCCTTGGCAATCGGTGCATCGATCATGCCCTGCTTAATTTCAAAGATTCCGGACGCAAACGCCCGATAGCTTTTCTTCAGTTTTCCGTTTTCCCGGTCCTTTGAAAGCCGGGAAGCCGCAAGCTGATTCTTGGCAAAGATCACTGCCCCGCTGACATCTTTATCCAGACGCCCGATCGGCCGGATGATAAAATCTTCCCCTTTCTGGCTGTAATAAGACGCGAGTACAGTTCCAACAGAATCCAGAATGTGACCGTGAACCGGATGGCACGGAATTCCCGCCTGCTTGTTTACGATCACCACATCCTCATCTTCATACAGAATATCCGGACGCTGGGAAACGATCGGTATTTCACCTGTGGCAAGTTCCGGAAACCTGAGCGTCAGCGTATCTCCTACCCGCATGTGGTCATTGACCCGGACCGGTTTCCCGTTCAAAAGGATCTCACCGCCGAATTTCAGACGGGAGATCTCTTTCCGCGAGAGGTTCAGCTCCCGGGTCATAACCTGTTTGACGCTTCCATTATCAGAGACAGACCAGTCTGCCAGATTCATCTGATAATTGATTTCTTTTCTCATGAACGATGCGTTTTACCTTTCACTGCACGTCTCCATCAGATCTGCGAACGCAGATAGCTGTAGATAAATTCATCCAGGTCGCCGTCCATGACAGCCTGAATGTTTCCGACTTCATAGCCTGTGCGAAGGTCTTTGACCATCGTATATGGCTGGAATACATACGAACGGATCTGTGAACCCCATTCGTTCGCCTTGACCTCGCCCTTAATCTCCGCCATCTTCTTTGCCTGCTCCTGAATGCGGATCTGAAGCAGCTTCGATTTCAGCATATTCAGACACGCTTCCCTGTTCTGCAGCTGGGAACGCTGGGTCTGACAGAATACGGTAATCCCGAGCGGCTTATATGTCATACGCACCGCAGAATCCGTTTTGTTGATATGCTGGCCGCCGGCACCCGATGAGCGCATTGTGATTACCTCAAGATCCTTGTCATCGATCTCAATATCGAGGTCATCCTCAAATTCCGGCATCACTTCCACACTGGCAAAGCTGGTATGACGGCGGGCGTTGGAGTCAAACGGTGAAATCCGCACAAGACGGTGCACACCGTTTTCTGCTTTCAGATATCCATATGACATCGGTCCGTCGATCTTCAGGCTGCAGGACTTCATTCCCGCTTCTTCTCCATCCTGGTAGTCCAATACCGTTACTTTGAAGCCGCGGCGTTCTGCCCAGCGCACATACATTCTGTACAGCATGCCTGCCCAGTCCATCGCCTCTGTACCGCCGGCACCCGGGTGAATTTCAAGAATGCAGTTGTGGTTGTCATACGGTCCGCTCAGAAGCACCTGAATTTCAAATTCATCAAACGCCTTCATCACATCCCGGTACTCTTCTTCCACCAGCCCGGCAAGCTCTTCATCGAAGGAATCGTTCAGCTCACTGACGGATTCGGAAAGATCGCTCACGGACTTCACAAGCTGTTCATGGTTTTCTACCAGCGCCTTGATTGCATTATTGTTCCGGATGAGTGCCTGTGCTTTTTTCTGGTCATTCCAGAAATCCGCCGCACTCATCGCTTCTTCATTTTCTTTCAGCTGTTCCCGTTTCCCGTCCAGGTCAAAGAGAGGAGCCAAGCTGCTCCAATTTGGCCTGGCAGCGGGCAATGCCCTGTTTCATTTCATAAAGTTCCATAAATTCATTACTCCTTACGCCTGTTTCGGCTGTTCCTGATTTACAACGACACGGATATTCATGCAGTAGGCAACAATATCCTGTGCAATGTTATGCATCATATTTTCAAACATCGCGAAGCCTTCTGTCACATAGGCCTGCAGCGGGTTATCCTGTGCATAGCTCCGCAATCCGATGCCGTCACGCAGTTTCGACATCATATCAATGTGATCGACCCATGCCCGGTCGATGACTTCAAGCGACATATTGCGCTCAAAGCTGCGCATCTGATTCCTTACCGGATCAATTTTCTGATCATAGGCATTCCATGCCTTTTCATTGATCAGCGCGCTGACTTCTTCCGGTGTCTTGCCGGCGAGATCTTCATCCGCAATCAGATCCTGGAATCCGATCTTCTTAAGCGAGGCGACAAGGCCCGGAACATTCAGTTCACCGGAACGTGATTCCGGATCAATGTTGGCCGCAACCGTATCGGAAATCACACGTTCGAACATCTGACGGATCACAAGATGAACATCTTCATGATCCAGAATGTAATTACGCTGGTCATACATGACTTCACGCTGCTGACGAAGCACATCATCGTACTGCAGCAGTGTCTTCCGGGCGTCAAAGTTCACGCCTTCCACCCGCTTCTGTGCGGAGTTGATCGATCTGGTAACGGTCTTGGACTCTACCGCCGTATCACCCAGTGACCGGAAGATTCCCTCCAGACGTTCGCTGCCGAACCGCACCATCAGATCATCCTGCACCGAAACATAGAAACGGGATTCCCCCGGATCTCCCTGACGGCCGGAGCGTCCGCGCAGCTGATTGTCGATACGTCTGGATTCATGCCGTTCACTGCCGAGCACACAGAGACCGCCAAGTTCTCTGACTCCTTCACCGAGCTTGATATCCGTTCCGCGGCCGGCCATATTGGTCGCAATTGTCACTGCCCCCTTCTGTCCCGCCTTGGCGATGATTTCTGCTTCCCGTGCATGATTCTTCGCATTCAGCACTTCATGGCGGATCTTCTCCTTCTTCAGCATGCCGTGAATGAGCTCGGATGTTTCAACTGCGATCGTACCGACAAGCACCGGCTGACCTTTTTCATGCCGTTCCTTCACTTCCTGCACCAATGCCGCAAACTTTGCATTCTTTGTGCCGAAAATCGCATCCGGATAATCGATTCGCGCAACCGGACGGTTGGTCGGAATCTCATATACCAGCATGTTGTAGATTTCGCGGAATTCTTCTTCCTCGGTTTTGGCCGTACCGGTCATGCCGGCCAGCTTATTGTACAGACGGAAGAAATTCTGATAGGTGATTGTCGCAAGAACCGTGGTCTCCTGCCGAATCGAAATACCTTCCTTGGCACATACCGCCTGATGCAGACCGTCGGACCATTCCCGGCCCTTCATCAGACGGCCGGTATTCGGGTCAACGATGTTGATCTCATCATTTTCGGTATCCACGACATATTCCACATCTTTCATCATGATGTAGTTTGCCTTCAGCGCCTGACCAATGCGGTGCAGCAGCTGGGTATGTTCCAGATTGTAAAGGTTGTCTACCCGGAATACTTTTTCTGCTCTTGCGACACCGGTTTCGGTAAGCTGAACCGTACGGGATTTCACATCGATGACATACTCTCCCGGCGTCACAACTTCTTCCCCTTCCATTACCTGTTCCTTCAGGCTCTTGGCAAACCGGTCTGCCTGCAGATACAGGTTTGCGGTCTGCTTCATTCCGCCGGAAATAATCAGCGGTGTACGGGATTCATCGATCAGAATCGAGTCAACTTCATCGACGAGCGCGAAATTCAGACCGCGCTGCACACGGTCTTTTGCATTCTTGACCATGTTGTCGCGGAGATAATCAAATCCAAGCTCCGAATTGGTCGTGTAAGTGATGTCACACCGATATGCCGCACGTTTCTGCGCCGGTGTCATCTGACGCAGGTTCAGTCCGACAGTAAGGCCGAGAAACCGGTGAATCTGGCCCATCCACTCACTGTCTCGCTGAGACAGATATTCGTTGACGGTAACAACATGAACCCCTTCGCCTTTCAGCGCATTGAGATAAACCGCCATGACGGAAGTCAGCGTTTTTCCTTCACCAGTCTTCATCTCCGCAATGTCGCCGCCCTGCATGACAGCAGCACCCATCAGCTGTACCGGATACGGGAATTCACCGATTACTCTGCGGCAGGCTTCCCGCGCAGTCGCAAACGCTTCCGGCAGAATGTCATCCGTTGTTTTTCCTTCCGCAAGCAGTGCCCGTAACCGCGGAGTTTCCGCTTTCAGTTCGTCATCGCTCATCGCGGCATATTTTTCTTCCAGTGCAAGCACCGGCCTGATCTTTTTTTCAATCTCTCTGATTCGCCTGCCATCCACATTCAGCAGTTTATCCAATATTCCAGCCATAATAAAAACCCTCCTGATCTCCAAATCAGCGCTAACATTATATATTTTTTTACCGCCCGTCGCGACAATTTCCCGAAAAACAGGTCTGAAACATTGCAAATACGCAGAATCTCTGCTTCAGGCCGGATCTTTTCCGGCAGTCCGTCAGGAAATTCGGCTCTTTCCGCAAAAAAACATTACAATGAAATCGCATGAATCAGGAGGCATTATGAAATATTTCAGAAAACTTCTCATCACAGCTGTACTGCTGCTTGCCGGCTGCGGTCAGTCTGCATCTGCACCTGCACAGAGCCCTGCCCCATCTGCAGAGCCGTCTGGATCCGCAGCACCTTCCGAAGAACCGGCAGCGACAGCTTCTGCTGCACCGATCGAAGATCCGGCAACGGTTTATTTCACTTCCGACATCAGTTCAGAAGGTCTCGTCAAAGTCTATGAAGCGCTCAACTGGACGCCGGGAGAGAAAACAGGCGTCAAGCTTTCGACCGGCGAACCTCCTTCTTCCAACTATCTGCGTCCGGAACTGATCGAAGGACTTGTAAAAAAACTCAACGCCACGATCGTTGAATGCAATACCGCTTATACCGGTGCCCGTGCCGCAACGGCGGAGCACTATCAGGTAGCGGAAGATCACGGCTTCACAAAAATCGCTCCGTTCCAGATTCTTGACGAAGACGGCTGGATGGAACTTCCGGTCCGTAATGGAAAGCACATTTCCGGCGATCTCGTCGGAAAAGCATTTGCGGATTACGATTCCTATGTGGTTCTGTCCCATTTCAAAGGGCATTCCATGGCCGGCTATGGCGGCGCAATCAAGAACATCTCCATCGGGTTCGCATCTTCCCGGGGCAAGGTCCGGATTCATTCCGGCGGAACCAGCGATACCCGCTGGCATGATGAGCTTCACATCGAATTCCTGGAATCCATGGCAGAAGCAGGCACCGCAATCCGCGATGCGATGGGTGACAGAATCGTCTATATCAATGTGATGAACCGCATCTCCATTGACTGCGACTGTGACGGACATCCATCAGAACCGGATATCCATGACATCGGTATCGTTGCCGGATATGATCCGGTGGCAGTCGATCAGGCCTGCATTGACTTCGTCACAAAGGCAGAAGGCAATGAAACTCTGATGAAGCGGATCGATGAACTGCAGGGCTTGCATACAATCGATTACGCCGCAGAGATCGGGCTTGGCACAAAGAACTACAAGCTGGTTAATATTGATGGCTGATATTCTCCGCAGGGAGTTCATCTATCTCTGGTATTACTGCGACATCCAGTTCCGGCAGATTGCCTGTTACTGGATCGCCGGCATTCTGATCGGATCCTTTATTTCCGTATTCGCGAAAAATCCGATTCACCGGCTGTTTGCCCGCATGAGCGATCAGAAGATCGGTCTTGCCGGCATCATTCCGGCCTGTCTGCTCGGTATCGCAAGTCCCTTATGTATGTACGGCACGATTCCCGTCGCCGCTTCCTTCCACCGGCAGGGTATGCGGGAAGACTGGCTGGCGTCATTCATGATGGCGTCAATTCTGCTCAATCCGCAGCTGATCATCTACAGCGGAGCACTTGGTTCCACCGTATTATGGATCCGTATCATTACCTGCTTTCTGTGCGGCATCACAGCCGGATTACTGATCCATTTCTGTTTCCGCGACCGCTCCTTCTTTTCCTTTGACGGCTTTCAGGAGCGTCAGGGACACGATACAGACCCGAATCTTCTGATGCGCTATCTGAAAAATGTCGGGCGCAACCTGCGGGCTACCGGACCGTATTTCTTTGCCGGCATCCTTCTGTCAGCACTCTTTCAGCGCTATGTTCCGCAGCAGTTCATGACAGATCTGTTTGCAGGAAACAAAGCGTGGGGCGTGCTGATGGCAGCGACAATCGGCGTTCCGCTCTATGCCTGCGGCGGCGGAACAATACCTCTGCTGCGGGATTGGCTCTGGCAGGGTATGAGCTACGGCAGTGCTGCAGCGTTTATGCTTACCGGACCGGCCACCAAGATCACGAATCTCGGCGCGCTCAAAATCTGCCTCGGCTTCCGCCGATTTCTGATGTATCTCGGGTTTGTCATGGGCTATTCCTTCTTATGCGGAATACTGGTGAATCTGCTGATTACACCCGCCTGAATCCAATCGGGGAGAACCGTGCGTTCTCCCTTTTTCGTGCAGATAACTGCCGGCTGCGCCATCCGTTTCAACCTCTGCCGGTCAGAACAATGACAGCTGCTCATACGGATTCGGAAATTCCCTCATCCAGGCGAAGCAGGATTCCGGCGTATGCAGGATATGATGGGCGCTGCACGTGTCATGAAACAGCCGCATCAGCTCAGCTGACCGGGGGCTCATCACTTCATAGGCGGTTCCGTAAGTCGATTCATAGACAGCGCGAAGCCCCGGAAATTTCCGATCAAGCATTTCATAATAATATTCCCGATTTCCTTCGCGCAGCGTCATGCCCATCCCGAAGCAGATGATCCCTTTGACGTCCGCATGGATACAGCCATCAAGGATTTCTCTGAGATTCTCTTCCGTATCGCTGATGAACGGAAGAACCGGCGACAGCCATACAATTGTCGGAATCCCCTCCGATCGCATGATCTCAAGCACCTGAATGCGGCGTGCAGATGTGCATACATTCGGTTCAATGCGTCTGCTGAGCGCATCATCTGCAGCCGTAAGCGTCATCTGTACGACACATTTTGTATTCCGGCTGATATCCCGCAGCAGATCAAGATCCCGCAGAATCAGATCCGATTTGGTCAGAACTGCGGCACCGAACCCGTATGCCCGGATAATCTTCAGACACCGGCGGGTAAGCTGAAGCTGTGCTTCTGCCGGCATATATGGATCAGACATGGAGCCGGTCGCGATCATCCCCTTTTTCCGCCGGGAACGCAGTGCCTTTTCCAGCAGCTCAGGCGCATTGCGCTTCACCTCCACATCCTCAAACGGATGATTCATCTGATAGCAGGCACTGCGGCTGTCGCAGTAAATACACCCATGGGTGCACCCACGGTAAATATTCATCCCGAGGGCGTTTCCGCTTCCGGAAAGAATGCCTTTCGCTTCTGTCATATGCATATCCGTTCTTCTCCGTTTTCAGCGTGCGCTTCGGTTTCGCCAGTCCTCGATTTCCTGTTCTATCGTATTGTAATCCCGTTCGAACAGTTCCTCATACGCCTGCGGCCAGAGAATCTCCGCCGGCACTTTTTCCAGCAGTCGGGTCTGAACGAACAGCTTGCTTTTCTGACTGTACTTCGGCAGATGATTCCTTGCCAGAAGCCGATTCAGCTCCGTCCGCCAGAGAATTGTGATCTTCCGCTTCTCATTCACGCGCGGGTTTTCGCCGGGTTTTCGCATTACATAGAAGTCAATCGCCCCGCTTTCATCCGTTTCCACGGTAATGATGCCCCACCAGTCCGGCACATGTTCTGCGACATGAGAGGCATGCGAGGTTCCTGCGACGATGATATTCCGGTCATAATACCAGTTGTAATTCTTCACCTGCCTGTTCAGCCGCGCATAGGTATCCGCATCGCTTTTGATTTCAATTCCGTACAGAAGCTGCGGGGTGATCATCACCACATCCGCTCTTGCGCGTCCGGTTGTTTTTTCTTCCAGAATCCGGATCTTTCCAAACTGCAGTTCAAGAAACTCAAACAGCGGTTCCCGGATATCCCGGTCATACAGGATTTCTCCCATGCATATACTCCTTTCCGCCCGCAGTCACCGCCGGGCTGTGATTCTTCCGTCTCTGCAGGGCGCTGCAGATATGAACTGCCATCGTTCCGACTCGATTCTACTGAACAGATATTCGCTGAACCGCATCCCTTTCCGCTGCCGGTTTTCATACAGTTTTTATACATTGCAAAAAAGGAAAAACAGACTTTCGCCTGTTCTTTCAGAAATCTCGCTGATTCACATTACTGCGCCAGATATTCTTCCAGCACAAGTCCCTTTTCCTTCATCTCCTTTGCGGATTCCGGGCCGATGTAACGAATATGCCACGGTTTTGCCTTCAGCCCGCCGCAGACTTCTTCCTTCCCCGGAAGCACCCGAACGACAAAGCCATAATCCGCAAGATGCGGTTCAATCTTTGCGAACGTCTCTGTTTCTGCCGCAAGCGCTTCCTCTGTACGGATCGCATTTCCTTCTTTTACCAGAAACAGATCAACCGCAAAACCGGTATGGTGTTCGGAATACCCCGGTTCTGCCGCATACTCCGATACCCGGTCTCCATATGTTTCCTTCGCCGCCTCATAGATCTCCTTCTGATCTTCCAGTGAGCGGTATACGCTCCCCGCCTCGATCTGAATTCCTTCGCTCAGAAGCTCTTCCCGAAGTGCTTCAAACTGACTGAGCGTTTCCTTTTCGGCCAGAAATTCCTCGCCAAGAGAATTGGTGCCATTCACAAATTCCACCCGCTGTTCCCAGTAATCCGGAATCCGGTGTTCGCTGTTGACAAGCGTCAGATAGATATTGGAAGACGCTTTATTTCTGGATGGGGTATTGCATACCGTAAGGCTGAGAACCATCAGAATCAGAATAAAAAAGCTCATTTTCTGCTTCAGTTCCCGTTCCTTCTGTTTCAGTTCCTGCTGACTCGGTTTCATCGCCGCCTCCTTTTTCTCATGTATCTGCCGCAGGAGTCTGCAGCGCTACAATCAGTATGATAGCGCATTCCTGCCGCATCAGCCGTACAAAAGAGAGGAACCGGAAGAAACCGGAAGAAAAGGGAATGACTGTTTCATTCCCTCACTTCGCGATCCGCATGATCCGTTTCAGCCGGAAGCCTCTGTATTCTGCATGCGCCGTGTTTTCAGAAGTGCCTCAAATTCACTCACCGGAACTGCCTTTGAGAAAAAATAGCCCTGCATCTCATTACAGCCGTGGTCGTACAGAAAACGAGCCTGTTCTTCTGTCTCAACGCCTTCCGCAATCAGCTTCATGCCAAGCGCATTCACCATCTGAACCATATAACTGACGATAATGCATCCTTTCCGAAGATCTCCCGTTCCGCTCAGAAAGTGCAGATCCATCTTGATCCGGTCAACCGGTACTTCCTTCAGCATATGCAACGACGAGTTCCCGCTGCCGAAATCATCCATTTCAACCTGGAATCCGGACTCCTGCAGCTGAAGCGTTGTACGGATCAGCGCATCCGGATCATTTACATACGCAGTTTCCGTGATCTCAACCCGGATCTGATCTGCGCTCAGCCCGTACGTCCGGATCAGATTGCGGAACTGCCCTGAAACATCATTGTCACTGCGGATATCTTCGCGTGACATATTTACGGAAACCGGAAGCTGCAGTCCGGCTTCGTTCCAGCGTTTCAGATCTTTACAGACCGTTTCCCAGACATAGGAATCCAGATCACTGATCATGCCTGCTTCTTCCAGAATCGGAATGAACTCGGACGGACTCAACATGCCGAGCGTCTTATGACTCCAGCGACAAAGCGCTTCTGCTCCGATGATCATTCCGCTGCCGTAATCCACCTGAGGCTGATACCAGACCTGCAGTTCGCCTGTCGCAATCGCAGTCGGAAGCCAGCTTACGACATCCGCAACCCGCTTTCCCTTTTCCCACTGTTCGGGATTATAAAACTCATAGCCATTTCTGCGGGTTTCTCTTACCCGCTCTTCTGCGACTTTCGCACAGTCCAGCATATGATCGACATTTCGGGCACGGTAATCTTCCTGTGTCAGCACATAGATCCCGGTACAGAGCTGAACCCGGTTTTCTTTGCCCCGGTCAATAAAGTAGTTCCGTACCGGTTCTACGACTTTCTGTTCATCGTCATGGATCTTATCTTCTCCCTCAACGGTGTGCAGCACGGCAAAGTGATCGCCGCTGACCCGGCCGACCGCTTCCTTGTCACTCAGGTTTCTCCGGATATGATCCGCCCAGAATTTCAGCAGATCATCGCCTGCATCTCTTCCCAGACTGTCATTGATATATTTGAAATTTCTGATGTTGCTGTAGGAAAGCAGATACGGTATGTCCGGATTCGTCTTCAGCAGATGTTTCACCTGATCCCGAAACCCTCTGACGCTCAGCACTCCGGTCAGCGCATCCTGATCGATCAGCTGCCGTACAGCTTCTTCCTGCCTGCGGCGAATCGCTTTTCTGCGGTGAACGGTCAGAACGGTAAGCAAAGCCAGCAGTACCGCCATACCAAACAGAATCTCCCAGTACTGATAGAGATAATCTGACAGATCATATCTGTAGAGTCTTCGTGAGGTGTAATCAAGAATCACCGCCTGCCGCTGCGTATCTGTCATGACCGCAATACCGCGGTTCAGCCTTGCGATCGTCTCGCGTCCTTCCTGCGTATCCAGCGTTCCGGCCCGGAAATCCATGGAAAACATGCTTTCCGGCTGCAGTGTCAGATCGTCATAGGAAGGCTTCTGCAGCACATAGCTCCACACATAGGAATTATGCAGCAATGCATCGACTCTGCCTTCGCGAAGCGCCCTGACACATTCATCCATCGTGTCGAACATGAAGATTTCAATTCCCGGATACAGCTGTTTCACCGTCTCTGCCACGCCGGCCAGTGATTTCAGCATGCCGATCCGCAGCTCATTCAGAGGCGGCAGCTGTCTTGTACCGGCAGTCACCAGCATAAACGGGGTCTGAAGCAGATTCTCCGAAACGATTGTCGATTTCCCCTCGCCGCTCATTATCGCACTGCCAAACGGCA
>JAFYGX010000137.1 GCA_017543025.1 Solobacterium sp.
CGTAATGAATCCACTTTTTCTCATCTCCGAGTGACTCGCTGACACAGCGGGTAAATGCGACGACATCGTGATGCGTGGTTTCTTCAATCTCGAGAATCCGGTCGGTCGAAAAGGATGCCTTTTCCCGGATTTTCCTGACATCTTCTTCCGGAATCACACCGAGTTTCGACCATGCTTCATCAATCAGAATCTCCACTTCCAGCCAGGCCGCAAATTTTGCCTCTTCACTCCAGAGATCCCGCATCTGTTTCCGCGAATAGCGATCTATCATAGCTCTTCTTTCTCCTTAACGATTCCCTATTGTAACACAGCTGCCCCCGTCTTTCCGGGTCGTTATGCCGTACTTCAGATACATCAGCCATCCTATGTCCTTCGTCTAAGCGATCAGATAAAACCATCCGTTTCGCATTCTTTTTTGTGCTAGCATAAAAGGCGTACGTCCTGTTGGTTTTCCAACATGCCGTCTGGAGATTACAATGACAGATTATCTGAAAACAATACATAAATCAAAACTCTTCCGCAGAGTACCTGCCGCTGAACTGGAAACACTCCTTGAAAAACTGGACTCCCAGCTGAAATTCTATTCCAAAGATCAGTTTGTGATCACTTCCGGCCGCCGCGTACGCCGGGTCGGACTGATTCTTGAAGGTACGCTCCACATGCTGGAAGAGGACTTCTGGGAACGCGAGCTTCTGATTGACACTCTGGAAGCCGGCGATCTTCTGATGGAGAACAATGCTCTGACCAATACAGCGGTCATGCATAACTACCGTTCGGTATCCAACTCCGCAATTCTCTGGTTCAACATCCGGGAAATCCTGACGCTGGATGATTCGCATGTCGATAATACTGTTCTGATCCATGCGTTCATGAAAGAGCTTGCGAAGAAGAATATCCAGCTTTACGCACGGCTTTCCGATATGGACCGGATGAACACAAAAGAAAAGCTTCTTTCATTTCTTTCGAAAGAAGCCATTCGCAATAATAGTGATGAGTTTGATATCCCCTTTGACCGCAAAGCACTTGCGGACTATCTTTCCGTTGAACGCTCGGCAATGAGCGCAGAGCTATCCGCGCTTTCACGCGCCGGTTATCTGAAAACAAAGAAGAATCACTTCAAACTGCTGAAGCCGTCATCTGATGACTGATTCCGCAACCTTGCGGGCATTTTCAATATCGCTGGTAACGATCAGAGCCACCTGATTTCCGGCTTCCTGAATGATCGCATTATCAATCTTGAATACTTCATCCGGATAGTAATTCTGCATCTGTTCCTTGGCGCTCGCATGATACTGCGTGACTTTTTCCCTGATTGCCGCCGTATCATCACCTATGAATACAGCGACAATGTCTGCGCTCTTATCGTTGGCGATGTATACAGAGCTGTCACTCAGCTGTCCTTCCTCGAAGAAGAACAGTCCTTTGATGATCCGGTCTTCCACCTTATCCATCTTATCGGAAAGATTCAGCTGGCTGACAATGGCTTCCGCTTCCGAAGCGGCAGAAGCTGCAGAACCTGCAGATGATGAAGCGCCGCATCCGAACAGAAACAGCACACAGAGAAGACTACTCACAAATTTCCTTAACATAAACATTCCTCCTTACCACATGGGTCTTTACATATTCCTCAAGGGCATGCGTCCCGGTCGGCCCGAAATGCAGGCCGTCACCGACATACTCGGTCCGGATCAGCCCTTCTTCATCTGTCATCCCGTTATCGAGATCCAGATAATACATATAATTCGATTTCGCAAGATCTGCAAGTCTTGAATTCACCCACTGCAGATGCTCGCTGAGCTGCGGCTCCGGCAATCCGGAAATACTGCGCGGATGATAGGTCGACATGATATAGATGTCCGAATCCGGATTCTTTTCTCTCAGCATCGTCAGAATACTCTGATACTGTTCATACGCCCAGCTGTCAAAATAGGACTCCGGCGAACGGATCTCATTGATACCGAACAGCAGATAGATATTGTTTTTATCTGTATCTCTCAGCACGTCATACATCGTTGCCCCGTCTGTATGATTATCCAGCGGCATCGAATCAATCAGCCAGAGATTCAGTGAAGTGACATACTCCACCTGCGCATTTTTGATATCACCCCAGAGATACATGGCTCCCATACGGGAATCCCCGGCAAACAGCACATCTGAAAAATAGTCGTCTTCGATTTCACTGCTCCAGGGGACCGGCTGGGTGTAATCGTAATAATCCAGCACTCTGCAGGCATACGGAGCCGGTTCTTCAAACTCCTGTGTCTCATTTGCCGCTGCCGGCGTCTTCCTGCAGCCGATCAGAGACAGGGTTGCTGCAGCTATGATGATTGTCTTCCGTTTCATTGGTCAAACAGTTCTTCACTTTCTTCCTCGTTGTTAAACTGCGGCAGCTCCGGCAGTTCCTTCAGACTCAGGAGTTTAAACGAGTTCATAAACTCCTCTGTAACCTCATACAGAATCGGTCTTCCTGCCGCCTCACTGCGTCCGCTTTCTCTGATCAGATCGCGGGCCATCAGTTTCCGCAGCATCATATCTGCCCCGACTCCCCGGATTTCTTCGATCTCCACGCGGGTAATCGGCTGCTTATAGGCAATGATCGCAAGCGTCTCCAGCGCTGCCTGTGAAAGCTGGGCTGTCTTGCTGATCTGAAACAGACGCCTCGCATAGTCAAACACGAATGTTCTGGACAGAAACCGGTAAGTACCCGCATAATCGGCAATCTCAATTCCGCGGTTCTGATCGGTATATTCCTGCTTCAGCTCTTCGAAGTACGATGCGGCAAGCTCTGGCGTAATATCAAGTGCTTTCGCTGCCTGCTCGGCCGTAATCCCTTCTTCTCCTACAATAAACAGAAGCCCCTCCAGCACTGCTTTTGCTTTGTTCGCTTCCGGGGCATTCGCAGCTTCCTGATGCGGTGCTTCCCCTTTACTGTCAGATGTTTCCGCATCTCGTTCTGTGTTTTCTTTCAGAGCGGGCTCTGTTTCCATCCGATTTTCTCCGTGAGAAGAAGCGGCTTGATTCACGTCACTCTGTTTCGCTGCTTCTGCCGCAGAATCGGCTGTCCCGTTTTCATTCCCATCACTCAGATGATCTGCCTGAGCAAGGATATTATGCTGATTCTCTGTAGTATCACTCATGCCATTCCCGTCCCTCTGGAAAACCAGATCACATCGTTTTCATCAACCGTAAAAACCAGCGTATGGAGTCTTGCAAGATCAAGAACCGCAAGAAATGTCGCTATCACCATCGGCATATCATGACAATCGTCCAACAGATTCTCAAACCGGAATGTGTCGGGCAGCTGATCCAGCTTCGCGCGAACCACCAGCTCCCTGTCTTCCATCGAAATCTCCCGTCTGGTATATTTCGTTTCAATCGGCTTCTGCAGCTGAATCCGCATCAGTACCCGCTTCATCGCCCGCATCAGATCATAGGGGTTTCCTTCGTAACGGACAGGTTCTTCTGGCTCTTCCGAAAGCTCCTGCGCAAGATCAGACATCGGCTTGGCAAGCATCTCCTGCCGTTCTTCATACAGCCTGCTGAGCGCAGAGGAAACTTCCTTGAACTGCTGATATTCCAGCAGCCTGCGGACAAGACGCTCCTTCGGATCTTCTTCATAGTCGTCTTCCAGCTCGCTGGTATCCTTCGGAAGAAGCTTCCGTGATTTGTATTCAATCAGCTCTGCCAGCTCCACAAGATATTCACTTGCGACCTCCAGATGCATTTCCGTCATCGCATTCAGATAGGCAACATACTGATCGGTCAGAATATTGAAATCAAGATCAAACAGATCCAGTTCCTTTTCCTTGATCAGATGCAGCATCAGATCCAGCGGGCCTTCAAACTGTTCGATCGTAACCTTGAATTCTTCCATAGCCAACCAGAATTATACTAAAAAAGACGCTTTCATGAAACGGCTATTCCGGCTGAAACAGCTTTCTGCAGAAAGCTGACCGCAAGAAAACCCGCTTTCTGAAAGACTATGTTCAGTCCTGCAGAAAAGCGGGAGTTTCTCAGTTAAGTTACGCTCAGTTTGCAACAATATTGACAATCTTGTTCGGCACCACGATTACTTTGCGGACATTCTTTCCTTCCAGGAACGGCTTTACGCTATCCTGTGAAAGTGCTGCCTCTTTTACAGCTTCTTCCGCCGCATCCTTGGCAGCTGCGAATTTTCCGCGCACTTTGCCGTTGACCTGTACGACAATCGTCACTTCCTGCATGACAAGCTTCGATTCATCATAGGACGGCCAGCTCTCATAGGCAATTGTTTCGGCTCCGGTGTAATGCTGGTAAATCTCTTCACAGACATGCGGTGTGAACGGACTCAGCACCTTGATGAAATTAATGAGCATATCACGGTTCACCTGAGCCGCTTTGTAACAGTCATTGATGAAGATCATCATCTGGCTGATCGCGGTATTGAAGTTCAGTGAATCGATATCTTCACTCACCTTCCGGATCATGCTGTTGTAGCTGTAATCAAGTTCCGGTGTCGGTGCATCCGTAATTTTCTCCGGCATTTCCATGCTGAGACGCCACACGCGCTCGATCCATTTCCGTGCGCCTTCCACACCCTGTTCGCTCCATGGCTTGGAAGCTTCAAGCGGTCCCATGAACATCTCATAAAGACGAAGCGTATCGGCACCGTAATTCTCAACAATCACATTCGGGTCGACGATGTATTCCGGATATCGCTTCCCCATCTTGATGCCGTTGGCGCCCAGAATCATTCCCTGATGAACCAGCTTCTGAAACGGTTCCTTCACCGGAACGTAGCCTTTGTCATACAGATAATTGTTCCACATCCGGCTGTAAAGCAGATGACCGACCGCATGTTCCGGACCGCCGACATAAAGGTCAACCGGCAGCCAGTGGGCCAGAAGTTCCGGATCAGCGATCGCATTGTCATTGTGCGGATCGATATAGCGCAGGAAGTACCAGGAGCTTCCGGCACTGCCGGGCATCGTACTTGTTTCCCGCTTTCCTTTTCTGCCATCGATTTCAACATTGACCCAGTCGGTTGCTTTTTCCAGCGGAGAAGCACCGCTGGAAGACGGTTTGTAATCATCCAGTTCCGGAAGCACAAGCGGCAGCTGATCCAGCGGAAGTGCAATCATCTCATCATTTTCAAAATGAACGATCGGAATCGGTTCTCCCCAGTAACGCTGACGGGCAAATATCCATTCCCGGATCCGGTAATTGACTTTCTTTTCGCCAAGACCGTTTTCTTCCAGCCAGGCAATCATCGCATCGATCGCATCCTGTTTGTTCATTCCGTCAAGGAAGCCGGAATTGATATGCGTACCATCTTCCGTATAGGCCTCTGTTTCCACGTTTCCGCCTTCCAGTACCGGAATGATCTCAAGTCCGAACTTCTTTGCGAACTCATAGTCACGTGTATCATGTGCAGGCACTGCCATGATTGCTCCGGTACCGTAGGTTGCAAGCACATAATCGGAAATCCAGATCGGAATTTTCTTGCCGTTCACCGGATTAATCGCATAGGCACCGGTAAACACACCGGTCTTTTCCTTATTCAGCTCAGTCCGCTCAAGATCCGATTTTGTCGCGCAGAGTTTCACATATGCCTCGACTGCTTCCTTCTGCTGCGGGGTGGTGATTTTTTCCACCAGCCGATGTTCCGGGGCGAGCACACAGTACGTCGCGCCGAACAGGGTATCACACCGTGTGGTGAACACCGTAAAGCTGTCATCATGACCGTCAACCCGGAATGTTACATGCGCACCGATTGATTTGCCGATCCAGTTCCGCTGCATTTCCTTTGTGCTTTCCGGCCAGTCAACCGTCTCCAGTCCTTCCAGCAGACGTTCTGCATAGGCGACGATGTCAATCACCCACTGCTTCATATTCTTGCGGACAACCGGATATCCGCCGCGTTCGCTTCTGCCGTCGATCACTTCATCATTCGCGAGAACTGTTCCGAGTTCTTCGCACCAGTTGACCGGCATATCAACACATCTGGCAAGCCCGTCTTCAAACAGCAGCTTGAAAATAAACTGCGTCCACTTGTAGAACGAAGGATCACAGGTCGAAACCTGACGGTCCCAGTCATAGGAGAAACCGATGTTCTTCAGCTGATGGGTAAAGATGCCGATATTGTTCTTTGTAAACTCATCGGGATGATTTCCCGTATTGATCGCATACTGCTCTGCAGGAAGACCGAAGGAATCGAATCCCATCGGATGCAGGAC
>JAFYGX010000138.1 GCA_017543025.1 Solobacterium sp.
ATTCCGGTGCTGTATTCCGGTGATGAGATCGGCCAGCTGAATGATTACAGCTATCACGATGACCCTCTGAAACAGGAAGATTCGAGATATCTGCATCGTGGTGATTTCGACTGGAAGCTGGCAAAGCTGCGCAGGGATCCGACGACCCGTCAGGGCATGATGTACCTGCGGCTGAAGCAGCTGATTGACCTTCGCAAGGCGCATGAAGTGTTTGACGGCATGGCGGATACCTGGCTTGTGGAAACACGCAATGATCAGGTGCTTGGGATCGGAAGGTATTGTGACGGGGAAAAGCTGATTGCGCTGTTTAACTTCGGACCTGGTGCGAATACCGTCTGGCTGGATGAAGATGAGGACTATATCGATCTTCTGACCGGAGAGAGCAGAACAATACGGGAAGTCAAGCTGCCGCAGAACGGATTCCTCTGGGCGCTTCATTCCTATGAAGAACCGAAGAAAAAACCTGCAGCACCTGCCACGAAGAAGAAATCTGCAAAAAAAGGAAATGCATGAGAATGAAGCTGATTTTTCTTGATATTGACGGAACTCTGACGGAACCGGGCGAGAATGTCCCGCCGGAAAGCGCATTGACTGCGATCCGGAAGGCGCAGGCAGCGGGAAACAGAGTGTTTCTCTGCACCGGAAGAAACTATGCAATGTTAAAGCCTCTGCTTTCGTACGGCTTTGACGGGATGGTGGCTTCTGCCGGAGGATATGTGACGGTCGGAGATGAAGTGCTGTTTGACTGCCCGATGAGTGAAACAGATTTTGAAACAGCGATGGATGTGCTTCACCGCAACGGCGTGTTCTGCACGATCGAAGCGAAAGAAGCGACCTATGGCGATGAGAATCTGGAAGAATTTCTTTCCGGAGCGGATGGAGATAATTCGGAAATCGCACGCTGGCGCAAGGCACTTTCAGAAAGTCTGAATATCCGTCCGATGAGTGAATATGACGGAGCTCCGGTTTACAAGATTGTCATCATGTGCCGGAACGATGATCAGCTGAAGGAGGCAAGAGAACTTCTGGAAGACCGGTTTGACTTTGTGATTCAGGAAGTGAAGGAACATGGAAACTGCCTGAACGGAGAACTGATTTTCCGGGCGTTTGATAAGGGGAAAGGGATCGTGCGGATCGCGGAACATCTGAATGTACCGATGGAAGAAGTATACGGATTCGGTGATTCGATGAACGATCTGACCATGATTGAAACAGTCGGGCATTCCGTATGCATGGGCAACGGGTCACCGACATTGAAGGAACGAAGTGATCTGATCGTTCCGTCCGTAACAGAAGACGGGCTGTACAGGGGGTTTGAGCAGCTCGGATTATTCTGAACTAATTCATCATGTGACAAGGAGGGAAAACAACACATGGCACTGGATTACAGAAAGTGCGCACAGGAGATTGTCGATCATATCGGCGGCCGGGAAAATGTCGCACAGGCAGCGCACTGCGCTACGCGTCTTCGTCTTGTAATCAAAGACAACTCCAAGGTTGACAAGGATTATCTTGACAATATTGAAGGCGTCAAGGGAATGTTCGAATCAAACGGACAGCTTCAGCTCATTATCGGAACAGGAACCGTAAACAAGGTTTATGACGAATTCCTCGATATCACGGGCATGACAGCTGCCACAAAGGATGATGTCAAAGCGGCAGCAGCGGAAAAGCAGCCGCTCTGGAAGAAGCTTCTGAAGCCGATCGGTGACGTATTCGTTCCGATCCTGCCGGCAATCGTCGCATCCGGTCTCATGATGGGTCTCGTAGAGGCTCTTGGTAAAGCGATGCCGGGATTCGCCGGAAGCGACTGGTATTCGTTCCTTGATATGGTTGCCAACGCTGCATTCGTATTCCTGCCGGGTATCATTGCGATTTCGGCGGCGAGAGTATTCGGCGGCAATATCTTCCTGGGTGCTGTCATCGGTCTTCTGATGATTCATCCGAGTCTCATCAACGCGTGGACTGTTGCGGATTATATCGCTGCCAACGGTGCGCTTCCGACCTGGAAGATCTTCATTTATCCGGTACCGCAGACCGGTTATCAGGGACATGTTATTCCGGTAATGATCGCAGTATTCCTGATGTGTCAGATTGAGAAATGGCTGCATAAGCATGTGCCTGAAATGCTCGATCTGTTCATCACACCGCTCACAACTGTACTGGTAACGTCCTACATCACATTCACGATTATCGGCCCGGTTTTCTCACAGCTTGAAACATGGGTTCTTGCCGGGGCAAGAGTACTGGTACGCAATCCGATCGGTGCCTGCGTCATGGGTGCGATCTATCCGTGGACCGTTGTCATGGGCCTGCATCATATGTACAACGTGATCGAAGCCGGCATGCTGGCGGAGACCGGACTCAATACCTGGATGCCGATCGCTTCTGCAGCGAACTTTGCACAGTTCGGTGCCTGCCTTGCGGTAGGTCTCAAGGCTAAGAACGCCAAGACAAAGGCAATTGCGATTCCGTCTTCCATGTCTGCTGCGCTCGGTATCACTGAGCCGGCCATCTTCGGTGTGAACATGCGCTTCTTCAAGCCGTTCATCGCCGGTATGATCGGCGGTGCAATCGGTGCGATCTTCGGTGCGATCACCGGAATCGGTGCTTCTGCTTACGGCGTTACCGGTATCCCGGGCTATCTCACCATCAACAACCCGCTGCTCTACACGATCCTGCTGGCAATCTCCGGCGGTATTGCATTCGCTGTGACGAATGTCATCTGGAAAGAAGAAGAGCCGGCAGCTGCACCTGCTGCCAAAGCTGAGGTGAAGGAAATGGGCGCTCCGGCTGCGACCGCTCTTACAACCGAGGCCGGTGAAGTCAAAGCTCCGGTAAACGGAAAAATTATTCCGGCAAAGGATATTCCGGATCCGGTATTTGCCGAGGAGACCATGGGGCCGTCTGTTGGGATCGAACCGACGGAGGGAATCGTATATGCACCGTTTGACGGAACCGTTATGATGATCTTCCCGACCAACCATGCGATCGGCCTGCAGTCAGAAAGCGGTATGGAACTTCTGATTCATGTCGGTGTCGATACGGTTGCGATGGATGGAGATGGCTTTGCGTCCTTCGTGAAACAGGGCGATACGGTCAAGGCCGGCCAGAAACTGCTGTCCTTCGATCGTGATAAAATCAAGCAGGCAAATCATCCGGACACCGTAATTGTTGCGCTTACAAACGGAGCGGATTACAAGGATGTAAAACGCGCCGCATAGGCATTACAGCAGGAAACAGATGACCCTCCGTGATCAAACCCCATTCACGGAGGGTTTTCTGATGGTCTCTAAGAAAATGCGACAGAAAAAAACACCCGCCGGAAGCGGGTGTGAGCTGTCCATCAGAATGGAATGTTGTCATCGTCATCCGACGGTTTTCCGAACTTGCCGTCACTGGAGCAGAATAATTTCATCATCGATTTTTCTTCTGCGTTTAAGCTCAGGCAGTTAATCAGATCGTCCTTCGCCAGATCCATTTTTTCGCTGATCTCATTGATTGCCTGACCGACGGATGATATTCCGGTCAGAGAGAGCAGAAACTCAAAGTCTTCTTTTTTCTTCGGGAGTTTTCCTTTCTGAAGATTCTCAACAATTATTGAGGCGGAAATCATCTTGCTCATTAATTCCATCAGACGTTCCGGACTGTTAAACTCATCGGGTAAATTGCCGTAAATCTCATCATCATCGTCATCATCGTCGTCATCGAATTCTGCCAGGATCTGTTCCAGATCATCGGACGACATTACCTGAGGATCTTCGCTGCTGCATTTATAGATGGTCAGCGCTTCTGCGGCTGACTCCATGGAGAATTCAATGTCTTCCGGTGTAAGGTCTTCCAGAAATTCATCCTCATCTTCATCATCCGTTTCCTTTGAAGCACGGGAAGGATGTGCCAGAGAACGGACAAGATCGTTATACGCCCAGACTCCTCCGATATCCTCGACGAGTTTTCCGCCTTTGGATTTGATCAGTACCGGGTGATCTTCTCCGAAACTGTTCCAGATGGATTCCCGTTTAACGGAGAACTCCCAGTCATCTCCGAAGTCATAGGTGTAGGTGAAGTTCGAGACGAATTCAAAATTGCCGAGCTGGAACTTGTCCATTGGAAAACTCAGCTCCCAGTCATCTTCTTCCGTATAGGATCGCAGAGAAAACGGAAGCTCTCTGAAATCAAAGGAAGAGAGATGATATCCGTCAAATCCGAACAGTGTCTGAATTACATCAGAGAGCATTGAAAACCGCATGGATGCGGGGACGTCAAT
>JAFYGX010000001.1 GCA_017543025.1 Solobacterium sp.
AGTCAGATCCGGATCCATCTCCAGAAATGCATCTGTCACAGTAATCTTCACGCCTCCGAGAAGATCATTCAGGCGGGCAATGCCTCCCATATTGAGCGCATAATACCCGTTCATCTTCCGGTTCAGGAAAATGTCCTTCACAACATCTGCAGTTTTCACGCAGCCGTCTTCCAGTCCATAGCTGAATCCATGCGCAAGGCAGATCTGTTCATTCTGTACGCCGAGCGATTCTCCTTCCCGCGTCAGGATTTCAAACGGAACGATCGTATTGCGGTCTATCGCAGCTAATCGCCAGGTCTTCGCAGCGTGATCGATGACCACCACCTGAATCATATCTGCCTGACCGCCGTCCCATGCATCACTCCCGCGGGAAACGGGATCGTTCTTGTCGATACCCATAATCAGATAGGCGTCAACATCATCCCGCATTTCATAGTTCTTCCCTTTATAGAGAAATGTTCTGGCATCACCGGTAGCTGTCTCAATCTCCACTCTGCTGGTTCCGCCTTCCGTACGGTACTGCTGCTCATCCCAGTACCGCATGAAAAGAGCAGCCGCAATGACAGTGAGACCAGCCAGTATCAGTAAAATACCAAGTTTTCGTTTATCACGCCTCGTAAACCTGCGGCGTACTCCTCTGCCTGTCACAACTGTTCTGCTCCCGATTCATGTTCACTCAGTAAGTATAACCTTACTCCGATGTTTTTTTTACAAGAAAAGCACCAATTTACCGCTATGTACAAAGCCTTTCCTGTACCTGCTGTATCTTAAACGAAAAGCAACCCTCTGTAGCACAGGGGGTGCTGATTCGTGCTGAAGCCAGAAGGGTTGATATGTTCCCTCTTATGTAGAGGTGGGCACTCTTAGAATCCCTCGGGATTCCCGGCCGTACCGGGCATTCACACCAGAAATCAAAATCAGAGTTCCCTATATCAATGTGTTGGAAAAATATGTGGTCCTTCCGGCATCTTTACTATAACAGTCAGAATGCAATGTTTACAGTCTTGACATTATGCCTGATTTTCCTTATTATCCTTTACCTGAATTCCGAGCACTTCCAGCTGAGAATCATCGACATAGTTCGGACTTTCGCTCATCAGGTCAAGCGAGCTGTTCGTTGTCGGGAACGCAACCACATCCCGGATGTTTTCCGTACCCGCAAGCACCATGGTGAGACGTTCCAGACCGAGTCCGACTCCTCCGTGAGGCGGCGTTCCATAGCGGAATGCATCGAGGAAGAAACCGAATTTCTCCTTCGCCTGTTCCATGGTAAGGCCGATTGCTTCAAATACCTTTTCCTGAAGATCCTGGTCATGAATCCGAATCGAACCCGACAGCAGTTCATACCCGTTAAGTACGAGGTCATATGCCCTTGAGCTGCAGTGCTCCTGATCATGGAACAGCTTGTCCACGTCTTCTTCCTTCACTGCTGTAAACGGATGATGGGCCGCAACCCAGCGCTGTTCCTCTTCGCTGTATTCGAACATCGGGAAATCTGTGACCCACAGGAAGCGGTACTGATCCTTATCAATGAGATTCTGCTCATGCGCAATCCGCACACGAAGCGCACCGAGTGCTGTGCGGGCAACTGACGGCTTATCTGCGATCACAAAGACAATGTCGTTGTCCTTCATTCCGAAATGATCGATCACCGCCTGCTTTTCCGCATCGGAGAGAGGTTTTGCGATCGAACCAGACAGCACCCCTTTTTCCATCTTCAGATACGCAAGCGCTTTTGCCTTGAATCCCGCTTTCAGAAACTCCTGCAGCTTATCAAGTGTTTTACGGCTGTACTGATCCGCAATTCCGGAAAAATGAAGCGCATCAATTTCACCTGCGGATTCGATCACCGAACGGAATACCTGAAATTCGGTATTCTGAAACAGATCCGTGAGATTGTGTATCGGATTGCCGAAACGCAGATCCGGCTTATCGCTGCCGTACTTCCGCATGCATTCGTCATAGCTCATCCGCTGAAACTGTTCATCCAGCTCAACGCCTTTGATCTTTGCAAAGATACTGCGCATAAGCTTTTCAACAATCGCAAAAATATCATCTTCCTCAACAAAGCTCATCTCAATGTCGATCTGGGTGAATTCCGGCTGACGGTCTGCCCTGAGATCCTCATCACGGAAGCAGCGGGCAATCTGGAAATACCGTTCCATACCTGCAATCATCAGAAGCTGCTTGTAAATCTGCGGACTCTGCGGCAGAGCCCAGAAACGCCCGTTATAGATCCGGGATGGAACCAGATAGTCACGTGCACCCTCCGGGGTGGAGCGGGCAAGAATCGGCGTTGACACTTCCACAAATCCTTCTTCATCCAGTACCTGTCTCGCAATCATCTGAATCCGATGACGGAGAATCAGATTGTCCTGCAGCGGCTTACGGCGAAGATCCAGATACCGGTATTTCAGCCGTACGTCCTCGCTCGTATCCGATTCATCGGCGATTGTGATCGGTGAAGTTTCCGCGGAATTGACAATCCGAACTTCCGAAGCAATCACTTCCACTTCTCCGGTAGGAAGCTTCGGATTGGGATCTTTCCGCAGACGGACTTCTCCTGTCACCTGCAGAATATATTCGCTTCTGACATCCTTCACCTGATCTGCCGTTGTTTCATCAAATACAATCTGGCAGATGCCGGAACGGTCCCGCAGGTCAATGAATACCAGCGAGCCGAAACTCCGGCGTTTGCTTACCCAGCCGACCAGTGTTACCGTTTTTCCTTCGTCACTGCGGCGCAGTTCTCCGTTATGTGCTGTACGTTTCATTAGTCCAATATCCCCTTTACTGTTTCAGCCACTGCATCAATCGCAATTGTCTTCTGTGTGTTGTCTTTCTTGTTTTTCAGATTGACCATTCCGTCTTTCAGCTCTTCTTCGCCGACGATGATAATCGCCTGCGCTCCGCTGCGGTCTGCACTTTTGAACTGGGCTTTCATCGATCGCGGAAGAAGATTCACTTCACATACAATCCCTGCTTCTCTCAGCTTCTGTGCAATCGCCAGCGGTGCAGTGCCGACATTGCCGGCGCCCATGATATAAACACCCGCATCCATTGACGTTTCTGCCGTCCAGCCTTCTTCCTTCGCAAGACTGATCAGGCGTTCAAGACCGATCGCAAATCCCATGCCGGAAAGCTCCGGTCCGCCGAAATACTCCACGAGATGGTCGTATCTTCCGCCGGCAAAGATCGTTGCCTGTGCTCCGCTGTCCGGTCTTGTGCTCTTCACTTCAAATACAGTATGCGTATAGTAGTCCAGTCCGCGGACAAGCCGGTCGTCGATTTCATACGGAATGCCAAGGCTGTCCAGAATCGAAAGAACCTCACTGAAATATGCTCTGCTTTCTTCGTTCAGATAATCCGAAAGCCCCGGCGCATCTTTCAGAACCGGATTTTCCGCATCCGCCTTGCAGTCAAGAATGCGAAGCGGATTCTGTTCCAGACGTCTTCTGCAGTCCGCACAGAGTTCATCGATATGCGGTGTGAAATATGCTTTCAGCGCATTCCGGTATGCCGTTCTTGAAGCATCGTCACCCAGCGTATTGATGCATACCTTGACGGAAGAAATTCCCATCCGGCGGACAATGTCTGTTCCGAGTGCAATTGCTTCGGCATCAATCTGCGGTGATTTCGCACCGATTGCTTCAATGCCGAACTGCGTGAACTGACGCTGTCTTCCTTTCTGAGGCCTTTCATGCCGGAACATCGGTCCCATGTAATAGAGCCTGGCAGGTAGCTCTGCTCCGCCGTACATCTTGTGCTGATCGAACGAACGGATCACACCTGCAGTGCCTTCCGGTCTCAGCGTATAGCTGTCCGTTCCCATGGCAAAGGTATACATTTCCTTATTCACCATATCGCTGGAATCATTTTCCCGTTTGAAGACACGGGTATCTTCGAATATCGGCGTACGGATTTCCCGGTACCGGTAAAGTCTGCACACTTCCCGGATCATCTGTTCCATCTCCTGCCAGTTTTCACTCTCACCCGGAAGAATGTCATACGTCCCCCGGGGGGTCTGATAATTCATCTGCTCCTCCTCCTTAATAAAAGAAAAGCGCCCTGTCCAAGGACGCAGTATCTGCGTGGTGCCACCTCAGTTCATGACATATGTCATGCGCTTTTACTCCTTAACGCGGAATACGGAATCTCCTACTGCGGTTTCAGAGATTCATCTCGGAAGTGTCTTCCATTCATTCATCCGCCGGCGTTTTCACCTGACCGCCGTCTCTGATCAGCTTCAGAAGCGAATGGTTTCTTCGTCATCGACAACAAGGATTATAGCATTTCACCGCACAAAAACAAGTTCAATGCGAAACTCTTGATACATTCAGAACGCCTTCGACTTTTCTGAGATTTGCCAGAAGTGTTTCCAGCTGTTCCAGATTGTGAATCTGAATCTTCATCTTGATCGTAGTGGTAAGATCGTTCCGATTGACGCTGGCAGCTACTTTCAGCATCGGAGCCCGGCTCTGGGAAACGCTTGTCACGATATCTGTCAGAAGGAAATTGCGGTCTTCCGCAATCACGGAAATGTCGCTGTCATAGAGCCGCTCCCGGTCTTCCTCTTCCCAGCAGCATTCAATCAGCCTTGCATTCTGTCCTTCAATGTTGGAACAGTCCCTGCGGTGTACCTTGACGCCTTCGCCTTTGGTAACATATCCGACAATCGGATCGCCGTATACCGGCAGACAGCACTGGGCAAGCGAAAGCTTGATTGACTCGATTCCAGGCACATAGATGCCTGTTTTCGTATTGACCCGCTTCTTTGCCGGTTCTCTGCTGAAGAGTTTGTTCAGCGCTTCCGTATCATTGACGCTCCGCTTCTGATTTGTCAGCTTTTCGCAGACCGCAGTCGGATTGATCGTCTTAACTGCCAGACCATACATCAGATCGGTATAATCCTTGACGGAAAACTCCTTCAGGATTGCTTCGATCTTCTTTTTCTCCATGTATGTTTTCGGATCAAATCCCCGCTTACGGAGTTCATCGGTCAGAACCTTCTCTCCCTGCGCGAGCATCGCTTCTTTCTTTTCGGTCTCACGTCTTGCGAAATAATTGCGGATCTTGGTTTTAGCCTGATTCGTCTTGACAAATTTCAGCCAGTCTTCCGAAGGTCCGGTTCCCTTCATCGTGCGGATACTGACAATATCTCCGGTATGCAGCTCGGTATTGAGCGGAACCATCGCATCATTCACCAGCGCGCCGACGGCCGTATGTCCGACATCCGTATGGATGCGGTAGGCAAAATCAATCGGCGTAGCTCCGTTGGGAAGATCGATAACTCTTCCTTTCGGCGTCATCACATAGACATTGGCTTCGAACACATCCCGCTGCAGCGTAGCCATATATTCACTGGCACTTTCTTCTCCGCTGTCACTGGTGAAGACCGCAAAATCACGGAACCAGGAAAGCTTGTCCTCAATTTCCTTCTGCTCCGCCCGCGGATCGTAGGTACCGCCTTCCTTATACCGCCAATGCGCCGCAACACCCCGTTCGGCAATTGCGTCCATTTCTTCCGTCCGGATCTGCACTTCAAATATTTTGCCTTCATCTGCCATGATCGTCGTATGCAGCGACTGATACATATTGGTTTTCGGCATTGCAATATAATCTTTCAGACGGCCGGGGATCGGCTTGTACTTCGCATGGATATATCCGAGCACCTCATAGCAGTTCAGTTCAGTCTTTGTGACGATCCGGATCGCAAGCAGATCGAGGATTTCCTCAAACCGCTTGTTGCGGACAACCATCTTGTGATAGATCGAATACAGATGCTTGGAACGGCCGAAAATCCGGAATTCGATCTGATGTTCGCTCAGCATCTCGGAAATCTCAGCGATCATCCTGCGTACCGATTCATCACGCTCCTGTTTTTTATTCTCCACAAGATGCGCGATGCGATAGTATTCTTTCCGGTTGAGATAATAAAACGAAAGATCTTCCAGTTCATTCTTGATTGCACTGATACCAAGCCGGTGTGCAATCGGAGCATAGACATCCAGTGTTTCCGCAGCGATCCGCTTCTGACTTGCTTCGGGCTGATATTCCAGCGTGCGCATGTTATGCAGTCTGTCAGCAAGCTTGATCAGAATCACACGGACGTCTTTTGCCATGGCAATGAAAATCTTGCGGTGATTGGCCGCCTGATATTCCGGATCATCTTTCCCTTTGAATTTCAGTGCACCGATCTTTGTGACCGATTCCACAAGATCAGCGATTTCCTCATCAAAAAGAGATGCCAGTTCTTCTCTGGAAATCCCTGTGTCTTCGATCGTGTCATGCAGCAGACCGGCCGCAATCGTTTTCGGGCCGACATGCAGGGTAGCCAGAATATAAGCGACGTTGTACAGATGGGAAGCATATGGCTCTCCACTGCGGCGGAACTGCCCTGCATGCGCCTCTGCCGCATAATTGGCGGCACGCGAAATCAGATCAAGGCTTTCCTGACTATGAATATACTTGCCGGCTTCGCTTAAAACGTCTTCCGCTCCTGCATTTTTGTATTCCTCCATGGCTCCCCCTTTCCATGTTAGAAAAAGCCGAAGAGAAAAACTCTCCGGTCATTCAGTACTGATAGAGATTATTCGCTGTCCGGCAGGTTCATCAGCGCATGAACATCATAGCCTTCCAGAATTTTTCTTCCCGGAAGCCCATCCAGTTCGATGATGAATGTATAACCGGCAACAATGCCGCCGAGCTCTTCAATCATATGGCCTGCCGCTTTCGCAGTACCGCCTGTCGCAAGCAGATCATCCGCAATTACAACCCGCTGCCCCGGTCTGATACTGTCTTTATGCATGAACAGCTCATTGGAACCGTATTCCAGATCATATTTGCAGGAAATTGTCTCCCGCGGCAGTTTGCCCGGTTTTCTCACCGGAACAAAGCCGATGCCAAGCTCATATGCCATCGGTGCACCGACAATGAATCCGCGGCTCTCCGGCCCGACAATCACATCTGCTCTGAGTTCACGCGCAATCGCAGCCATCTGATGAATCATTTCACGAAATGCTTCCCCGTTCTGCAGAATCGGAGTCACATCGCGAAACAGAACTCCTTTGATCGGATAATCAGGAATTGTCGCAATATAGTCTTTGAGATCTACTGACATAGTTTTATTTTCTCCCTTTGATGTATTGCATTATATCATCAGAATCCGGATACAGAAACGATGTTCTGTTTTTCACTCCGGCTCATTTCCCGCACAGTTCAGACTCCTCATCCGGACCGATCAGTTCTTCAATCTCGATCTGCGCTGTGATGCGTTCCCGGAACCGGTTGATTCCCGGAGTACCGATCAGCCAGCGGATATCCCGCTTCGGTTCGCTCTTTGAAGACGTAAACTTTACGCCGTCGAATCCTTCCGTGAGATTTGCGAAATGATATCGTATGACACGGTCAAATGCCCGGCAGCTCATCATCAGTGGATCCTTTACCGCCGCAAGTGTCACAAGCTCGGAAGGAAACGGCCTGAGCGATTCAAATTCCATGATCTCTTCAATCGAAAGATGATCCGGGTGAACAGCAAATGCCTGAAGGCACAGTTCTTCTGCGGCAAACGGAATCTCTTCCATATGCCGCTGCACATGCATGCAGAATTCTTCGAAGCGTTCTTCCCGGACGGCAATTCCGACTGCTCCGGGATGTCCTCCGAATTCCTCAAGCTCTTCAAACCCGGAAAAGAAGGAATACAGGTCAAACCCGCTGATCCCCCGGCCGCTGCCTTTGAACAGGTTTTCATGCCGTGAAAAGACCAGCACCGGCTTATTCCAGGTACGGCTCAGCTTCCCTGCCGCAAGCCCGTTGACGCCTTCGAAAAACGATTCATCAAACAGAACCGGAAATGCAGTGCCGCTGTCCAGATTCATTGCCTTGCGCACCATGGAATCCGACAGCCGCCGTCTTGCGCTGTTCACCTCTTCCAGCTGCTTTGCATATGACTGGATTTTCATCGGATCTCTGCAGAGCAGAAACGGAACAAGCGTATTGACATTGGAGCGATCATTCATCCGTCCGACGCTGTTAAGCTTCGGAACGATCTGAAACGAAACGGTTTTCTGATCGATTGCCGCCCCCTGCCTCAGCAGCGGCATTACGGAAGGCAGTGCCCCCCGGGCGATCTCCTGCAGTCCCTTCTGAACGATCTTACGGGTCTCTTTCCACAGCGGCATCACATCACCGATCAGCGCAATCGCTGCCAGTGCGGTATGCATCGGAATATCACCAAACAGACATCGGGAGAGCTGCAGCACGACGCCGGCTCCGGAAAGATGTTCAAAACACGGCTCCATGGTATCCGGATGCAGAAGGATATCGGATGGAACGGGTTCTTCTATCCGATGATGATCCGTTACAATCACATCCATGCCCAGCCGTTTTGCAAGCGTGATGGAATCAAAGCACTTTACACCGTTGTCAACCGTGATGATCAGCGAATATCCCTTCTCATGCACCATTGAGACAATCTTCTCCGAAAGCCCGTAGCCTTCCCGGAAGCGATCCGGAATATAATAGCCGTTCGGAATGGAAAGCCGGTCGAGAATATCCTTCATGATTGCCGTGGAACAGATTCCATCCGCATCATAATCCCCTGCAACAAATACCTGTTCGTGCGCTTCTTTAGCCTTCTGCAGACGCTGCAGTACCTGTTTCATGGATTCACTCCGGCACATCGCAAGCGCTTCGCCAGAAGAAACCAGTTCTTCAATCTGTTCTCCGCTGAGTCCGGACGAAGCGACCGCTGCTGAGGCAAGCCCTTTCACTCCGAAGGAATTCTGAATCTCCGAACAATCCGGATGCAGAATACGGTAACTCATGATTCGAGCGCCAGGCGGGCGAAAATCTCTCCCCGCTCCTCAAAGTTACGGAAATGATCATAGCTGGAAGCTGCCGGAGAAAGCAGAACGATATGCCCTCTGCGGCAATACTGCTTCGCACATGCAAGAGCTTCCTCCAGATCCGCTTTCAGTATCATATGATCATGTACCGCTCCCTGATTCCGCAATTCTTCCATAATGCGTCTGCCGGTGGCATACATGAAGATAATATACAGATCCTTCCGCTCTTTCAGAACCTCTTCGAGATCGGCATAATCAATCCCGCGGTCCATTCCTCCGATCAGAATGACATCCGTATCCGGAAGCGAATTCAGCGCCGCAATTGCCGCCTGGCCGATCGTCGAGATGCTGTCATTGACAAACCGGATTCCGTTGTGTTCACCGATATACTCCAGTCTGTGATGCAGCGGAGCAAACGACGAAACGGCACTTCGGAATGCATCTTCGCGGATGCCATAGCGGTCTGCGACTGCAAGCACAACCGCAAGATTCAGATAATTATGCGCCCCGATCAGACTGCAGTCCGTTACTTCCAGCATATGACTGCCGGCGATCAGAAGATGTCCCTCTGCTCTGATATCCCGGCCGATCAGAAGCGCATCCGTTCTTTCTTCCGCACAGAACAGTTCCTGATTCAGAATTGCTGTTTCACCCGGCTTCTGATGCCGGAAAATATTTGCTTTTGCATTGCCGTATGCCTGATAATCCGCATAATGATCCAGATGTTCCTGATAGAGATTCAGAAATACGGCAGTATGCGGACTGTACGGGCAGTCTTCCAGCTGATGGCAGGAAATCTCAAAGGCACAGAGATCCGTTTCTTCAAGTACTGGCAGAATATCAAAACACGGTATGCCGATATTCCCGATCAGATGACAGGTGTACTGCTGAGAAAGCACGGTATGCACCAGCGAAGTCGTGGTGCTTTTCCCCTTTGTACCGGTGATGCCGATTGTCTGAAAGCCATGATGCTTCAGAAACAGATGCGTCTGCTGCGTGAGATTGGAACGGTCAAACGACGTCGGCACCGGAATCCCCGGTGCTTTCAGAATCATGTCATAGGATGAAAAATCAACATTATCCTGTGCCAGCAGCCGGACATTGCCATAGCTCTGCACTTCCGATTTCAGTGATTCCGTAATCGTTCCGTCCGCAATATCCAGAGGCAGTCCGGGACAGACCGTCCGAATCCATAAAAGGGAGGATCTTCCCTCCCTGCCAAATCCCCAGATCAGGATTTTCCGTCCGGCAAACTCATTCCGCCATTCTTCCTGTTTCATTTTTCTCTCATCTCCGCCATCCATTGCTTCAGAAGTGTCTGCAGATGTTCCGGAACCAGATTCTCTGTGTTGTACTGTGTCCAGTCAACGCTCTTATTCCGGTAATAGTCATAATAGGAGCTCTGTTTATAGAATTCATACAGCCTGGGAAGCGGTTTCCCCTGCGCCTCATGCGCAGCGATTGACATTGCAATCGCAGTATTCACTTCCTCCCGGGTTCCCACACATTCGAACGGCTTGTTGTCACTCATGCCGCTCAGCTGTTCAAGCAGTCCCCTCATTGATTCATCATTCAGCATATCAGCCCCGAAAATCTTCACAAGCGCCTCATCAGAAAGGTAAGCGGAAAGGATGATGCATACAAACAGGCACTTTGCGCAGTGCCCGCACCAGCGCTCTTCCTTCTGTCCGACATTGCAGGAGCGGAATACCGGATGATATTGCGTAAGCTCGGAAAACAGTCCTGCGATCTGCAGCTCGGTCAGCGGACGCAGCACACTGAAATAATGGACTTCCGGCGTAATGTAGGTATCCATGTAGTATTTGAAATCCTGTTCAAACGCAAAGGTCTTTGAATACTGATGGTTTACCGAACTTCCTCTGATCGTCGATTCATTTGCGGATTCCTCATTGGAAAGACAGATATTCTGCATTCCGTAGATCACTGCAGTCAGCGAAGCCGCAAATGCACAGAGCGCTGAAAACGGCGTATGGCCGTTCAGATAGCCGGCTTTATTGAATTCAAGCATCCGTGAATCAAGCGTCCGCTCAACAACAATCAGCCGGTCACCGCTGTAGCCGGCAGCCTGAGCGGCATGCACAGCAGACATCACATGATTGATGATAAATGCCCGGTTATGCTCTTTCATTCCGGAAAGCAGCTGAAGCGTAACAAATGAATCCTTTCCTCCTCCGACCGGAATCAGATTGCCGCTGAACTTCCGCTGATCAATATGACCTGTGATCGTCTCTCCGATTGAAGTAAGATTCATGAATGTTTCCGGATCTGCTTCAATCCTGTTTTTATAGAAAAACTCACCCAGTCCGTTAAAATACAGCTTTTTCCACCAGCGCACCTGATCAGCATTCAGCGAGCCGCATTCTACAATGACTGTCGGCGAGCAGGTAAGCTTCCAGTAGGAAATCAGCTCAACCATACCAAGCGAAAAGGCTGCTTCTCTTACCGACCGCAGATTCGCATAGGTAACCCCTCCGGCCGGTTTTTCAATAATGAAGTCAGGATTAAAATGACTCAGTCCTTCAATTTCAAAATCAAACTGAATATGAAACTCCTGTTCGCTTTCGATGATCGCAAAATCATGATAATAGAAGACGGGATACCGTCCGCTCAGTTCGTCATATCTCATATTGCCCCCAGTATAGCGGTTTTTTCTTCATCCTTCTACAGAATACGGCAGCCTCAGCTGCCGTATCTGGTTATTCTTGATTATTATGCGTTGATTCCCTTGATCGTATACTCATCAAGTGATTCCTTTTCCGCCTTCTTCTTCACCTTCTTTGTGGATTTCGGCTTATAGGTCTGCCGGATCCAGCACCACAGACGCGGTGCAACGAAGATCGAAGAGAATGTACCGGCAATCATACCTGTCAGCATTGCAAATGTGAAGGTAAAGATGGAACGGCTGCCAAGAATCAGAAGCATGATAACCGGAAGAAGCGTTGTCAGAGAACTGAACAGCGATACAAGCAGGGTCTTGTCCAGCGCATCATTGACGATCTTTCTGTAATCCAGTTTGCCCTTGCTTTCAGCAACTGTCTCACGGACACGGTCGAATACGACGATCGAGTTGTTGATGGAGTAACCGATGATGGTAAGCAGAACGGAAATCACTTCCGTATTCACTTCCAGCCGCAGGATGACAAACATCGCAAGCGTAATCAGAACGTCATGAACAAGTGCAACCAGACAGGATACCGCATAATCCCATTCATAGCGGAATGCGATATACACCAGCATGGCAATCCATGCGACAACCGTCAGGATAACTGCATTTCTGACAAGCTCCCGGCCGACAATCGGCGTTACGACATTATCACCCGGCTCCTGGCCGTATTCTTCTGTAAAGCTCTTCTTGATCTCTTTCAGCTGATCGGTGGTAAGCGGCTGTTTTGTAGTCGCATACACAGTGGAATCACCGGCAGCCTGATAGCTGAAGCCGGAATATCCCAGATCAGACAGACGGGTGGAAACTTCATTGATCGTAATCGGATGATCGCTGGTGACAGTCAGTTTTGTACCTGCCGCAAAATCAATACCGAGATTCATGAATCCGCGTCCGTTCACGGCGTTGAATCCGCCGAGCAGCAGCGCGCAGCCGAGGATCGCAAGACTGGTGAAGATCAGATATTTAGCGTTTTTGATATAGTCAATGCCGCGGACACCATAATAGAACTGAGATTCCCCTTTTGAGATATCGGGAATCTGGTTCTTCTTCACGCCGAAGAATTCCGGCTTGTCATCAAACTTTCCGCTGCCGACAAGCTGGTTGAGCAGCCATCTCGAGAATGCAACGTTGATTACCAGCGTACATACGACTGTGATAATCAGCATTGTCGCAAAACCGCGTACCGCGCCATTGCCCCAGATATACATGATGAGACCGGCAATCAGTGTGGTAAGCTGTGCATCAAAGATCGCTGAGAAAGACTGCTTCTGTCCTTCCGCAACCGCTCCGCGTACAGAACGGCCGGCAAAGAGTTCCTGACGGATCCGCTCATAGCTGATGATATTCGCATCAACCGTCATACCGACACCAAGCACCAGCGCGCCGATCGCAGTCAGCGTAAACACAGCACCCATCATGCCGTAAATTCCGAAAACTGCCCAGATATATCCTCCCAGCATGATAATGGAAACAATGCCAGGCAGACGATATTTGTAAACCATGAACGCAATCACGAGCAGAATGCCCACAAAACCGGCCAGCGCAGTTCTCCGCAGCGCATCCGCACCATACTGGGCGGAAACGACATTACTGGATATTTCGCTCATCTTAACCGGCAGCGATCCGGAATTGATCAGCTCCGCCAGCGTTCTTGCCTCTGTATCCGTGAAATTGCCTTCGATAATACAGTCACCGTTAATCGTGCCTCTGACAGATGCGGCGCTGATATACTTCGGTTCCTTGCCGGTCAGCGATTTGGAATATTCTTCCTTATAGGAATCGCCTTCTTCCCAGTCCAGCCAGATGATCATGATGTTGTTGCCGCTGGTGCGGGACGATACATCCGATGTGATCTCGGCAAATTTCGACTGATCCGCAATCTTCAGGGAAACGATCGGACGTCCGTCCTGATAGGCAAGACTTGCGCCTCCTTCCGTAATAATGGAAGAATCGGAAAGCAGCTCATCATTGACATCACGGAATGTAAGATTCGCTGTTGTACCGATCATTTCACGCGCGCTTTCCTGATCTGTGATGCCAGCGAGCTGTACCCGTACACGGTTAGCCCCTTCCACCGTGATCATCGGTTCACTGACGCCAAGAACATTGACCCGCTTCTGAATGGAATTGGTAACCGCATTCATATCGATTACCGAATCTGCTTTTTCCTCTTCCAGCGGGGTGACTTCGTACAGAATCTCAAACCCGCCGACCAGATCAAGGCCGAGGTTCAGACTGTCTCTGATCATCGCAAATGTTGAGGCGATCAGAATGACCAGCACTGCAACAACTGCGATGAACGGAACCAGACTGTTGTTCTTTTTTGTGTTCATGGTTCTATCCTCCAATTAAATCCGCAAAATCCGACAGGCTCTGCCGTTTCCCGTCTTCCAGAGCCTTCCGTGTCAGAAATTTTACAAGGTCCTCCGCTTTGATCGCGATGATCTCATCAGCAGCGATATGCAGACTCCGCGGCGGATGTTTGCGGAACAGATCTTCTGCAACATAGGACTCAAGGCTCTGATATGTAAGAGAATTCAGATATTCCCGTTTCAGCTGCTGCAGTTTGATCACCATAATCATCTGGACCTGCGTGTTGTTGACATCAAACTGCTCAGCTCTCATGAAAAAAACCTTTCTCCTCGTGCAAGTAGATATGATATACCAAATTCACAGAGGTTGAAACCGGTTTTTTTCTGAAATTTCCTTCTGGCGCTCAGTTCAGGGCAACGATCAGCCCCAGCACAGCGAAGACTGCGGAAGCGAGCCAGATAATATGAACGGTCTGTGCTTCCTGCAGACCAAGTCCCTTTTTTTCTTTCGAAAGAACAAATGTATAATGAATCGGAGTATAAGGGAACACCCGTTTGTTGCGCAGTTTGACCGAACCGATCTGAATGATGCAGCTGAGGGTATCAAGCACATACACGCCGCCGATTACAATCAGTGCGATTTCCTGTTTCATGACCAGTGAGGCTGCCGCAAGTGCCCCGCCAAGCGCAAGCGCACCGGTATCTCCCATGAAAATTTTCGCCGGATGCACATTGTAATGCAGAAAACCGATCAGCGCTCCGATCAGCGCCGAGAAGAATCCGGCAAGCTGTACATTGCCATCCCGCACTGCAAGAATCAGAAACACAGCGAAGCTCGATACACAGCATCCCGCCGCAAGCCCGTCCATGCCGTCAGTCAGATTAACCGCATTGGAAGCACCGGAAAACATCAGAAGAATCAGAACCAGATACAGCGGCCCGAGGTTCAGCGCCGTATGGGCAAACGGAATGCGCAGTGTCAGTTCCCCGCCGTTTCCACGGTAAATGAAAAAAATGATCAGCGCAAGCAGCACCTGCAGAAGAAACTTCCAGCGCGGAAGCAGACCTTCATTATTGTGCCTGACTGCGATCAGCCAGTCATCGAGAAACCCGATCAAGCCATATCCGAAGAATGTGATCTGAAGAATCAGGAGATCGTTTGAAAAACCGACAAAGAGTTCACTGATCAGCGAAACAATCAGAGGAACCACAATAAACAGAATTCCTCCCATAATCGGAGTCTTTCCTTTTTCCCTGTATTCTTCCAGACTGTATTCACTGACGGTCTGAGAGAAACTGATTTTCTTCATATACCGGATCAGTCCCGGCATCAGGGTCCAGACTGCAGCGAGCGAAACCAAAAACGACAACAAACAATTCAGAGCCATATATATACCGCCATTTCCGCAAAATTATACAATATGCATCTATTCGAACTCAACTTCAATTTCCGTACCTTTGCTTATAAGGGTGCCGGGATCGATGTTCTGCGAGACGACCAGCCCTTCGCCATGCAGGCGGAAGCCGAACTGCGTCACCTGCCAGAGTGCCATTACATCTTTCCGGGTCCATCCGGTCATATCCGGCATTACAAAGGAGTTGGTATCGGTTATCAGGAAGATCTTGTTTCCGTTGACCGGCGCACCGGGCTGCGGATACTGATCAATAACCGAAGAGCCGTTTCCGAAAACCATCACCTGTCCGTTCAGCGGCGCCAGTTTCCGTCCGGCATAGGAAATAGAGTGGTTGATCAGTGAAGGCATCACGCCGGCGCGTCTGACTTCGCCTTCCGGAACCTCTGTTCCCTGTTCTGTCTGAACTTCCGGTTCCTCTTCTCCGTTTGTCACATTCGCATAGCCAAGTTCCATTGCCGTTTTGCGCAGGAGGTTCTGCACCGGTTCGGTGCGGTAGTGTGCATCGTGGTTATAAGGCGCTTCGAAACAGTAGTAAACGATCACCTTCGGATCATTCGCCGGCATTGCGCTCATCAGTGAGGCAATCGTATAACCGGACATGTAGGAACCGTTGATCGATACCTGGGTTGTTCCGGTCTTGCCGATGATATCGCATTCGGGAATCCGGTAGTACTTTGCGGTGCCGTCGTCTTCATTCACTGTCCGGTACAGAATCTCCTGCACCTGTTTCGCAGTTGCTTCCGTGATCGGATTTCCCGTTTCTCTGACTTCCGCCTGATACAGAATCCGGTTATTGTCATACGCATCCCGGATGGATTCCACATAATACGGCCGCTTCATGACTCCGTCAGAAAAGATTGCCGAGTATGCCTGTAGCATCTGCAGCATGGTTACAGTTGATCCCTGCCCATAGGAAATCGCGATCTTGTCTGCTGGCCATGTGAAATTGAGATAGCCGGTTTCTTCCGGCATGCCGTCTGTTTTTACCGCCTGAAAATAACCGAATCGCTTCAGATAATCCAGATTTGTATCCGAGCCGATCAGCTCTGTCTGAATCGAAGCCGCAACGACGTTGGAGGAATACATCAGTCCATGGTCATAATCAATCATTCCGAAACGGTTGCCGGACGCATTCGTAATCGGATGTTCGCTTCCGTAAGATGCACGGTACGGGTTCCGGTCTTCATCCCAGGTGTAATAATAGATGTCCGAATCAATCAGTTCACTTCCGTCATAGACTCCTTCGTTAATCGCAGCCGCCCAGGTAATGGATTTCAGTGTGGAGCCCGGCTCATACGGAAGCTGTGCACCGTAGTTGTTGTAATCCTGAATATCGAGCGTATTCGGATCAAAGCCAGGATATTGTCCCCAGGCAAGGATCTTGCCGGTATCAATTTCCATGACAGCACCCCAGATCCGCTCTGCCTTGAATGTCTGCTGCGTCATCAGAAATGTCTCTTCCAGCGCTTCCTGGATTTCCTGATCAAGGGTGGTGTAGACGTTTTTCCCATTTTCCGCACTCTTGGTCTCTTCCTTCATACCCGGCAGAATATAGCCGTTTTTATCTGCCTGATAGATTCGATAGCCGTCATCCCCCCTCAGATACGAATCGAGATACAGCTCTGTTCCCATCCGCCCGATCGTGGAGCCGGTTTCATCAGACTGCGCAAAGCCGATCAGATTGGAGGCGAATGTGCCAAGCGGATAAACACGCTGAATACTGTCGGTAAATTCAATCCCGGGAAGCCCGAGTTCTTCAATCTGACGCTTTGTGGACTCGGAAATATTTCTGCCTGCAGTTCCAAGTTCTGTCTGCCATACATCCTGATTCAGATAATTCAGAATTGACTCTTTATCGGTTCTCAGAATTCTCGCAAGTTCGGAAGCAGTCTTTTCCTTATCCTTCACATAAGTGATTTCTCCCCCGACAGACAGACGGTCCTCCGCAAGAATGCAGATGATATTGTACGTACGGTTGTCTTCGGCAATAATCGTACCATCTCTTGTATAGATGTTGCCCCGCATCGCTTTCTCCGTCTCGCGGATCGTGTTTGCGGAGTCTGCATAGGCAGAAAGATCCGTGCCGCTGCGAAAATGTTTCTTGGCAATTGCAACATAAAAAACATTAGCGGAAAGCAATGTCATTACCGCTAATGCACTGATAAAGATAAAGAGTACCGTTCGTTTCCCCCGGTCTTTCATCCACTAGTCTCCGTCGGCCTTAGTAATAGTTATAATATTATCCTGCACAAGATTCAATCCTTTATCCGCCGCGATCGAGTTCACCCGTTCACGGTTATTCAATGTATTGACCTCGACAGCGACCGCGTCATTTTTTACCTGCAGTTCAGCAATCTTTGCTTCTATCTCCTGTTTTTTCGAACTCAGAGAATTGTTGTAGCTGCGCAGAAACAGCGTAGAACACAGGTAAAGCAACGACGAAATGACAAGAAGCGTCATTGAAAACGTCCCCATCTTCAGTTTTCTTTTTTTTCTGCTTTTTGTATTCTCTGCCATAATTCTCAACCTGCTTTTCTGATTCGTTCGATCACTCTCAGTTTTGCGCTGTGTGATCTTCTGTTTTCTTCTAATTCTTCTTCACCTGCGATCACCGGATGCCGGGTCACAAGGGAGAAGGAGGCCTGCTCCATCTGTGAGGCTTTCAACGGAAGCCTGGGATCCACAGATGGAGCAGAGGATAATCGTCTGAATGTCGTTTTCACGATCCTGTCTTCCAGTGAGTGGAACGTGATCACCGCGCACCTGCCGCCGGTTTTCAGCAGCGAGCACGCATCGTTCAGTCCTTCCTGAAGCGAATCAAGTTCATGATTCACCTCAATCCGGATTGCCTGAAACGTCTGTTTTGCCGGATGCCCTTTTTTTCTGAGCACAGCATCCGGAAGTGCGGAACGAACCGTATCGGCAAGCTGACCGGTCGTATCGATGGGAGAAGCTTCCCGCTGACGCTCAATCGCACGTGCGATTGCCTTTGCATAGCGTTCTTCTCCGTACTCCTTCAGAATCCGGACAAGATCCTGAAACGGATACCGGTTGACCACTTCCCATGCGCTGAGACGCTGCGTCCGGTCCATGCGCATATCGAGCCTGGTGTCAAAGCGGTAGGAAAACCCGCGCTCAGGATCATCGAACTGCGGCGATGAAACACCGAGGTCCATCATGATGCCGTCCGCCTCTTCCACTCCCAGCTGCGCAAGAACCGCCTTCATGTTCCGGAAATCTTCATGAAGATAGGTCACTCTGTCACCGTATTCCTTCAGATTCTGTGCCGACTCATTCAGGGCTGTTTCATCTTTGTCAAATGCATAAAGATGACCGTTCTGCAGTCTGCTCAGCAGAAGCCCGGCATGTCCGCCGCGCCCGAGCGTGCCGTCCACATAAATTCCGTCCGGCTTCACATCCAGAAGATCGATTGTCTCATGCAGAAGTACACTGGCATGTCGCATCATATCAGAAACTCCGTCAGCGTTTCCGCTGCAGCTTCCAGGGACTCTTCCGAATCCTGGTTATATGCTTCCCAGCGCTCCTCTGCCCAGATCTCAACATGATCACCGGTTCCGATTACTGAGCATTTCTTGACAATGCCTGCCGCAGTAATCAGCGAAGACGGAAGCTGAATTCTTCCCTGACTGTCCGGTTCGCATTCAACAGCCTTGGAAAGAAAAATACGAGAAAACTGTCTTCCCGCTTTGTTTGTCAGGGGTATTGCATTGATCTTTTCTGCCAGACGATCCCATTTTTCCTGGGTATATACCGTAAGACATCCGTCAAGATACCTCGTGACAATGAAAGTGCTGCCCAGCTCTTCCCGGAAACGGGATGGAATAATCAGGCGGTTTTTCGCATCCAGACTGTGATGGTACTCCCCCATGAACATCCCAGAATCCCCCACTTTCCTCCACTGTGTGGCACTTTCTACCACAAGGATACCACAACCTGTCTCTTTTGCAAGGGGAACTTCCGCCCGCACGGCTGTCTCAGGCAGCACTGAAACGAGCGCATATGCGTTCTGTCAGACCAGACTGGATGCACTTCTGCATCAGAAACGAAAAAAAGCTCCGCAGGCAGGTTTATACCATTACGGAGCGATGTTCTGTGATGCCAGAGATAAAAAAAAGAGCCCTTATTACAGGACTCCGATCTGCCGTTTACTATTAGGCTTTTGCTTTCGCACTGCCGGTAGAACCGCACTGCGGGCAAGCATGATGCGGCTGCTTGAAGGAACCGCATTCCGGACATCTGACAAGTGTCGGAGTCGCAAGTTTGTAATGTGTGCGACGCTTATCCCGTCTTGTCTTGGAATTTCTTCTCTGCTGTACTGCCATTGCCTGACACCTCCTACTTCTCAATCCATTCTCTGAGCTTCGCCAGGCGGGGATCTATCGTGTCCTTCCGGCTCTTCTCATATTCTTCTTCACTCATGATCTTCCAGCCATCACCGCTCGGATAATCTTCCGGTCTGGCTTCTGTCGCCTGCAGCGGAACTTCCAGCAGGATTGCATCAATCACCGCCGGTGTAAGATCAATCATTTCATCTGTAACGATGCGGACACTGTCATCATTGCTGTCCCCTTCTTCAAAGGAATAGTATTCTGTTGTATCTGTTTCAAACGGAACTTCGATCTCCTTATTCGTGATCGCATCCGGACACAGCATAATCCCTCTGATATTCAGGTCCGCATAAAAGCGATCGGTGCCTTCCAGATAACCATTTCCGCTTACGTGAGCTTCCTTCAGGGAATTAATCCGGGTATTGCCGGCAAATTCCTTCGCATCGATCTTCACATCCTCATCGATATGAACGTGCGGATTCCGGATCAGCTCTGATCTACTCCAAATCACAGTTGTATCTCCTTCATCGTCAGCGCCCTTCATTATAGCAAAAGAGAAATCAAAATCAACAGTTTTATCGTCTCAGCTTATGATCAAGCCATCTCAGGATATCGTTATACACTTTCTGATATTCCGTTTCATTCAGAATCTCATGCCGCATATTCGGATACAGCTTTGTCAGCACATTATGATATCCGGCCATCTTGACCGTATCTACTGAATCCGCAAATCCCGCATCTCCGCCGATGCACGGGTCTTCCCTGCCAGCCAGAAAGTAAACCGGCATTTTCGGGTTGCGGCAATGGTAATTTTTCAGATCATGCATCCTTCGCATGCCTTCCAGCTCGTCAAGATATCCCTGTACCGTAAAGCCGAATCCGCACATCGGATCATCCAGGTAATTCTGCACATTCTGCTTATTATAGGAAAGCCAGTCAACTGCGGTTTTCGGATTCTTTACAGACTTGTTGAAATTCCCCGTTACCAGATGATCCATCAGCTTTGACATTCCGGTCTTTCCTCTTACTCCGCGAATCTGCTTGCCCAGCGCAATTCCCGCATTGACTGCACGCCGCCAGTTCGGCGCCCCTGTCAGAATCAGACCGTCAATCTGATCATCATATTCCTGAATAAAACAGCGCGAGATCATCGACCCCATGGAATGTCCGAGCAGAACAACCGGAACGCCCGGAAATTCCTTCCGCGCACGGGCAACTGCTCTTGCGGCACTGTTCACAAGTCCCTGCCAGCCTTCATATCCGAAATGTCCTGTAATTTGCGCGCTTTCACCGTGTCCGGGAAGATCATAGGTGATTACCCCATAACCGTTTTCCGCAAGAAATTCTGCAAACCGGACATAGCGTTTCCGATGTTCAGCCATTCCGTGAACAATCACCACGGAGCCTTTTTCCTTTCCTTCAGGACGGAAGATGTTATACGCAAGTCTCACCATAAATGATTCTGTATCCTCCTGCATTTCCATTATATACTTCATATATGCCGATTGGCTTCCGGGTTCTGCCCGGACAGACAGCTGAAAGTGAGAAAACTGACTATGAAAATCTGCGGAATCGCTGCGGAATACAATCCGTTTCATACCGGCCATCAGTACCAGATCGAGGAAGTCCGCCGCAGGACGGACTGCGACCTGATCCTCGCAGTCATGTCCGGTGATTTTGTTCAGCGCGGAGAACCTGCCGTTGCCGATAAAATCACCCGCGCCGTATGTGCTGTTAAAAACGGAGTGGATGCGGTGATTTCCCTCCCTTACATTTACTCCACACAGTCCGCCTCCTGGTTTGCCCATGGCGCAATGAGCCTGCTTAAGCTTGCCGGAGCAGACTGTGTTTCCTTCGGAAGTGAATGCGGAAATCTTGAGAATCTGCTCGAAATTGCCGAAACACCGGTCAACCCCGATCATCTGCACGAGTCCATGGATACCGGCATGAGTTTTCCGAAAGCCTACAGTCTCCTGACCACCGACATGCGTCCGAATGACATTCTTGCGGTATCCTATCTCAAGGAGCTGGAAGGCAGCGGGATTCAGCCGGTTCTGATTCAGCGCAGCAGCAGCTACAACGACCCTCAGCTTCACGAAGTCAGCAGCGCGCTTGCAATCCGCACCGCAATGAAAGAAAACCGGGACATCAGGGGACTGACTCCGCTCGATTGGCTTTCCTCTTCCGACATCCCCTGGATGGAACAGTACTGGCCTTACCTGCGGACGTTTCTTCTTCTAAGCGACAGTCAGGTACTGTCCTCTTACCAGATGTTTTCGGAAGGGATCGAAAACCATCTGAAAGAACAGGCAAAAGAAGCTTCTTCCTGGAAGGAATTTCTCCGGCTCAGCGTCAATTACCGCTATACTGCTTCGCGTATCCGCAGAACCTGCCTGCAGGCGATGCTGCAGATCACAAAAGAAGAAGTGAAACGGCTCGGCGAACCGGATACGCTTCAGGTACTTGCATTCAACGAAAAAGGAAAAGAATGGCTCCATTCCATGCGCAAATCCGATGTGAAGATCGCCAGCCGGTTTGCCCGTGTTCCGTGGCACTGGCGGCAGATGGAATTCCGCAGCCTCATGCTTTATACGTCTGTCATGGACGAAAAAAAGCGCCGTGAGATCATCGAGCGTGAGATCGGAGGCGCAGTTTATGTAAAGCAGGATTCAGATCCGTCGGCCTAGCTTTTCCAGATCTTCCTTTATCTTTGTTGTGGAGATTCCGGCTGTTCGCGGCAGATAAACCACTTCGCAGAGTTCTTTCAGCTCATCGAATTTTCCTTCCCAGTCATCACCCATCACAAAGATATCCGCCTGATATCTGATGATGTCATCTTTCTTCTGTTCCCAGCTGCATTCCGGAACCACAAGATCAACATAGCGGATCGCTTCCAGCATGGCCTTTCGCTCCTCATAGGGGTGATAGGCCGTTTTTCCTTTTCCGGCATTGAATTCATCCGTAGAAAGTGCAACGATCAGATAATCCCCCAATGCGCGTGCCCGCTGAAGAAGACGGATGTGGCCCCAGTGGAGCAGATCATAAGTACCGTAGGTAATTACCCGTTTCATCTTTACCTCCCTTCGAAAAAAGACAGTCCCCTGTCTTTTTTCATGTTATTCTGCAATTTCCGCGTTTGTGTAAACCTTGTTTACATCATCCACTTCATTCAGCATGCCCATGAGCTTATTGTAGGCTTCGATCTCTTCCGGATCAGTCAGCTTCACATATTCATTCGGCAGCATCGTAACTTCACAGGTATCAAATTCCACTCCCGGAATCAGCGTTTCAATCGCATCCTGTGCCTTGGAGAAATCAGCAAATGCGGTTTTCACCATCATAACGCCGTCTTCTACTGTCAGATCCATAACATCAACATCTGCTTCCATCATGGCATCCAGCATTTTCTCTTCATCGTTATACGGAAAATAGAACAGACCGCACTGCTCATAATTGAATGAAACCGCACCGGCATTGGCAAGCTTTGCGCCTTTGCACTTATTGAATGCAGTTTTCACTTCCGTATAGGCACGGTTGGTATTATCCGTCAGACAGTCAACGATGACCGTGCTGTTGCCGGGACCGAATCCCTCATAACGGCATTCGGTATAATCTTCTCCTCCGCCGCCTTTTGCCTTGTCAATCGCACGCTTGATCACATCTGCCGGAACCTGATTTGATTTCGCTTCCTTGATCTTACGCGCAAGCGTAAGGTTCATATCCGGATCAGGAACACCGGACTTCGCTGCAATATAAAGTTCCTTGCCGAACCTTGAATACAGTTTCGACTTCATCGCGGCTGTTTTTGCCATCGCCGCAGCACGCACTTCATGTGCTCTTCCCATAGTTCAGTCAACCTTCCTTCACTTAAATTCCCGTAAATTATAGCAAACGAGCATTCCCTTGAAAAGCAGGTTTTTGATTCCGTATTCTTCCGAAACCCGCCGGTTCAGTCTTCAGAATCAATTTTTAAGATGCGGTTCAGACAGAAGCAGGTTTTCACCTAAGTTTTAAACCGAAATGATTTGAAAATACAGATTATTCCCGAGAAATCGGGCTTTTTTATGTCAACAGTTACGCTTTTCTGTATTCCCATCTATGCCCATCTGTGGTATAATTCTCATGGAGGTTACCGTTTATGTATGTTGATGTAATCCATAAGCCCAAAGGCGACTACCTGATCGTCAGAGAAAAAGTAATGACTGAAAAAGGCTATCGTCCAAAAACGGTTAAGTCTCTCGGTTATGTTGA
>JAFYGX010000139.1 GCA_017543025.1 Solobacterium sp.
GATCCGATCATCTATGCGTCATCGATTGCGTATTCCTTTGCGGCAATCAGTGTTGATACGTTTTCCGTATTCTGCGCCGGCGGAACGATGCACATTCTCAGCGACGAGGTGCGCAAGGATGTCCGGCTGATGAATGAGTATTACCGGAAACACGGAATCACGGTCGGAAACGTGCATCCAAGGATGCACAGGCTGCTGGATGGCGGCGATCAGCTCAGACGCATTTTTACCAGCGGTCACCGGCTGAATGATTTCTGGTCTGACCGGTTTGAGATCTATCTTGGCTACGGTCTTGCGGAAACCTTCGCGGTTGCGACATTCTTTCCGGTCAACCGGGCATGGCCGAATACTCCGGTCGGAAAAGCATGCCGGGGCTATCAGGTTATGGTCTGCGATGAAAACGGCAATGAAGTGAAAGACGGAGTTAAGGGAGAAGTGCGGATCAGCGGACTTCTTGCCGAAGGCTACTATGGCATGCCGGAGCTTACCGCAGAGACCTTTGAAAAACGAAGCGACGGTACCGTACTGCTTCATACACACGATATCGGTTACAAGGATGAAAACGGCGATCTGTGTCTGGTCAACCGGAATGACTGGCTCATAAAGATAAACGGCATGAGCGTCAACCCTGCAGAGATTGATTATGCGATGAACCGGATTCCGGGGATCCGTGAATCTGCAGCGAAAGGGTTTGCGGATGAGAGAGGAAATCCGTATATCTGTGATTTCTATGTCAGTGATGATGCGTCTCTTACAGAAGAATTCCTGAGAGAACAGCTGGGGGCGTCTCTGATGCCGTATATGATTCCTTCTGTTTTCGTGAAGATGGATCGCCTTCCGCAGACGATCAGCGCCAAAGTGGATTACGCTGCCCTGAAGGCGCCGGCCGCATCCAGAGGAAGAGCGGTCTATGAGGCTCCTGCAAATGAAACGGAAGCGCGTATCTGCCGTGCGTTTGAGACATTGTTTTCTTTCCGTGTCGGGCGGAACGATGATTTTGTGAAGCTCGGGGGCGATTCGCTCTCCGTGCTCGAACTGCTTATGACACTGAATGAACGGGCGCTGTCCGTCAGAGACGTCATGCGTCTGCGCACGCCTTCAGCAATCGCGGCATTTCTGAAAGAAGCGGTTCTGAAAGAACCGGAAGAGCCGGAAATCCGTGATACGTATGAACTGACGCCGATGCAGATGCGCTATTATGCGCTGTGTGAAAACACAGACGGCATCACGATCGGCAATGTGCCGCTATTGTTCAGGCTCGATGAAACATACCGTGATGCGAATGCGGTAAGAGAGGCGCTGTATCGTGTTCTGAAGGCCCATCCGGCCTTTTCGACTATCATTGAAAAACAGGCTGACGGAACTCTGCGGCAGCGCTTTGATCCGGACCGTCTCTTTCTGCCGGATCTTCGCCGAATTCAGCAGAACGATCTCGATCGTGTGACTGCGGAATATTACCGGCCATTCACACTCTGCAACTCGCTTCTGTATCGCGCTGCGGTAATGGAAACCGAAGAAGGAATCTGGGTGTTTCTGGATACGCACCATATCATCTGCGATGCGTTTTCCGTATCAATCGTAAAGCGGGATCTGCTCCGCGCCCTTGCCTTTGAGACGCTGAGAGAAGACCATTACCGTCAGTATCTTGCACAGATGAGCCATAAGAGCGGACATGCGACGGTAATAGACCGTTCTTATGTTACGCACCTTCCGTCTGATTCCCTTCAGGGAGGGTATGGGTCCGTCTCTGTGAAGATCCCTTCCCGTATGTACCGGGAGAACATTCTTCATGGAGCGAATGGTGAAATGATCAGCGTGCAGACTGCGGTTCTTGCCGGAACACTTCTTGCATTGCGACGGGAAACCGGAAGCGACCGCGTGCGGATCAACTGTCTTGTACATGGTCGGGATACGGTTGATAAGAATGACATATGCGGTCTTCTGATGCGGACTCTCCCGGTGAAAATGGATTTTTCCGGGCTTGAAGATGCGGCCTCACTGCTGAGTGAAACGGCTGCAGCAGCAGATGCGGCAGCCGAGGAAACGGAAGCGTTCGTCAGCACCCTGTCAGACTGGCGAGCGGAACGGAATACCCTGACGGTCAACTGTATACCTCCCGAACGGCAGAGCTTGCCCGGCATTGCGGAAGAAAGGGATATTCTGAATCGGAATTCCGGGAATACCTGTGATTGTTATCTGCTGTTCTTCGAACAGGAAGACCATTCCGCACTGGTACAGTTCAAATACAATGCCACGCTGTATGACCAGGCGCATATTCTCCGGTTTGCGGAAGCGTTCTTCCGGGCAGCGGGCGATCTGTCGGGGGAGCAGAGCTGGCTCGTGAAAACGGAATAAACAGAAGAATCCGTTTCGCCTGCGGAGTCAAAGGAACGAAACGGATCCCGAAGCCCCGGGTCATGTACGGAAGGAGACGAAGACACCGTTCCGTTTGCGAGCTCAGAAGGCGTGCGCATGTCTCCGGATTCCCGTTCTGCTGTTCCTGAAAACGGAAGCGATTGCCGGTTCGTGCGCTGAACCATGGTTCTTCCGCGGTATCGGACTCGGAAGGGAGGGAGGATTCCCTTGGAAGAAGAGATTGTCATGGAGTGTTTATCAGCATTGCCGCAGGAGACGGGGATGACTGAAGCTGAACTGCTCTGATGAATCGGAACCGATTCTCTTCTAACGGCTTCATGCTTCGTCAGACATGAAATGTTCTGTTCCGTGTCCTGCCATGTCATGAAGAGGAGGCAACGAGTGCAGCCGGATGAAATGGAGGGCAGTTCTGACGCATATGATGTGCGTTTCGGGTATAATTCATAACTGTAATGAAGTGAGGTGAATATGAAACGATTTATAACAGCTGCAGCAGCGGCATTGGTCGCTCTGGCAACCGTTTCGGTCAGCGCAGACGGTTCAATCGGAACCGCCGGAATCGAAATGGATTTCAACAGTGACGGCGTTACCGATTCCAGAGACTGGACAGAGATGAAGGAATGGGTAACCAACTATAAGATGACAGACGGGGACGTTACCTATTACGGCAATCAGGAAGTACCTGCTTCGATTAATCTGCTGATCGACAGAAAGTACGGCAGTGATATGGAAAACCGGCATGAATTCGATACGGCTTCCGTACCGCAGTATTATCTGCCATCACTTGGAGATACGACGTCGATCAAGGACCAGAGTCCGTTCGGTACATGCTGGGCGTTCGGCTCCATTGCGACTCTTGAAAGCAATCTGCTTCATAAGCGTCACGGAAACAGCGGAGTGATCAATCCGGACGGATTTGAGCTGAACGTGAAAAATGTCTCGAATGAACTCGATCTCAGTGAGCTTTACCATGCATATATGAATATGGAACAGGTCAGGGACGGATCGCAGAAAGGGGAAGGAACTTCACCGCTGGATCCGGATGTACTGAATTCCCATTTTCAGACCGGAGGGTTCGCATCAAGTTCTCAGATGCTGTTCACTTCCTGGATCAGTCCGCTTGCGGAATCACAGGAGCCTTATAAGCCGCTTGATAAAAAAGTCGACGGCAAGGAAGCCTATGACCTCAGAAATCCGGAAGATGACAGCACAAGTCCCCGGCTGGCGCATGTCCAGGAGTTCATGTATATTGACAGCCCGGCGAAATATCATATCGATGTCACACAGGGCAAGTATCTGTATGACAGCTACCGGCCGGAAGCGGTCGATATCATCAAGCAGATGATGATCCGATACGGCGCACTGATGATGAGCTATCAGGCAGACAGCTCCATGCCCGGCGACAGCGGCAACAGCGATTACATGAATTATGAATATTTCTGCCAGTATAATGACGCGCAGGAAGTTGGCACCAATCACCTGGTGACGATTGTCGGATGGAACGATGACTATCCCCGTGAGAATTTCAAAACGGACAAGGGAGGCCTTCCGGAACATAACGGTGCATTCCTGATCAAGAACAGCTGGGGCAATTATGACTACAGTCTGGAAAAGTACGGTGACCGGTTTACGCAGGTATACAACACCTTCGCTTCCAGCAAAGAAGGAAGAATGCTGCTGATGGGATTCAACTACGGAGTTCCCGATGAAGAAGGACACGGAACCGGATATGCGTGGGTCAGCTATGAAGACCATTCGATTTCCGATATCACGGCAATCGACAGCGATGATGCGATAGACGGCTTCGATTATGACCATATCTATCAGTATGATTACTGCAACCCGGTAGCGTTCTACCCGATTTCGCTTCCGACGGACAACAGCGAAACGCTGAACGCAAATGTATTTACATGCCAGCAGGATGAGAAGCTCGCTGCGGTCTCTGTATATGCACCGGTCAATAACACAACGGCAGAGGTTGAAGTCTACAGACTGACAGCCGATACGCTCAATCCTACGGAGGGCGAACTGCTTGCGGCCGCAACTGCGAGTTATGATTCCCACGGGTTCCATACACTGAAGCTCGAAAACCGGCTGATCTCAAAGCGGGCGATCGCTTTGCGATTGTGGAAAGCATTCAGACGGAAAAAGACGGCAAGAAGGTTTCCTGGCTCAATATCGAGGAGACCATCCGTCAGGATCTTCAGACAGCCGACAACATCAATAAAGAACATGCGGCGGTTGTATCCAATCCGGGCGAAACGCTGGTTTATGTAAACAATGGAACCGAACATGTCTGGGCGGATGCATCGGAACTGAATTCCACAGCAGCCGGAAGTATCATGGCGTTTGGAAATGCGTATATCAAAGCCTATACGATCAGTCCGGACAAAGCACCGCTTCCGACTGCGGATCCGACCTATCAGGGCATTCCTGCAGGAGATGATGCCAACTTCAGAAGCGTTCTGCTGATTGCGAACCTTCCGAAAATCATCATGATCGGAGCTGTGGTGCTTGTCATCATTATCGGTCTGATCATCTTCCTCATCGTCCGCTCGATCCGGAAGAAGAAGGCGAAAAAAGCAAAAGAAGCAGAAGCAGCGAAGGCTGCGGCTGACGCAGAAAATGCAGAAAAAGGTTCTGAATAAACGTTCAGATGACTTTCGCTGAATCGGAAAAACTGCGATAACTTAATCGTCAGAATCCGCAGCCAGAGGCAGAAGGAAAAACGATGATGGATAGACCGGTTCCCTGTCATTCCAACAGGAGCAGCCGGAATCCGTAAGCGAACACGAAGCCTCTGGAATACGCAATACAGCCAGAACAGACAAAAAGGATCAGCCTGACGCTGATCCTTTACTGCTTCTGGAGGGAAGGCAGCTGTGCCAGTGCCCGAATTGATGTCACAGAACGGAAGCGGAACGAGGAACGGACAAAATGGTTCAGTCGTCTGTCTGCGGTCTGAAGGGGACTGTGATCGTCACAACAGCTCCGCCGCCGTTCCAGGCTGTGATCGTCATTGTTCCATGACACATCAGTTCAAGCCGCTGGCGGATGTTTCCGAGTGCGATATGCGGCTCACTGTCATCAGATGGCTCGAATCCCGAACCGTTATCTTCGACAATGATTTCATTGCCTTCATCCGTTCTGCGGGTTCTTATGGAAATGTGAAGCGGCTCGCCATCAGGATCCATGCCATGCTTGACCGCGTTTTCCACGATCGGCTGCAAAGTAAGGGGCGGAACTTTGAACAGGATTTCCGTAATGTCATATTCCACAAACAGCATATCCTCAAACTGAGCCTGCTCCACGGCAAGATATGCCCGTGTATGTTCCAGTTCCTCCGAGAAGGGGATCGGTTCTTCGCTGGCGATGGCTGTAAAGTTTCTGCGAAGATAGTCGGTAAAGCTGAGAATGACTTCCTGCGCCTTCCGGCTGTCCTGCACACAGAGATAGTAAATGCTCATCATGGTGTTGTAGATGAAATGCGGCCTCATCTGAAGAACCATGATGCTGGCACGCTGCTGTGCGATTTCCTTCTGCTGCAGCATATTCTGTTCGATCTGGGAATAAAGAATAATGATGAACATGGAAAATGCGGAGATCGTATAGCCGATGATGATCAGGAAGGAACTGTAAAAGAATGCGTGTATGATTATTGCCGCCGTAAGCAGAAGGAAGCAGAAGAGAAACGCGTGATAATACCGTTCCTTTATTCTGCTTCGCCTGTGCACGATTATGATGAGGTTCATGAACATGATCAGGATCAGCGGAGAAAACAGAAGCGGAAACAGGGGACCGATGAAGAATTCACAGCGGTCTGAAAAGTAATAGAACAGAGGAGAGGAGCAGGCGATGCACGAGAGAATGAAGAAGACGATCCAGAGAACCGCCGCACAGCCGGCAATCCTGCTTCTCTGTACATCTTCCCCGGTGCTGTGAATCAGATATACGGTAAACAGCAGGATCGGAATGGAAGCGGATACCGATTCGAGATAGCTGGTAATCTGTTCCACCAGAAACATAGCGGGATTGCCATAGACCAGACAGTCAATCAGCACTGTGATACTGCAGAGCAGAAGAACAGAAAACATGGTGATGAAAAACCGTCTGCTCCACTGATCAAACCCGAGAGAGAGAATGGATGCCGCAAGTCCGAGAGCCATCAGGGATATCATTACGCCGACCATAAAAAAAGCCAGCCCATATAGGAAACTGATCATTTTTCACCTCCCCGGGAAAACGGAAAGCGCAGGCGCTTCAGCTGTTCCTGTACGCCTTCCGGAGTGATTGGTTTCAGCATGAAACCGCAGGCACCGGTGTTCCACGCATCCAGAGAATAGCTGCTGTAGGCAGTCAGAAAAACAACATTGGTGCGTGGATTGATTTCAAGCAGGGTGCGGCAGAGATCCATGCCGCTGAGTTTCCCGAGCTCTATATCGAGAAATGCCAGTGCAACCCAGTTTTTTTCTGCATATTCAATCGCCTCCGACGGCCTTGTGAATCCGATGACCGTCGTATTGGGCAGGACGGTTTCCAGAACCGGAAGCGCACCGTTCAGAATGATTTTCCGATCTTCCACCATGATGACATTGGGTGATTCCTCACTCTCTTCCGAACCGGAAAGCAGGGTGTTGATATCGACGTCAAGGCACTGAGAAAGCCGGGAAACCATCGCGGCATCCGGCAGCCGGTTTCCGTTTTCCCATCTGGATACCGTCGGCCGGGTGACAAACATCCGCTCCGCCAGTTCACGCTGGGAGAGTCCCTTGTCGATTCTGAGCTTTCTCAGAGTTTCCGCAAAAAGCAGCTTCATTTGTTCTCGCTCCTTTACCCTTCGCTGACAGATGTGACAGCCGGGACAGCTTATCTCCTTCTTCGATCGTTGCCGGATTGCCGGTAGTAGTTCTGTTTGTCGGCGAACATCCGGTTTTCGGCGTTTCTTACCAGCTCACTCATTTGTATAAGTCCATCGGTTTTATCATCTTCCGCAATTCCGAAAGAAACGATATACCCGCTTCTGCTGAGGGCATTCCGAGTCGCTTCCAGTTCAGATAAAGTCTGTTCCATGGCGCCGTCCGGCCGGAATGCGACAAACTCATCTCCGCCGATGCGATAGGTATGGTCTTCTCCGAAATGGCTTCGGAGCTCAGCAGCAGCTTCCTTCAGCATTCTGTCTCCGGCCGCATGGCCATGGACGTTGTTCATTTCGTGCAGTCCGTTTACATCCGCGTAAATGCAGATGAGATTTGACTGACATAAGGAAGGGTAAGTCTGAAGCTGGGTTTCATAATGATTCCGGTTTTTTAATCCGGTCAGCAGATCCGTCTGGCTCAGATATTCAATCTGTTTTGACTGAAGGAGAGCACGGATTTTGATGCTCATGACAAATACGGCTGTCACAATTGCCACAATTCCGAATGTGATTGAATTCCAGAAGTCATTTATCGCGATCGCAGGCTGTTTGAAGCGGATGACAATCAGGCAGAATACCGTAACTGCAATTGCGATCAGAGCGGAAACCCGCAGCGGCTTGTCATAGAACAGAAGGGGAGTGACAAGCAGGAACGCTACTGCGGAGACAGCCGGCATATCCGCATGCAGCATAGAGATATGAATGCCGAATGCATACAGCAGAATCTCGAATATGTATACAAACATCATCACGATGGAAGGATGTTTCGGCAGAATCAGGTGTGCGCTCAGCAGGATGACTGTCATCTCTGCTGCACAGAAGAGATAGGTTGAAGTGTTTGCGGCCGCAAATCCGCCGGTCACAATGCTTGCGAAATACAGCAGAAAAAACATCACGGCTGCCAGCTGGGAAAATACCTTCAGCAGAATGCGGTTCTCTTCATAGATGCAGGTGCGAAGCCCGTCATACTCCTCTTTTTCGATTCCTGCATACAGAAACAGTTTTTTTAATTTCTGAACATAATTCATCAATGCAGATTAACTCCTCATATCATAACAGACGGCTGTAGCCGCCGGTAAACTTCAGTATCATTCTTACTGCTCTTGTGAGCTTCATTCCATTGCGGCAGGACAGCGATATGCCGGATTGGCTTCCGCACAGCCCGTTTGCCGGGCTTTCAGCCGGTTCTTGTCTTCATACATGGCGTGATCGGCTCTTTCAAATACCGCCGCAACGCATGGATCGTCTCTGAATACGGACATCCCGCAGGCAATGACGATGCCGTTTGACTGCAGTGCAGTTTCGTTGCGGGTGTTCATCTCCTGCTGCCGCTGTTCGATATTCTGATAGTCCTGCCCCTGAGCGATCACCGCAAATTCATCCCCGCCGATCCGGAAGACCGGACTGTGCCTGAAGATATCGCAGATGATTCGGCATGCATCACAGATATAGTGATCTCCGCACTGGTGTCCGCAGGTATCATTGATTTTCTTCAGATCGTTGAGGTCCATCATCACAATCGCAAACGGCTTTGCCATATTCGCCGCAATCAGCCGGTCCATCCGGGCTTCTTCTTCCAGATATGCATGCCGGTTCCGGACGCCGGTCAGAGCGTCGACATTCGCTTCAGACTGGGCCTGCAGAAGGCGATGTTCCATTTCTTCTTCCTGCCGTACCTGGGCATCGATATCGTTGATGCCGACAATCAGCTGAAGGCCGTCCTTTTCTTCTACCATGGCTGCTTTCAGC